>CAKRSS010000026.1 GCA_934401725.1 uncultured Eubacteriales bacterium | reverse complement strand
GGCAGAAAAGTACAGTTAAAACTCGTCCCGCCGACGTTCGGCGAGTACACTTCTCCACCGTCGGTGGCCTCCACGGCATCAGGCCGCCAAGGCCAAAGAACTTTCTTAGCATACAGGCATATGCAATACGCCTTCCCACATACCAAAAACGGCGTTCCCCATCCAAACGAAAAACGCCGTATTTTACTTTATTCCAACCTGTACCCCTGCCCGTGTACCGTCGTGAGCAGCGGCACGCGGCTGATGACTTTCAGCTTGCGCCGCAGGGCGCACATGTGAACCGTCAGGCTCTCGCCGCCGCACAACTGTTCGAGCTGCTCGCGGCTGACGTTCTCGCCCCGCCGCGCGGTGAGAACGTTGAATATCTCAAGCTCCGACGGCGTCAGCGTGACACTGTTCTGTCCGCATATCAGCCGCCTGCGGGGCTCGTCAAGCGAAATTGCGGGGCGGCGCGTCGCTCGTGACGCCGGAATCATCTGCTTCCCGGCACCTGACAGCGCCGCCTCCAGTACATCGGAAAACTTTACAAAGTCAAACGGTCGCCCCACTATCTCGAAGCACCGCCGCGCGGCGGGCTCGGGAATCGCGTCCGGGTCGCGGCAGACCGCTATCACGGCCTGCCCGCCCGAAAGCCGGGGAAGCGCGACAGTGTCGGCGTCCCAGATCAGCGGATAAGCGCCGGGGGTCGGTGTGGCAGTGTGCCCGCGCAGACCTATCAGCAGTGCGGCTGTGTCGTACAGCTGACGGTCGGCGCTGAGAATACATACCCGGCTCATGAGATGAGAGGCGTGCCCGAACGGTAGGTGAACGCTATGTTCTCGCCGTCCACCGCAACGTCGTAGACCGTGGTCTGACTGCCGAAGCTGAGCTTGATCTGCCCGTCAGAGAAGCTGTAATCGCCCGAGACGGTGTCGGAGCCTGCCGCGGTGTAGGTGAATCGGCAGTTCGTGCTGAGCGTCAACGTCCAATCGTCACCTGTCCACGTGCCGGACACGCCCGTAGCGTATGTGCGGTTCTCACCGGCACTGGCTGTGAATGAGGAGCGAGTATCCTCAGTGCCCATTTGAACATCGTCGGGTGCCGCACTACCGTCGTGTACGGGCGACGGATATACCACCTGTCCCGTCGTGTGTTCGTTATTGTTTATGATGTCCTCCTTGTCGCCGAATGCGCCAGCGTTGAAGGAGATCGCGGACCGACCGTCTGCAGGATTGTTATTGCTGACATTCGAAATACGGCGAACCGCGGCGGTCGCAACAAGACCCACGCACAGCATCGCAGCAACTCCTGCGCCGAACCAGCTTGTAAGACGACGGCGGCGCGAGACGCGCGCCTCGGTACGAACGGCCGTCATAATTTTTTTGTGCAGTCCGTCCGGCACTGGCTCGGCGAGCCTGCCGACCGCACCGCATATTGCACGGAGCTGCTCATACGTCTGACGGCAGCTGTCACACTCCGCTAAGTGAACCTCCACGGCGGCGGCTGTCACAGAATCGAGCTCGCCGTCCAGATATTCATTAAGGAGCGAGTCGACCTGCTCACAGCTCATGGGGGTAGTGCTTTTGTTATCCATGGAAGTCTCCTTTCCGGTGTATTTGTGTATACTGACGCACGTCAGACAAAAAAGTTCCCTTTTTTCAGAAATTCTTTTAGCTGATCTCTCGCCCGCGACAGCCGGCTCTTGACCGTGCCCATCGGGACGCCCGTTGCCACGGCAATATCGGCGTAGCTCATGCCGTTTATGTCGCGCATGATTATCAGCTCGCGGGTGTCGGGCTCGAGGCTGTTTATCGCCCGACGGACGGCCTCCTCGCGCTCGCGCTGAATGTACTCGGCCTGAAGGTCGGTCGAGTCGGCGAGCTCGCGGCGGGGAGCGTCGTCATCGTCGACGTCGTCGGGCAGGTCGGTGACGGCGCGGCTTGTCCGGCGTCGCAGCGAGTCGGTTATGACGTTGTGCGCGATGTGCATGACGTAGGTGCGCACCGAGCACTCGCCCCGGAAGTCTCCGCGCGTGCGCCACAGCCGCAGAAAGACCTCCTGCGTGACGTCCTCGGCGTCCTGCCGGTGCCGCAGACCCGAATAGGCGAGGTTGTAGACCGGTGTCTCAAACGCTGTCACCAGCTGCTCAAACGCCGCCTCGTCGCCGGAGGCGACACGCTTCATGAGCGTCATCAATATGTCGTTGTCCTTAAGCATGACGTCCTCCTTCCGGTCGGATTTTTTTGCATCAATGCGCACTACGACTGCGCAATCGCTCGGTGTGTCCTTATTCTGTCATCACCCGCTCGAGAATGACGCGGACGGTGTCAAGGTCGGGCGCGTGCATTATTTCGTCGCGCGCGGACGCGCCGCCGCGAAAGCCCCGCGTGTACTGCGCCAGCCTTACGCGGGCCTCGGCAAGTCCGGCGCGGTCGCCCTTGCGGGCGAGCAGAGCCTCGCCGTGCTCCATCGCAACGGCAAGCCGCTCGGCGGGGGTGGGGGGAATATATTCGACGCCGTCCATGTGGGCGGCGATTTCGGCGAAAAGCCAGGGGTTGCCGAGCGCACCGCGTGCGACGGCGATGCCGTCGCAGCCGGTCTCCCGGAGCATTCTGTCGGCGTCGGCAGGGGAGAGCACGTCTCCGTTGCCTATCACGGGTATGGAGACTGCCGCCTTCACCCGCGCGATGACACCCCAGTCGGCGCCGGGCGCGTAGAACTGCGTGCGCGTGCGCGCGTGTATGCAGACGGCGTCCGCGCCGCACGCCTCGGCGATACGGGCGAGCTCGGGGGCGTTTATGCTGTTCTCGTCCCACCCGGCGCGCAGCTTGACTGTCAGCGGCAGGCGTGTCGCACGCCGCACGGCGGTTATGATTTTTTCGACAAGATCCGGATTTTTCATAAGCGCGCTGCCCTCGCCGCACGAGACGACCTTGTGGACGGGACAGCCCATGTTTATATCGATGGCTGCCGGGCGTATCGCACCTGCGCCGCGGAACCCGCCGCTCTCAAGCATCTCCGCCGCCCGCGTCATGAACTCGGGCTCGGAGCCGAATATCTGAACTGCGCAGGGCATCTCGGTGGGGGAGAGAAGCGCCAGCGCGGCGGTTTTGCAGCCGGACGCGTCCGACTTGCGGCTGAGCTGCTCGTAGCACAGCGCCTTGGCCGACAGCATCTCGCTGACGGTGTAGTCAGCGCCCATGCGGCGACAGAGCGACCGCATTGTTGTGTCCGCCACTCCCGCCATAGGGGCGAGTATCAACCCGTGCGGCAGGTCAATATTACCGATTTTCATGCACGTTACAGCTCGCGCGACGCGCGGGGCAGCCTTTCTTTATCATATTGAATATGATACCACAAAAGCGACTACCTGTCAACACCGGCGGGATAAATGATAAAAAAACGGAGTTGTCATTGACACAAACTAATTTTTGTGCTAGAATGAGAAAAAATATGCCCAAAAGGCTGAAAGGTATGGTACATTTCAATGAAAAGAATTTTGGTAGCCCTGCTCGCCGTGCTCATGTTGGCATCTCTGCTTACGGCGTGCGCGACAAATTCCGAGAACACGCACGGCACAACTACTCCCGGCGCCGACTCCGGCGCGCCGAACGGCGGCACGACCTCTCCTGTGGGTGAAGGCGAGACAACTCTCGAGCACCTTACCCCCAACATCCCGGACGTAAAATACACCGGATATTCGTTTGTCGTGGCCAATGACTTCGCGGACTCCACCAAGTACACGACCAACGCCATCCGCTCCGACATTCAGCAGGGCGAGGTCATCAACGACGCGCTGTATAGCCGCACCCGCCTCATCGAGAGCACCTTCGGCATCACCATCGTCGATACCGACGTCGACCTCGACCCCATACGGATCACCATCCGCTCGGGCGACGACGTCTACGCCATTGCCACCGTCGACCTGTCAAACATCATGAGCATGGTCAACGCAGGCTACGCGCTCGACTTCAACCGCATCGAAACCATCGACCTCACCATGCCCTGGTGGGACCAGAACGCGCAGGAGAAGCTGTCCATCGGCGGACGTCTTTATTATACCTTCAGCGATTTTCTTATAACCGCTCTGGATAACTCCCGCGCTACATATTTCAATAAGGATCTCCTCCGCGAGCTCAACCTTGAGGACCCTTATGAGCTGGTCAAAAACGACGCCTGGACCATAGAGAAGATGCAGCAGATGGCCAAGGTCGCCGTCAACGATAACGACGGCAACGGCATCATCGACACAAACGACCGCGTCGGCATCACCAACAACGCAACCACCTTCTACGAGGCCATGCTCACCGGCTGCAACGCCGAAATAATCAAGCAGGGCAGCGACGGCAACCCCTACTTCTGCTGCTTCGACGAGAAGGATTTCTTTATCAACGTCTACCAGAAGCTGATGAGCACCTTCGGCAATACCGATTTCTACCTCATCTCCAAGACCGACGACGCTCGCAGCATGTTCATCAACAACAACTCGCTGTTCACCGTCGACACGCTGTACATGGCGTCCAAGTCCCGCGCGTCAGATGTCAACTTCGGTATACTTCCCATCGCAAAGTGGGATGAGGCACAGAAAAATTACATCCAGGTCAGCCCCAATCCCCACTCCATCATGATTCCCAGCACCACCAAGGACACCGACCGCACCGGCGTGCTGCTCGAGGCGCTGGCCTACTACTCCAGCCCCTACTATTCCGACGAGGCGCTCATCCCCGCTTACTACGAGAACGCGCTCAAGTACAAGTCGTCGACCGATGCCGAGTCCGCCGAGATGCTGACCATCATCCACGACAACATTTCCTATGTCAACAAGATAGTCGGTACCGCCTTCAGCGGCCAGGTGTACAACTTCTTCGCTGCCGGTAAGACCGACATCACCTCTCTTATCAAGGCGCAGGAGAAGGCTCAGCGCAACCTGCTCAAAAAGACGCTCGAAAAGATAGAAGGCCTCGAGCACTGAGCCTCGCATGTCGCAAAGGCTCCGATAAAGCGCAAGAACACCCGAATCCACAAGACACCCCAACATCGAGAAAGGATGCTAACATGCTCAAAAGACTTACCGCACTGCTGCTCGCAGTGCTCACCTGCATAGCACTCGCCGCCTGTGCAACACCCGGCGGCCCCGGCGGAGACGGAACCTCTGACACAACGCCTGCCGAGACCACCCCGACCCCTGTCACGGACGCTCCGGCGCAGCCTGTCATCATAGCGGAAAACAACGTTATGGAGTACAAGATCATACGTCCGGAGAATTGCAGCACCGAGCTCAAGGGCACGGCCGCCGCGCTCCGCACCATGCTCTCGGAGGCGACCGGCATCAACGTCAAAATAGATACTGACTGGCACAAGCGCACCGAGCCTGTTCCGGAAACGGCCAAGGAAATAGTGGTCGGCGAGTGCGACCGCCCCGAGACCGAGCGCATAAAGTCGACGCTGCGCGAGAAGGATTTTGCCATCGTCTACGCCGGTGAGCGCGTCTACATACTCGGCGGCTGCGACGAAGCCACCGCATGGGGCGTTGACTATTTCGTTGAGAAGTATGTCGATGCGGGGAACAAGCGCATCTCCGTCATGAGCGACCTTAACCATCTTGAGGGCTACACATACCCGCTCGGCACGCTGTCCGTCAGCGGAGTCAGCATAATGGACTACAAGATAGTCATTCCTGCAGGCGACGTTCTGGCGACTGCCGCCGCGGCTAACCTCTCCGACTACCTGTTCTACTACGGCGGCGTGCGGCTCGGGACAGTGGAGGACACCGCCGCGAAGTCTTCGCACGAGATACTCGTCGGCAAGACCAACCGCCCCGACTCGGCAACCGCCGCGGCGGCAAAGCCGGCCGCGGATCAGTACGTGCTCGCTCAGACCGGCAGCAATATCGTCATGTACGGCGAGAGCTACATGGTCGGCGGCGCGGTCAGCGATTTCATTAACAACTACGCCATAAGCCCGACCGTCAACGCGAGTGTTGACATAACCACGCTCCCCACCGCCTGCGCGCCCAAGACCTTCAAGTTCGAGACGCCCGACAGCGCCATCCTGCTCATCGGCGACGGCATGGGCTACAACCACGTCGAGGCGGCGCTGGCACTGGGCAAGATCAAGGAGTTTGTCGGCCGCACACTGCCGAATCAGGGCAGCGCAAAGACGTATTCCTACTCGGTCAAGATAGGCAAGAAGGGGTACACTGACAGCGCCGCGGCGGGTACCGCTCTCTCATCGGGCTGCAAGACCATCAACGGCTACCTCGGCCTCAACAATAAGGGCTCGACCGTCCGCAACGTGCGCGAGCTGGCGCATTCCGTCGGCGCACGCACCGCGATACTCACCACCGACTACATCACCGGCGCAACTCCCGCCGCATTCCTTGCGCACGTCAACGACCGTAACGCCACCGATAAGATTAAGTCCCAGATTGACGAGCTGGTAAAGAACAAGCAGGTCGACTACGCCATCAGCAACAAGGACAGTGACAACATCGTCAACGACATCCCCGCCGCACTATGGGGCATCGCGCAGGGCGACCGCGGCTACTTCTCCATGATAGAGGAGGCCGACAACGACAAGCGCTCGCATAAAAACGACATCGACGGCACCACCAGCCGCGTCGCGCGCTACAATTCCATCATCGCTTACTGCATCGAGTTTACGCTCTGCCACCCGAAGAGCGTGCTCATCGTCACGGCTGACCACGAGACGGGCGGTATTACCAAGAACGATAAGGGCGAGTTCAAGTACACAAGCGACAATCACACCAACGTCGACGTGCCCGTCTACGCCATCGGCTACGGCACAGATTACTTCAACGGAACCACCGTCGAGAACACCGACATAGCCAAGTTTATCGCCAAGATATACGGCGCGCAGGTGTTCGGCGAATAAATTTCCGACGCAAAGCGTCAAAAAGGACACCCCACCGTCAGTCCACGCGGCTGACGGTGGGGCGCTTTGTCGTCGGGGGCGGGAATATAGGGCGGCGGGTCGAAGGGTTTTTGTTGACGTAGACGGCACGGAATGGTAAAATGTGGACAAGCCCCGCAGCCGACGGGGCGTCGGTGAGGCGATGCTGACAGGCAAAATCCACGCCACACCGGGAAAGGATGAACAAAATGAAGGACCTCAAAGTTATTCTGGCGGTGGCGCTCATGCTTCTCTGCGCCTTCGGTTGTGCCGCCTGCGGCGTCTCCCGCGGCCACGGCGACGACACGACTCCGCCCGAGACCACACCGCCTCTGCCCGAGACCACGCCTGAAACCACGACGGACGCTCTGCCCGTATCCGGCGACATTTTCTCGCGCGGGCTGACCTACACCTCAAACGGCGACGGCAGCTGCACGCTCACCGGCATCGGAACCTGCCGGGACAGCTGCCTCATCGTGCCCGACACCAACGAGAACGGCGAGACCGTCACCGCCATAGCGGCGGGGGCGTTCGAGGGGAACACCGAGATAAACGCGGTTCAGCTGCCCGCCGGTCTCACATCGGTCGGCGACGGGGCGTTTGCCGCCTGCACGGCGCTCACTTACATATCCGTAGACCCCGAGAACACCGCCTACTGCGAGATGGGCGGCATGCTTTACACGGCGGATTGCAGTCAGCTTATCTGCATTCCGGCAGGGAGCAGCCTCACCACGCTCAACGTGACGCTTCAGCTGCGCAAAATAGCGCCCCGAGCCAGCGAGGGCTGCGGGGCGCTGAACAAGATTCTGTTTGAGGGAACCGAGTCGCAGTACAAGTGCATCGTCATCGGCGACGGCAACGCGCCGATTGTAGCGATAGTTCCCATCTGCATGCGTCAGGCGGGTAAGTGAGAGCAGGGAAGCTGGCGCTCAGTGCATCAGTTTTTTGTTGCGGGCGTGTGCGTAGGCTAAGGCGCGCTTGCGCTTGAGCGACTTATCCTCCTTAGCAGCCGACTCACGGGCACGCGCCGCCTCGGCGCGGCGCGCCTCTGCAGCCTTGGCTTCGGCTATCTCGTCGGCCCGGCGCTGTTCCGACTCACGCAGCAGCGCCTCGGCGCTCGTTTGCAGGGCGGCGTCCTCGTAGCGCAGAAAGCGCCCGAAGGCGTCCGGCCAGACGAACGTACGCGTTCCTATCTCGCCGTTGTCAAACACGACGCGGACGTAGCGAGCGTCGCGGTACTCGATATACCCCTCGCCCCAGATTATGTGGCTGACTCTTTGCTGCATGGTGTCACCTCCGCAAATTCATTGAGTATATTATACTACTTTTTTACACTCATTTCAAAGGACAATTTAAACAAAATAATTAAAAAACAAGGCCATTTGAGTTACAATATTGTTCAAATACACATATATTCAACAAGAAACCCGGCAGGAGCTTTCAGCTCCTGCCGGGTTTCTTTGTTCTTTTATTTAACTCAGGCTTTGCCGTTGGAGCCGAGAACCTCAACGATCTTATGGGTGACCATTTTCTTGACCTCGTCACGAGCCACGGACAGGTAGCCGCGGGGATCGAAGACGGAGGGATCGTTATAGAGCACGCGGCGGATAGCGGCGGTCATAGCAAGGCGGATATCGGAGTCGATATTGATCTTGCAGACGGACAGCTTTGCGGCGTGACGGAGCTCGTCCTCGGGGATACCGATAGCGTCAGGCATTTTGCCGCCGAGCGCGTTGATTTCCTTGACGTACTCCTGCGGAACAGAGGAAGCGCCGTGCAGCACGATGGGGAAGCCGGGCAGTCTCTTGGAGATCTCCTCGAGAATGTCGAAGCGGAGCGGAGGCGGAACGAGGATGCCCTCGGCGTTGCGGGTGCACTGCTCGGGGGTGAACTTATACGCGCCGTGGGAGGTGCCGATAGCGATAGCCAGTGAGTCAACTCCGGTTCTGGTTACGAACTCTTCGACTTCCTCGGGGCGGGTGTAGGAGGAATCCTCGGCGGCGACGTGAACGTCGTCCTCGATGCCGGCCAGCTTGCCGAGCTCGCCCTCGACGACAACGCCGTGAGCGTGTGCGTACTCAACGACCTTCTTGGTCAGGGCAATGTTGTCCTCGAAGGAGTGCTTGGAGCCGTCGATCATGACGGAGGTGAAGCCGCCGTCGATACAGGATTTGCAGATGTCGAAGTCAGCGCCGTGGTCGAGGTGGAGGGCGAAGTCAACGCCGCTGTCCTCGGCTGCCGCACGTGCGAGAGCCATGAGGTATGCGTGCTTTGCATACTTGCGTGCACCGGCCGAAACCTGAAGGATGACAGGGGACTTCTGCTCAGCTGCCGCTTCGGTGATCGCCTGGATTATTTCCATGTTGTTGATGTTGAAGGCGCCTACGGCGTATCCGCCGGCGTATGCCTTCTTGAACATCTCGGTTGTTGTTACGAGTGCCATTTTGAATCTCCTTTGAATACAAAACTTTTCACTCTATATTGTAATCTCTTTCCGCTCAAAAATCAAGAGGTTACGCAAAAAAATCATATTTATTTCACATGGGGGCAGTGCAGGGGATTCCGTGCTCTGCGGAGCACGGCCAGCGCAGGGGGATTCCGCTGCCTGCGGGCGGCGGCCAGCGCTGCGCGTGCGCAACGGCAAGAGCTTCGCCCTTGCCCCAGCGCCGCCTCCCCAAAGGCGGGCGAAACTTTTCAAAAAGAACGGGTTAAGGTCTGCGGACGAACAGGACGTATGGCTTTAGACGTTTAAGCGCGGGCGGTGCGGCATCACGTTGTAGACCAGCACCGCCCTGCTTCGCGTCCGGTGCTCATTCGGGACGGGGGAACCGTTCGTCCGCTGCGTTATAGTTCAGCGGCAAAACGCTTCGCTGTTGCCGCCCTGACGGAAAAGAGTAACTTCATTTGTGAAGGCGAGCTCCACCGTAAATTCTGCCTCCCTCCGGGAGGGAGGTGGCACGCGAAGCGTGACGGAAGGAGAAGGCGGGACTATGGGGGTGTGTTAGCCTCATTTCTTCAAGCCCTCCCGCCCCTCTATCCCGCACTCTCCCTCAGTCACGGCAAAGCCGTGACAGCTCCCTCCCGGAGGGAGCCGCAGGTTTGGTGCGGGCGGAAGTGCGGCACATGGATTTTTTGTACCAATAAAAAAGCGGGCGACCAATGGTCGCCCCTACGGCGGAAGGATTCACTATGCGTTGTCCGCCGAAGGCGGGGGTATCTCTTCCCGAAAATCGGATACGCTTCACAAACGGCTTTTCCACCGTCCCGAAGGGCACCGCACGCGAAGCAGGGCGGTGCTGAACTATAACGTGATGCCGTATCGCATGCGCTTAAACGCCTAAAAACATACAACACGTCCGTTCGCAGACTCCGACCCGCCCTTTTTGTGAAAGTTTTGCGGGGTCTCGGGGGCTTTTTCAAAAGCCGCCCGAGCGGGGTTCGGGGCAGCGCCCCGAGAGCAATCGGTTTCTGCTCACTCTACCCCATCCACCCGTCCCTTTTCCGAAAGTTTTTGCGGGTTCCAAGGGGGCTTTTTTCAAAAAGCCCCCTTGGCGGGGTTCTGGGCAGAGCCCCGAGATTCCTCTCCTACCCCCTTCGTCGACGCGGAGGCGGGGGCGCGGTCGTCGACGGCGGCGTAGGAGGGCAGCTGCGGGTCAGCGGGGGAGGGAGTGGGCGAGGGTGAAGGCGAGAGCGATGGCGTGTGCGGCGCCACAACGTCCGGAACGGCGGGCGTGGTGTCCGGAGGGGTCAGTATGCCGCCGAGACCGAAGCTGACGGCAATGGCGTTGTTGACTTCGTTCATTATGTTGTCGTCCAGGTGGCCCATGCGCTCCTTGAGACGGCGCTTGTCGAGCGTACGAATCTGCTCGAGCAGAATAACGGAATCCTTGGCGAGTCCCGCGCGCTCGGCGTAAATATCTATGTGAGTGGGCAGACGTGTCTTGCCCATGCGAGAGGTTATAGCGGCGGCGATGACGGTCGGACTGTAACGGTTGCCGACGTCATTCTGAATAATAAGTACCGGGCGCAGTCCACCCTGTTCCGACCCGACGACCGGACTTAAATCAGCGTAATAAATATCTCCGCGTCTGATGTTCATGATCGTGTCCCCTGTCTTTTAGTTTCAGGTATATTTTTACCTGTCCGACGCCGTCTTTAATCATGCGGCGGCGCTTTTGGATGGAGGAATTTTGTTCCACTAACATGATATTGCGCGGAGAGTCGATATGTGTCGCAGACTCGGCGAATTTCGTGGACGCAAAATAAGCGCCGGGGCGTGAGCCCCGGCGCTGCGGCCGTTTCGGTCGTGGCGGCCATTGCGGCCATTCTGACCGGCCTGATCGTTATGCAATCAATCAAATCTCACCGACCCGCTCGAGGTCCGGACGCGGCATATGCCGCCGGACATCTGCTCGGGTACGCGCACAATGCCGCTTGACGTCGTGACGACGTAAACCTTCGGCGTCAGCAGGGAACCGCGTACGCTGCCGCTCGAGGCCTCGAGCTCAAGCGTGGCGGCGTCGCAACGGTCGAGCGTGATGCCGCCGCTGGTCGTTTTGATGTCGATGTTGCCGGTGGCGACAAGGTCGGTCAGACGAACGCTGCCGCTCGAGCTGTCAGCCTCAAAACTGCCGCAGCGGACGGTCTCGATGTGCATGCCTCCGCTCATGCAGGCCGCCTGAAGTGCGCCGGAAAGCTCAAGCGAGTTTGCACGGATGGAACCGCTCGACGTCTTGAGCTCGGCCTCGTCACATGAAATGTTATCAAGATGAAGCCCGCCGCTCGAGCACTCCGCGGAAAGCTTGCGCGCACTCACGTTCTGGAGTCGAATGCTGCCGCTGGACGTCTCGGCGTCGAGCTCGTCTCTGACGTCGGTGTCGCTGACGGCAATCCTGCCGCTTGTCGCGCTGACGTCAAGCTCGGTGAACGAAATGCCGCCGGGGACGTTTATGTCGCCGCTCGAGGTCTCGATTTCAAGCTCGTCGTAGACCTCGGCGGGCAGAAATACGGTCATGCTCGGCCCTGTGCCGAGGCTGATGTAGCCGCGCGTCATGCTTGCGTCGCGACGTACGATGTTGAGCACGCCGTTTCCGACCTCGACGGTGTGCGTGACGGAGTCGTCGTCAAAGTCGGTAAAATCGACACGGCAGAGCCCGTCCGTCGACCTCGCTATGCTAACGGTCGCCGAGTCCGACTTTATGGATATGCTTGTGAATTCGGCGCTCACCGGGATCGAGCTGTCCGTCAGCGTGGGGGCGATGAGCTTTTGCAGATTGAATTTGGAGGCCACCAGTGCCACGGTCATTATAATGAGCCCCGCAACCACGAGCACGATGGCTACGATAAGCGTGACCTTTAATGCTGTGTTCATTTGTTACTCTCCTTTTTTATAAAGCATGATTTGATAGCGAGAATGAAGCAGCGTCCGAGCTTTACGAACAGCTTTGCGAGCGCCACCGAGCCTAAGAACATGAGTATCGCGGTGCCTGCCAGAAACAGTGCCGTGCCGAAGACGGCGAGTGCGGTCAGCGGGCGTGCGAGAAACAGCGCCGTCACCGAACCGCAGATAAGCGCAATCGCAGTCACGCCGAGCGTCAGCGTCACGACGAATAACGAAAACGCGATCGACCAGATGACGCCGTAGACCGAAAAAATAATGCTGACCGCCGCCACTAAAAGCCCGAGCCACACCGGCGCGCCGAGAACTATGAGCACGATCTGCCACGCCTGAAGCGAGCCCGACGGCTTGACGCGTGCCTTGACCAGCCGCGGGAGCGGCGTGTCCATGAGTATCTGTGCAACTATGTCATCAAGCGGGCCGAGCGACGCGACTGCCGCCTCCTCGCTCATGCCGTCCTCGACGCAGTCGTCTATCATTTCGCTGTAATAGTCAGCCGAGCGGTCGATGTCGGCCTCGGGCAGACCGGAAAGCCGTGCGCGCAGGGCGGAGATAAAGTCGGCTTTTGTCATTTGTTTTCCTCCCTTGTGATGTATTGATAGATTGCCATGATCTCGTCCCATTCCTGACGGAACTGCGATATGCGCTCAAGCCCGGCAGGGGTGATGTGGTAGTATTTGCGCAGCCGACCGTTGTGCTCGGCTGTGCGGACCGTGAGCAGCTCCGCCGCCTCCAGCCTGCGCAGGATGGGGTAGAGCGTTGACTCCGAGATTTCGACGTACGGATTCAGATCCTTGACTATGCGGTAGCCGTAGGAGTCCTCGTCCTTTATTGCAGCCAGAACGCAGACGTCCAGCAGGCCGCGTTTGAGTTGTATATCCATGTCATACCTCCTTACGCGCTATATTATACGACGCATAGTATTGTATGTCAAGAGGTATTTTGATATTTTTTCGAAAAATGTTGGTCAAAGAACAAACCCCCCGCCCTCTCATCCGAGAGAGCGGGGGCGTGCGTCAGCGGCGCGTCAGGACGATTCCGGCTATGGAGGCGGCGAGGACAAACGGCGCTGCCCTCACAAAGACATATTCAAACACGTGGAACGCCGCGCCGAACACGGCGGTTTCGGGGTCGCTGTAATCCCAGCCGAGATAGGGACTGCCCGCTATCACGAGCGCTGTGAAGGTCGCCGCGGTGAGGGCGCACAGCGCGATAAACAGCCAGTGAAGCGCTTTTCGGAATGCCGTTTTTCGGCGGGCGAGCTGTAGATTGATGACCTCGAGCTTCTCGGAGATGGCGGCGAGGCTGTCGGCCTCGGGCGGGGTGACCGTATCCCCGAGCAGCGTCGCGACCGGAACCCCGAGCGTTTCGGACAGCGAGACAAGCAGGTCGGCGTCGGGAACGGAGCGCCCCTGCTCCCACTTTGAGACCGTCTGCCGCACGACGTTCAGCCTGATTGCCAGCTCCTCCTGCGACAGCCCCTTTGATTTTCTTATTGCCTTGATGTTTTCATTCAACATGTGGTATTAACCTCTCTTTCGTTGTTGGAATAACCCTATTGTAAGGCAAAACGTCCGTCCTTACAAGCAACGCGTATTAACATTGGGGTGTTTGGGGAGGTTTGAGGGCGATTTTTCAGCATTTCATAAATCCGCAGCAGCCGAGCTCTGACATCGGGCGGAAACCCATGGATTTGTAAAAGGCTATGGTTTTAGGTGTGTCATCGGTTACAAGCTCGATCTGCCGTACGTGGCTGTATCTTTCAAGCACAGCCCTCAGCAGCGCGGAGCCGACGCCCCTGCGCTGATGCTCGGGAAACACCAGAATATCCTGAACAAACACAATGGTGTTTCCGTCGCCGACCGTTCGTATTATGCCGAGAAGCTGCTCGCCGTCATAAGCGGCCAGCGTCAGCATTGAGTTTTCAAATCCGCGCCGCAGTGCCTCGGGGCGCTCAGTGTAGGCTGTCCATCCCACACTTCGGTACAGGCGTAGGATTTCGGCCTCGTTGTAATTTTTGTATTCTGTGATTTCCATATGTGTGACCTCAGGTAAAAATGCGGCGGGGAGAAGAATCACCCCGCCACAGTTATTTTGCTGTTTGTTTGTACGTTGGAATTATTCCCACTCGACAAGCATAAGCCAAACTTCGGAGAATTTACCCGTTTTGCGGGGAAATTCTCGGGAGTGGGACAGACAACTCCATTACTCAGCCTGTTCTCATTCCCACTCGACAAGCATAAGCCAAACGTCGGAGAATTTACCCGTTTTGCGGGGAAATTCTCGGGAGTGGGACAGATAACTCCATTACTCAGCCTGTTCTCATTCCCACTCGACAAGCATAAGCCAAACGTCGGAGAATTTACCCGTTTTGCGGGGAAATTCTCGGGAGTGGGACAGATAACTCCATTACTCAGCCCGTTCTCATTCCCACTCAATTGTCGCCACAGGCTTTGGCGAGAGGTCGTAGAGCACGCGGTTGACGCCCTTGACTTCGTTGATTATGCGCTTTGTGACCTTGTCGAGGAAGGCGAATTCAAGCGGCTCGACGGTCGCGGTCATGGCGTCGACGGTGTTGACGGCGCGGATGACGACCGCCCAGCCCATGTAGCGGGCGTTGTCCTTGACGCCGACCGACTGCATGTCGGGAATCAGCGTGAAATACTGCCACACCTTGCCGGCAAGTCCCGCGCGGTCAAATTCCTCGCGCAGAATGGCGTCGGATTCACGCACGGCGTTGAGTCTGTCGCGGGTGATGGCGCCGACGCAGCGCACGCCGAGTCCGGGTCCGGGGAAGGGCTGACGGTAGACCATGCTGTCGGGCAGTCCGAGTTCGCGTCCGACGGCGCGGACCTCGTCCTTGAACAGCATCTTGACGGGCTCGACGAGCTCGAACCTGAGATCGTCCGGCAGTCCGCCGACGTTGTGGTGCGCCTTGACGGCCTTGACCGTCTTGGAGCCGCTCTCAAGAATGTCGGGGTAGATGGTGCCCTGGCCGAGGAACTTTATGCCGTCAAGTCGGCGCGCCTCTTCCTCAAACACGCGGATAAACTCGGCACCGATGATTTTGCGCTTCTTCTCGGGGTCGGAAACACCGGCCAGCTTGTCGAGAAAACGGTCGACCGCGTCGACGTATACAAGGTTTGCACCCAGCTCGTCGCGGAAGACACGCACGACCTGCTCGGGCTCGCCCTTGCGCAGCAGTCCGTGGTTGACGTGCACGCAGGTCAGGTTTTTGCCGATGGCGCGGATGAGCAGCGCCGCCACGACGGACGAGTCAACGCCGCCCGAGAGGGCGAGCAGAACCTTGCCGTCGCCGACCTGTCTGCGGATGAGCTCGACCTGGTCGTCGATGAAGTTGCGGACGTTCCAGTTCTTCTTTGCGTGGCACTTGTCAAAAACAAAATCGCTGAGAACGGCGCGGCGGGCGTCGTCGTCCGCGGGGATGGGGGCGGAGCCTTTGTGGTCAAAGCTGAGCGTGGGTACGGGCAGCGCCGAGATGGCCTCGGACGGCTCAACTGCGACGCCGTCGACAATGTTGTTCGGACCGCCTCCGAGGATTACGCCCTTGATGCCGGGGATGCGCTCGAGCGCCGACGCGGTCAGGTCGTAGGGGTGAATCTCGGTGTAGACGCCCAGCGCGCGGATCTCGCGCGCGAGCATGGCGTTGTGCTCGCCGCCAAGGTCGATGATGATTATTGTATCCTGCTTCATTTGGGTACTCCTTGATATTTTTTGTTCAATTATTATTATAGCAAATCGTCCCGCCTTTTTCAATCGTCCGGCGCAAAAAAATCGTTTTTTGCGGAAATATCCGTATATTCATGCAAAATAACAAAAAACGCAGACGTTTGATAAAAAAACTGTTGCAAAGGTGTGCATTGTAGTGGTATAATAATATTTACAACTAACCCCGGTGAGGCATGTGCCATCAATTCCAATCAAGAAAGGATATTACCATGAAAAATCAAGAAACTTCCGGCGCTCCCGAGTTTGACTTCAAGTCCGCGCACGAAAGAACCATCGCGGCGATTGACGAGGTTGAGAAGGTCATAGTCGGCAAGCGCCCCGAGATAGTTCAGCTGTTCACGGCGCTGCTTTCAGGCTCGCACGTGCTGATTGAGGATGTTCCCGGAACCGGCAAGACCACGCTGGCCGCCGCTATGGCAAAAGTTACGGGTCTCAGCTTCAACCGCGCCCAGTTCACCCCTGACGTCATGGCCTCCGACATCACCGGCTTCAATATTTACAACCGTCAAAAGGAGCAGTTTGAGTTCCGTCAGGGACTTGTCATGTGCAACCTCCTGCTTGCCGACGAGGTCAACCGCGCCTCACCCAAGACGCAGTCGGCGCTGCTTGAGGCGATGGAGGAGGGAAGAGTCACCGTCGACGGTGTTACCTATGACATACCCGACCCATTCATGGTCATAGCAACCCAGAATCCGACCGGCTACGTCGGTACATATCCGTTGCCCGAGGCTCAGCTTGACCGTTTTGCGCTTGAGCTCAGCATGGGCTACCCCTCGGCTGACGAGGAGGTCAACATCCTTATGGCGCGTCGCGGAGTTAACCCGCTTGACTCTGTCGAGTCAAAGCTGTCGGTCGAGGAGGTTAGGGAGCTGCGCCGCTTTGTCGCGGGCATACGCATAGACGAACAGCTCTACCGCTACATCGTCACGCTCATCACGGCTACGCGCAAGAGCTCAAAGCTTGCGCTTGGCGCAAGTCCCCGCGCCTCCGTCGCGCTCATGCGGCTCGCCCAGGCCTACGCCTTCATCCGCGGACGCGACTACGTTCTGCCGGACGACATCGGCTCGCTCTTCCGCACGGCGGTGGCGCACCGACTCATGCTCCGTCAGGAGGCCAAGCTGGCCAACCAGAGCACCGACGACGTGCTGAACGAAATACTCCGCACGACCGACGTTCCCTACCACGGCAAGCGATAAGACTGGCGGCTGTGCATGAAGGATAATGGCTCAAACACCGGCAGAAGCCGGAGAAAATTCGTGCTGACCTCAAATTTCGCGCTCTACGTCGTGCTGCTTATCGGCGCGCTGATATTTACGCAGGCGCTGCGCTCGAGAGCGTCGAATATACTGTTCTCGTTTGCGTTTTTCCTGCCGCTCGGCTCGCTTATCTACGTGCTCACCGCGCGCGCCGCGCTTAAGGTGCAGATGCTGACCGAGTCGGCGGAGGTCACCAAAAAACAGCCGTATGAATACAAAATACGCCTGATAAACGAGTGGATAATACCCTATCCGTTCGTCGACGCCATGCTGTATCTGCCCGAGCGGGACAGCGTCCGCTGTGCCCGGCGCACGGTAAAGCTGGCCATGTCGCCGCGCGCGGACTATACGGTAAACAACACCGTCAGATTCCCCTTCCGCGGGCAGTATTCCATCGGCGTGGACTGCCTGTATGTCTACGACTTTTTCCGCATGTTCCGTCTGCGCATAGATGTCGGCGAGACCGAGACGGTCAGCGTCCTGCCGCGCAGACTGCACACGGACATAAGCCAGGCGGGCGCGGTGTCGGACTCGGCGCGCAAGAGCCGCAAGGCTCCCAATTCCTACGAGAAAATCGAGATCAGCGACATCCGCGAATACCGAAACGGCGACCCGCTCAAGAGCATACACTGGAAGCTGTCCTCCAAGTCCGAGGACTTTATGGTGAAGAATTACGACTCGGGTACCTCGCGTGAGACCTTCGTCTTCTGCGACATGGCCGAGCACTTCCCGAGACAGGCGCCAGAGACGCCCAAAATGTCCGAGACAGCGCCGCGCGTGCTCGCGCAGGACGGCGGCTCTGAGGCTGCCGGTGCGACAGTCGGGGGAGCGGCCGGAGTTACTACCGGAGTTACAACAGGAAATCCTACCGGAACGACCTCAGATGTGCCCTCCGGCGACGTTGACGCCGACGCGGACGCTCAGGAGAAGCGCCCGCGCGGCAAAGGCATGGCGCGCGTAGCGCGTGCGGCCGCGGCGGCCGCACAGAAGGCGGCGCAGAAGTCCGCGCAAAAGGCCGAGGAGGCCGCGGCGGCTACGGCGTCCGCAGCGTTCGACCCCGACCGCCTGGCAAATGATGCCGATTACATCGACATGAACGAGTTCTGTGCCGACGGCGTCGTCGAGCTTACCGTCGCGGCGGTGGAAAAAGAGCTGCGCGACGGCGGTGACTGCACGCTCGCATGGTTTGATCGGCGTGCGGACGGCGGAGTTTTCTGCTTCACCCTGCACGACCTCTCCGACTTTGAGGCCGTCTTCCGCCTGTTCGCCACGGCTCCGCTCTGTCCGGGTGAAAACGACGTTTCGCGTCTGTCCGGACTCATGAACGACGCGCAGGACGTCAAGCAGATATACGTGACTGCCTCCCTCTCGCCCGACGCGGTTCGCAGACTTTGCGATATGCCGTCGGTCGGCAGTGCGGCGGGGGCGGCAGAGGTCATATTCTATAACCCCGAGAGCCGGTTTGCCGACCGCGAATTGCGCCGTTTGTACATCGAGGGCTGCCGTGAGCAGCTGTTCTCCAAGGGATTGACGCTCACCGAATGCACAACTCTCACGGGAGGTGTCGAAAATGGCTGATAAAAACAAAAACGCAACTCCGCGTCCGCCGCGGCGTAAAGAAAAAAAGACGATTCCCGCAGATAAGCTGCCGCTGGTCTGCCCGCCCGACAGAGCGGGGCTGAATCTCGGCTCGCGTATCGCGGGCATGGGCTGTCGCATGTTTGTAATATTCATGGCAGTGTTCGGACTCGCTTACTTCCTGTGCGACGCGCTGCGCCTCGAGCAGCAGGAAATCAACGTCTCGGCGGGATTTCTTGCCGGGGTGTCACTGCTGTTTGTCGTGGTGTACTCAGCGATGGCGCTGTCGCGCTGGTGCGCGGCGGGCGGTGCGTTTGCACTCGTCGGAGCAGCGGCGGTGATCGTGATTTCCTCGGGCGAGGCCGCGCAGCTGTTCCCGCGCATGTTCGAGACGGCTAAAAACGTCGCGCTGACAAGGCTTTTCAACCTCGGGTACTACGGCATGTCGCGCTACATAACCGAGGTGAGCTACAACGAGGGGCGCGGCGCGGAATACTACATGCGCCTCGCTTTCCTGCTCGTGATAGCCGTTATCGCGCTGGTGTTTGTGCTGTCCTGCATCAAGAGGGTGAGGCTCGTGGGGCCTGTCATTGTGAGTGCCGTCATCATCAGCGTGGTGTTCACCTACAACATCTCGCGCTCCAACTGGGGCACTGTGCTCATAATTGCCGCCTTCGTGGGTATCATCGCAATGTTCACCTACGACCGCATATTCTCGCCCGACGCCCCGAACCGCGACCGCTACGACAGCGACACCGTGCTTTTTGCGGACGACGAACGTCCTCCGCTGCCCGACGGCATGCTGACGCCCGAGGCGGCCAAGCGTGAGCGCATTCGCCGTCGCCGTGAGGAGCGCGCGGCGCGCCGTCAGCACAAAAAGGACAAAACGCTCCCGACCGTCGAGGAAGAGCTTGACAGCTATTTCGGCGCGCCGGCCAAGGCGCGCAAACGGTCGGCAGACAAGCGCAAAACGCTGACCCCCGAGGAAAAGCTCCGGCGCAGGGAAGCGGACGCTGCGCTGCGCCGCGCGATAAACTACGACCGTAACGTTGCCACCTCGCGCCGTGCGCAGGGAGGATTTGCGGCGGTCGGAGCCTTCGTGATGGCGATGCTGATTCTGCTGCTTCCCGCGCTGACGGTGGCGGGCAGCTTCACAACCATCGAGGCCATCGACAAGAAGATGGAGTACTACCGCGAGTACGTCACGGCGCTGCTTATGGGCGACGACCCCATCCTCGACGAGCTGGGCTACCAGAACAATAAGGATAACTTCACCCCCCGCACGACCGATGCCGCGCCGCGCTACTACACCGGTCGAAAGCTGATGACGGTAGAGTCGCAGTACGCAGCCAACGTCTATATGCGCGGGTGGATAGGCACTTCATATTCAAACGGCGCATGGAACGCCTGCTCGGACGACGCCCTCGACGCCTACCGCAAGCTCTACGGCACGACGCTCGACCCGAACGAGATACTTTTCAATCTGTTCTACTCGATAATGGACGAGTCCGTCGTCGAGCCGAAGGACTTTACGAGCTCCAGCCTCAGCAAGCTGAAATACGGCTTCGTCGCCATGCAGGTCAACGTCAGGCGCGAGAAGACGGACGACGCGCTCGTCTATATGCCGTCGTTCTACCGCGTTGACGACGTGGTCAAGGCCGCGCGCGCGACGTCGCACGGACTTTATAAGTACGGCACCTCGGAGGAGGACACCGACACCACCTTCGTCGACTACTTTGACGGCATTTACACCGGGCGCAGGTTTATGGCCGAGCACGCCTACGCGTCGGTCGCCTACGTCACGCTCATGCGCACGAGAGACTGGTACCGCAACGTTGCGGATCTTATCTCGCAGTTTAACGCGGGCTATAACGACGCGTATGAGCAGATAGAGAAGTACGCGTCGCGCCGCGCTAACGGCCGCAATGCCTCGCTTGACGACATCGTCGGGGCGCTGTTCCCGGAATATTCGGAGAATCTTGTGGCCATAGAGCCCGGCGACGAGTCGAACACAGTGTTCATCACCGTCGATTACCCGCGCGGACGCGTCGAGTATAAGTACAACACCGTCACGGGCAAGATGGTGAATTACAGAATAACCAAGCTGACCGAATTTACCATGATGGACGAGGAGACCGGCGAGGTCACGACCTACACGCTGGCGTTTGCGCCTCCCGGCATCGACCTCTGCACGCGCTACCGCGTGCTCATGACGACCGAGCAGAAAAACGCGCTCGCCTACGCCTACTACTGGCAGTATCTCTACGAGAATTTCGTATATGAAACGTATTCGACGCCCTATCGCAGCACCAGCGAGGTTGTGCGCAATACACTGCGGGACATCGCCGCGGCATACGACGCCGAGCACGCCGATAAGAACGGCTATAAGCTGGTCGAGGCGGCCGCCGGACGCCACTCCGAGAGCGCCGACACCTACGAGGCGCGCCACAGGCTGGTCATGGAGATCGTCGACTACTTCAAGGAAAACTTCACCTACACCCTGACCCCCACCGCCGCGACCGACCCTGATCTCGACGGCGTCGACAACTTCCTCTCGGTGACGCATGAGGGATACTGCACTCAGTACGCGTCGGCGCTGGCGCTGATGATGCGTGCGGCGGGCGTGCCCGCGAGATACGTCGAGGGCTACGTCGCCTGCGATTTTGTGCGCAGCTACGCCTCGGACGCAGTCGGGCGCTACACCGCCACCGTGCGCGACTACAATGCGCACGCATGGGTCGAGGTGTGGTACGACGGCGTAGGCTGGGTTCAGTACGAGGCAACGCCCGTCTACTATGACGATATGTACGTTCAGCGCGGCGGCTCGCAGGGCGGCACTACAACGCGCCCGTGGTACGACACCGACGAAGAGGACGAAACGCAAAACCTGCTTGACAGCGTGTCCGGCAGCCTCGTTACGGCCGAGGGACTTGTCGAGACGCTCAGTGACGACCTCAGATTTCTGATCGGCGGCGGCACGCTCCGGCAAGAGCTCGACGCTATTTCCGAGAAGGTCAGCGCCGTACGCGAGCAGTGGACGGCGCTTGACAGTGAATATCAGGCCAACAAGGACGTCGAGGGCTACAATCCGAGCACGCTCGAGACCAACCTGCGCGTGCTCGATACCATGCTTACCGATGACGTCATCACGCCGCTCACCGACCTTGACACGAGGATCGAAGCGCTCAAAAACATCAACGCGACGGTGCGCAATATCGCTGTCGGACTGCTTGCAGCGGCGCTTGTGGTGCTGCTTGTGCTGCTCTCCGACCGCCGCGCCAAGAAGGCCGAGCGGGCGCGCATGAAGCTGGTCGACGATGCGGCCGCAGGTCTTGACGACCCGGCGCGCCGCCGCGAAACGGCTCACAGCATAATAAACTGGCTTACGTCTCTGCTTGCCGCCTACGGCTCAGCGCCCAGGGCGGGCGAGTTCAGCGCCGACTACGCGCGCCGACTCGAGGAGGAATACCTCTGGATATTCGGACGCGTTCCCACCGCACATGCGGAGGATGCCGGCACTCCGCCGTCTCTTGTCAGCGACACTGATTTCGCCGCGATATTCGACGCCATTGCCGCCGAGGAATTCGGCAACGGCATGAGCGACGACCAGCTGCGCGAGGTTGCCGTCTTCTGCAAGAGAATGCGCGGTGCCGCAGCGCGCCGCCTCAGCGCGGGCAAACGGCTGTATTATCACTTCGTCAAGAAGCTGGTTTGAGCCGACACAGGCCAAAATAAAAGATGTCCCCGACCGCAAAGCGGTCGGGGACATTGGTTTTGAGATGTCATTTGAAGAGCGCGGTGAGTTCTTGAGAAGAACGCGGCGACTATTGTGGCGGCAGCACTCATTTTGGAGAAGGGAAGCCGCTGATTTCTCGGAGGCAGCGCTTATTTTGGAGAAAGGAAACCGCTGATTTTGCGGCCTTATCTCCTTATTCCGCCAATCTCTGCAGATACTCCCCGGACTGCTCGCGCGAGGTGAATATCACGACGGAAAGCTCGGGGTGGGCGGCGAGCAGTGTCTTTATGCGCGGCAGGCGCTCGGTAGGGAAGGTGCGGATGAAGTCGAGAAATTCTTCGTCGACGTCCTCCTCGACCCACGGCATGTCGGCGCGCGGCTTGCCGCGCCGCGCCGCTACTCCGTCAAGGCACAGCCCGACGGGGTAGTCGAGCAAAAACACGGTGTCGCAGGCGCACAGGCGCGGCTCGATTGTGCGGGTGTAGTTGCCGTCGATTATCCACTCGTCGCGCGCAAGGACGGCGGCAAGCCGCTCGTCAAAAATCTCGCGCGGGACGGTGGTTTTGTCGGCGTTCCAGCCGAGCATGTCGAGATGGAAAAGCGGGAGACCGGTGACGTCGCGGAGCGCGCGGGCAAACGTGCTCTTGCCGCTGCCGGGACTGCCTATGACTATGACTTTCTTCATGCGTGGCTCCTTTTCGGTGTCGTTTTTCGGGGGGCGTTGTCAGCCTTTGAAGCTGTCGGCGAAGGCGGTGGCGAGGGCGTCGCAGCGCTCGTTATAGGGGTGCCCGGCGTGACCCTTGACCCAGACGAAGGTCACATCGTGAACCTCGAGCAGGGCGGCCAGCTTTTGCCACAGGTCGACGTTGAGCACGGGGGACTTGTCCGCCTTGCGCCAACCACGCTTTTGCCAGCCCGTGAGCCAGTTTTGGTTTATGGCGTCGGTGAGGTACTTCGAGTCGGAGGTCAGTGTGACCTGGCAGGGATATTTAAGCGCTGAGAGCGCGGCAATGGCTGAGCTGAGCTCCATGCGGTTGTTGGTCGTCGAGGGCTCGCCGCCGGACAGCTCCTTTTCTTTTCCACCGTAGACCAGCACCGCGCCCCAGCCTCCGGGGCCGGGATTTCCGCGACAGGCGCCGTCGGTATATATATCAACGTGAAGCAAAATGATGTCTCCTTTGATTCTGAATTACGCGTTTGTGATGTGCTTTATGATGTCCCCGGCCATCATCATGCCGGCAACGTTGGGAACCGGTGCCATGGTGCCGGGCGGCAGACGCCGCGCGTTCGCACCGTCGGCGCAATAGCGGCCGTCCGGCGTGCGGGGCTCTTCGCGCGAGAACAGCACCCGCAGGTGCGTTATCCCGCGCACTCGCAGCTCGCGCCGCATGACGCGCGCAAGCGGGCAGGTGTCGGTTTTCGAGATGTCGGTCAGCACGAGGCGCGAGGGGTCGGTCTTGTTGCCGGTCCCCATCGCCGAGATGACGGGCACTCCGGCTGCCGCCGCGCGCTGTATGATTATCAGCTTTGAGGTGACGGTGTCGATGGCATCGGCGACGTAGTCGAGACCGTTGAAATCCACGGTGTCGGCGTTGTCCGCACCGTAGAAAATGCTGTGTATCGTGACGCGGCAGTCGGGGTTGATGTCGGCGACGCGGCGCGCCATGGCCTCGGTTTTCAGCTGACCCACGGTCGAGTGAAGCGCGATTATCTGGCGGTTTATGTTGGAGAGCGATATGCGGTCGCCGTCGATGAGTATCAGCTCGCCGACGCCGGCGCGCGCGAGCGCTTCGCACAGCGCGCCGCCCACGCCGCCAAGTCCGAATACCGCAACGCGCGCGCCGGTCAGCTTTTCGACGGCGTCAGCACCGAGAAGCATGGCGGTGCGCGAGAGCTCGGTCTTTATTTCCATACCGGTTATTCCTTTTTGGTAGAGTTTTATGCTCTAAGTATACAATATTTTCGCGCCGATTTCAAGCCGCGGACAAAAAAATATGCGCCAATCGTCAAAGTTTACTTTACATGAGGGGGATTTTGGTGTATACTATATTGTAATGCAAATTCCGGAGGTAGCAAAATGAACGAAGCTGAACTTACTGAGAAGCGACTGCGCGGGGAGCTTATATACGACGGCCGTGTCGTGCACCTGTGGCGCGACGAGGTCAGACTGCCGGACGGGCGCGAGACCATACGTGAGGTGGTGCGGCACATAGGGGCGGTCGGTATCGTCCCGCTGACGGACAAGGGCGAGGTGCTGTGCGTTGAGCAGTACCGTTATCCCTATGCCTGTGTCATGCTTGAGATACCGGCGGGCAAGCTGGACGATCCCGGCGAGCCGCTCGAGGAGGCGGCGCGGCGCGAGCTGCGCGAGGAGACGGGGGCCGTCGGAGGCCGAATGATTTCGCTCGGTGCGCTTTATCCTTCGGTGGCGATATGCGACGAGGTCATTCACCTTTACGTGGCCGAGGGCTTCACGATGGATCACACCGACCCCGACGACGACGAATTTCTCCGCACCCGTGCCATTCCGCTTGACGAGCTCGTAGATATGGTGATGCGCGGCGAGGTTCCGGACGCCAAGACCCAGATAGCCGTTCTGAAAACCGCGCGTCTGCGCGACGCAGGCGTGCTCTGACGCTTTGACGAGGTGGAAACAACAATGAAACTGAATTACCGGAAAACACTGTGTGTCGGCTTCGCGTTTTTTCTGATATGTGCCTTCTGGCAGGCGTACGACACTATCATCCCCAAGATACTTACCGACAAATTCGGCATGTCGCAGACGCTGTCGGGCGCGATAATGGCGCTTGACAACGTGCTCGCGCTGTTTATGCTGCCGCTGTTCGGCGCGCTGTCCGACCGGTGCCGCTCCAAAATGGGACGGCGCACGCCCTTCATACTTATCGGGACCATCGTCGCCGCGGTCGCATTCGTGGGGCTGTCCTTCGTGGACTCCATGCAGCTGACGCGTCTCTCGGACTACGCGCATGCTGACAACGTGGCGACGCTCGAATCGCTCTATGATTACAATTACGAAAAAAAGACGGATAAGGACGGCACTCTTTACGAGCTTGTGACCAAGTCCGGCGAGAAATTTGTGCTTAAGGAGCGCTTCACCCGAGAGGAGTTCACCACCATCACCCCAAAGGTCGCGTCGACGGACAAGAACGGTCAGCCCAATCGGGTGACAAACGAGCTGTACAGCGAGTACGTCGTCCCTGCGCGCCAGGCTGTCGCGCACGACATGACGGTGAAGAGCCCGGCAATACTCATTTTCTTCATGGGACTTTTGCTGGTGGTGCTTGTCTCGATGGCGGTGTTCCGCTCGCCCGCCGTGGCGCTCATGCCCGACGTGACCATCAAGCCGCTGCGCTCCAAGGCCAACGCGGTCATAAATCTGATGGGTTCGTTCGGCGGAATACTTGTGCTGGTGCTCGGAATAGTTCTCAAAACCGGTGACGTGGCCAACGACATGATGAGCTACATTGTCTTCTTTGCAATAATCGCGGCGGTCATGATCGGCGCGCTCGTGGCATTCATGGTGACTGTCAACGAGCCGCGCATGGTGCGCGAGATGCATGAGGAGAGCCGCCGTCTCGGCATCGAGGATGAGCCGGACGACGACGGCGCGAACGCGGGCGACCGCAAGCTGTCGCGCGGCGAGCTGACCTCGCTTCTGCTGATACTGGCCTCCGTCGTGCTGTGGTACATGGGGTATAACGCCGTGACGAGCAAATATTCGGTTTACGCCGGCAACGTGCTCGCCAAGGACTACAACATGACGCTTATAATCGCGCAGGCGGCGGCGATAGTGTCCTATCTGCCGGTCGGAATAATTTCGTCCAAGCTGGGGCGCAAGAAGACCATACTTGCGGGCGTTGCGATACTCACGCTGGCCTTTGGCGGCGCGATATTCATGCGCCAGGACAGCCCGACGCTGCTCATGAACGTGCTGTTCGCGCTCGCCGGAATCGGTTGGGCGACCATAAATGTCAACTCGTTTCCTATGGTGGTCGAGCTGTCGCGCGGTGGCAACGTCGGCAAATACACCGGCTTTTATTACACGGCGAGCATGCTCGCGCAGACCGTCACGCCGGTGCTCAGCGGTCTGTTCCTCGACATACGCATGACGCTTCTGTTCCCCTATGCAACCGTGTTTGTGTTTGCGTCCTTCATCACTATGCTCTTCGTGCGCCACGGCGACTCAAGGCCGATACCGCCCAAGAGCCGTCTTGAGGCGCTCGGAGATATGGATCAATAAAGCGACTGCGGCACGCGGCCGGGTCACAATTTCGAAATGCTGCGCGCTTAAAATGTGCACATTTTTGCAATCGTGATGCTGATTTGTGCGCCCCGCAGTTCAAGAAAGGTTAAAATTAATGGTAGTAGTTATTGTTGCGGTGCTGGTGCTTGTTGCATTGGCCATTGTTTATCTGGTTCTTTCGGCACCGCGGCGGGCGTCGCAACGCCCCGGAATGGAAAAGCTGTACGTGGATTACGCGCACAGAGGCCTGTGGGGCGACGGCGTGCCTGAAAATTCAATCCCCGCCTTCGCGGCCGCAGCCGAGCACGGCTACGGCATCGAGCTTGACGTTCAGCTGTCGAGCGACGGAGACGTCGTTGTCTTTCACGACTACACGCTCGAGCGCATGTGCGGCGAGAACGTAAAGCTGTCGTCACTGCGCGGCGCTGAGCTGACATGGCGGCGTCTCGGCGGGACGGAATACACGCTCCCGCTGCTGACTGACGTGCTCGACACGGTGCGCGGCCGCGTGCCGATTCTCATCGAGCTCAAGGGCGAGAGCTCGGACACGTCGCTGTGCGAGGCGCTCTCGCGCATACTCGGGCATTATGACGGCAAGGTCTGCGTTGAGTCGTTCAACCCGTTCCTGCTCGGATGGTTCCGCAAGCACCAGCCGAAGGTTGCGCGCGGTGTGCTTTACACCAACTTTTTCAAGAACGCCCCGACCGGCTGCATGACAAACTTTGCGCTTGGCGCTATGCTGACCAACGTTATCGCACGCCCCGACTTCGTGGCCGCGGACGGACGGTTTCTCGGTGCTCTCCCGCTGCGTATGATGCGCGGCATGTACAAGCTGCCGATGTTCGTCTGGACGGTGCGCAACCGCGAGGTTTACGAGCGCATGAGATCGCAGAAATACAAGAGCATTTTTGAACGTTTTGATCCGGAGGGACACCGCGATGCGTGACAATTACGACAATCTGAAGACCGAGGGGCGTAACCCCAACAGCCGGAATATAGACAAGCTGTCGACTCTCGAGGCGATGCGCGTCATCAACAACGAGGATAGGCACGTCGCCGAGGCCGTCGGGACGCAGCTGCCGCAGATCGCCGAGGCTGTCGACATAATCGCTGACAGGCTCAGAGCCGGGGGACACCTGATATACGTCGGGGCCGGGACGTCCGGGCGGCTGGGCGTCGTCGACGCCTCCGAGTGCCCGCCGACGTTCGGCGTGGATTACGAGCTTGTCCGCGGCATTATCGCGGGCGGCGAGGACGCCATGTTCCGCGCGGCTGAGGGCTTTGAGGACAGCGAGCAGAAGGGAGCCGAGGCGATAGACGCAGGAGGCGTCGCCGCGGGCGACGTGGTTGTCGGTCTGTCGGCAGCGGGGCGCGCACCGTTTGTGTTGGGCGCACTCAAGCACGCGACAGAGCTCGGCGCAGTTCCGATAGGTATTACCTGCAATCCGGATTCTCTCATGGCGCCGCTTTGCCGGGTCATCATCGCGCCCTACGTCGGCTCCGAGGTGATTTCCGGCTCGACCCGCCTCAAAGCCGGAACGGCGCAGAAGCTGGTACTTAACATGCTGTCAACCGGCACGATGATACGGCTGGGGCTTGTCCGCGGCAATCTGATGGTGAACGTCCGCCCGACCAACGAAAAACTGCGCGAGCGCGCGACGCGGATTATTATGGAGCTCGGCTCAGTCTCCCACGAGCGTGCCGCCGAGCTGCTCGAGCGCCACGGCGGAGTTGTCCCGGCGCTGAAGGAGCTGGGGGTAGAGTGAGCGCTGGGGTGTGTGGGCTATGGCATATGCGCGTATGCGTAATTGGTTAAGGCTTCACCGCGTAATTCCGATGGCGCAATTGCGCAGTGAAGCCTTAAGACATCACCGCGCAATGTCCGAGTGGCACACTTGCTTGCATCTTTTCCGTCATATTTCACAAAAATTCTTGACTGTAGC
>CAKRSS010000025.1 GCA_934401725.1 uncultured Eubacteriales bacterium | reverse complement strand
TTGTCAGTTTCCCGGCCAACCGCGCTGAATGAACGTCTCCCGCAAACCAGCCGGGAAACTGTGGTTCAGAGTCCCTTTCCGCGCGTCCGGCACTGCGTGCCGACACGGCTTCTTTCGTCCGTCTCCCCGGACTCAAACCCCGCAATTTGCGCCAGCAAATTGTCAGTTTCCCGGCCAACCGCGCTGAATGAACGTCTCCCGCAAACCAGCCGGGAAACTGTGGTTCAGAGTCCCTTACCGCGCGTCCGGCACTGCGTGCCGACACGGCTTCTTTCGTCCGTCTCCACGGACTCGCACCCCGCAATTTTCGCCGGCAAATTGTAAGTTTCCCGGCCAAGCACGCTGAATGAACGCCTCCCGCAAACTCTAAAACAAATCTCACCAAAGAAAGAGCAGGTTCCCACGTGAACATAAAAGAAATACTTACGCAATTTGGCTTTGGCGAGCAGTCCGAGGCAACCGCGTTTAAGCACGAAGAGGACGACGCGGATTATACCGTATGGAAAATACAGGAGAACGACGCCGCCTACGTCCTGAAAAAGGCGAGCGAGCAGGAGCTGACTGTCTACAATACCTTTTTAGCGTCAGCCGGGGACAGCGTCCCGCGCTTTTACAAAAGCCTCAGCTGCGGCAACGAGCTGTTTTTGCTCATGGAATACATACAGGGTCACGACCTGCGGAAATGCGACCGTGAATCGCTGACCGCAGTCCTCGACGCGTTGATATATTTGCAGAATATGTACTGGGAAAGACGGGATCTGCAAGCCGTCGGTCATGGTTTCGAGATAAGTCTGCCGGGACGGCAAAAACGCGGCCGGTACCTTAATGACGCCGAGCTGGAGCAGGCCTATGAACGGTATTTGCAGCTGTATTCCGCCATCCCGCGAACACTTTGCCACGACGACCTTCTGCCGTTTAACGTCCTGTGCACGGGGGAGCGGGCGGTCATCATCGACTGGGAGTACGCCGGCATCCTGCCCTACCCCACCTCGCTCGCCCGCCTGATCGCCCATTGCGAAAAAGACGAATCCGCCTTTTTCTATATGACGCAGGCAGACAGAGACTACGCCATCGAATACTACTTCGAGCACCTCCTGAGCGCAAAAGGCATCGACTATGGCGACTACCGCCACACTCTGGACTACTTCCTGCTCTACGAATACTGCGAATGGGTCATGCTCGGCGTAAAATACAACGAAACCGGCTCCGAGCGCTATAAACAATACTACGCCAAAGCCAAAGCCCACCTCAAAAATCTGACCTGACACCCAACAAAAAAGCCTTGCTGTGCAAGGCTTTTTTCGTTTTTATATCGAATCCACTCCAAAACACCTCCAACTCCCTCCCCCACACCCCGCAAACTCCTTCCCCCTTTTTGGTGAAAGTTTTTGCAGGATTCTTAAGGGTGCTTTTTTCAAAAAGCACCCTTAAGCGGGGTCTGGGGCAGCGCCCCAGAAACCTTACTTTCCGCTGTCGCCGTAGTTTGAGAGCACGCGGGCGGAGGGGTCGTTGACGTCGCACCCGCGCCAGCTCTTGTTCGGCATCCAGAAATCAACTACCATTTCCGACTGACCGGGGTAGTATTTCTCGAATATCTCACGGTAGAGTAACGACTCCTTTGTAAACGGCTGCGCGTGAACGTATTTCAGCCGCCGCACCTCGTACTCAACGTCGGTGTAGCGAGAGTCGGCGTACTCCTTGAGATAGTCCACCATAGAGTGGCCGACCGCGTCGGAAAACGCCGCCTTTTCACGATAAAGTATGTCGTGCGGCAGATAGTCGCCCTCAAAGGCGTGCCGCAGGAGATACTTGCCCTTGCCGTAAACGTTCATCTTCTTCGCCGGGTCGACGGACAGCACGTACTTCACAAAATCAAGGTCACCGAACGGCACCCGCGCTTCAAGCGAGTTCGCCGAAATGCACCGGTCGGCGCGCAGGACGTCGTACATGTGCAGCTCGCGCACGCGCTTCTCGGACTCGCGCTGGAATTCCTCCGCCGACGGCGCAAAATCCGTGTACTTGTAGCCGAAAAGCTCGTCCGAAATCTCACCCGTCAGCAGAACGCGTATGTCGGTGTTGAGATGTATCCAGCGGCACAAAAGGTACATTCCCATGCTCGCGCGGATGGTCGTTATGTCGTAGGTGCCGAGCAGGCGGATGACCTCCTCGAGCGAATCAAGCACCTGCGCCCGCGTCATTATCACCTCGGTGTGGTCGCTGCCGATGTAGTCCGCGACCTGACGGGCGTATTTGAGGTCGATGGCGTCCGTCTCCATGCCGATGGCGAAGGTGCGTATCGGCGCGGCGCTCGACTTGGCCGCAATCGCACAGACAAGCGACGAGTCCAGCCCGCCCGAGAGCAGAAAGCCCACCTTGGCGTCCGACACCAGCCGCTTCTCAACACCCGCGACCAGCTTGTCGTGTATGTTGCGGCAGACCGTCTCGAGGTCGTCCCGACACACCTCGCGCGCATGCGAAATATCGTTGTAGCACACGAACTCCCCGCCCTTGTAGTAATACCCCGGCGGGAAGGGCAGTATGCGCTCGCAAAGTCCCGTGAGATTCTTCGGCTCGGAGGCAAACACTATCACCCCGCGCCGGTCGTAGCCGTAGTACAGCGGACGGATGCCGATGGGGTCGCGAGCGGCGATGTACTCGTCGTGCTCGCCGTCGTATATTATCATGGCAAACTCCGCGTCGAGCATGGAGAACATGTCGACACCGTACTTGCGGTACATCGGCAGTATTATCTCGCAGTCAGAGCCACTGCGGAAGCTGTAACCGGACGCAAGCTGCTCCCGCAGGGCAGCATATCCGTATATTTCACCATTGCAGACGGCATAGCTGCCGTCCAGCTCAAACGGCTGCATGCCCTCGGGCGTAAGCCCCATTATCGCCAGGCGGTGAAACCCGAGCAGTCCCCTGCCCGTATCAACCACCCGGCTGTCGTCCGGCCCGCGGGAGGCCGTCGCCTCAAAGCCCTGCATAAAGCCCGCGACGTCCTCGCACAGACCGCAATAACCCATTATGGAACACATATCAATTCTCCGGAATCAGTCACTCGACGTCCTGGAGCGCGTCATAGCCCTCCTCGCCGGTGCGAACTTTCACGACGTTCTCCACGTCGTAAACAAATATCTTGCCGTCGCCGATGTGACCGGTGTAGAGCACGCTCTTGGCCGTGTCGATTATCGAACGGACGGGTATCTTGCTGACAACTATGTCAAGCTGTATCTTGGGCAGCAGCGTCGGCTCGACCTCAACGCCGCGGTAGTATTCGGGCTTGCCCTTCTGCGCGCCGCAGCCGAGCACGTGCGACATGGTCATTCCCGTGACGCCGAGCGCGAGCAGCGCCGACTTGAGCGCCTCGAATTTGGCCTCCTTGCAGATTATCTGCACCTTGGTCAGCTTGGGGGCGGCATCGTCACGCACCTCGCTCACGCGGCGGACCGGCACGGCGTCGCAGACCGGCACCGCCGCATCCGCGACGTCAGCTGCGGTCGCCCCGGCGATGGTAACGTCGGGCGTCGTATCGGGGAGCATCGAGAACCCGGCGTACGAGGTCAGAAGTCCGTGCTCCGAGACGTCAAGTCCCGAGATTTCGTCCTCCGCAGACGCGCGCAGGCCGATGGTGTGCTTGAGTATGAGGAACACCGCCGTGATTATCACGGCAACATAGGCCGCGACGGACACGACGCCCAGCGTCTGCACGCCGAGCAGGTGAAGCCCGCCGCCGTAGAACAGCCCGGCCTCGGTCGTCGAGCCGGTCGCAAACAGACCGGTGAGTATTGTTCCGAGCGCGCCGCAGACGCAGTGCACCGAAATCGCGCCGACAGGGTCGTCTATCTTTGCGACCTTGTCGAAGAACTCGACGGCGAACACAATGACCACTCCGAATATCACGCCCATTATCGCCGCGCCGAGCGGTGAGACCGCGTCACAGCCCGCCGTGATTCCGACAAGCCCGGCAAGCGCCGCGTTGTATGTCATCGAGACGTCGGGCTTTTTGTAGCGCAGCCATGTGAGGATGAGCGTGGTGCAGCAGGCAACCGCCGCCGCAAGGTTGGTGTTGAAGAATACGCGCCCGGCGGTTTCCATCAGCGCGTCGCTGTCAAGGCCGACCGTCGACGCACCGTTGAAGCCGAACCAGCAGAACCACAGAATGAACACGCCGAGCGCCGCCGCGGTCAGGTTGTGACCGAGAATGGCGTGCGGCTTGCCGTCCTTGTCGTACTTGCCGATACGCGGGCCGAGTATCGCGGCGCCGATCAGCGCACAGATGCCGCCTACCATATGTACCGCCGTCGAACCGGCGAAATCGTGGAATCCGAGCCGGCTGAGCCAGCCGCCGCCCCATATCCAGTGTCCCGAGACGGGGTAGATGAACAGCGAGATGGCCGCCGAATAGATGCAGTAGGCGCTGAACTTTGTCCGCTCCGCCATAGCACCGGAGACTATCGTCGCCGACGTGGCGCAGAAGACAGTCTGGAATATGGCGTAGGTCCACAGCGGGACGCCGTCGGGCAGAATGTGCGAATAATCCTTGAGTATCAGCGGGTCAAACCAGCCGAACAGCGCCGTGCCCGACCCGAACATAACCCCGAAGCCGATAAGCCAGAAGCAGGGCGTTCCGATACAGAAGTCCATGAGGTTCTTCATGAGTATGTTTCCGGTGTTCTTTGCGCGGGTAAATCCGGCCTCGCACATCGAAAAGCCCGCCTGCATGAAAAATACGAGCGCGGTCCCGAGCAGGACCCAGAGCGTGTTTATCGGACTGTATGTCATGGTGGTGTTCTCCTTTTTAAGTGGATTTTATCTGACGCCGAACAGCAGCTTCTCGTAAGTCGGGAACGGCCAGTATTTCTCAGCGGTGAGCGTCTCGGCCTCGTCGCAGACCACGCGCAGCTCAGCCATCCGGGGCAGAATCACGTCGCGGATCATGTGCGACGCCTCGGTGACGTCGGTGATGGTCTTGTATTTGAATATCTCGGTCTCAAGCGCGGCGGTGGCGGCGTCGATTTCGTCAATAAGACCCGCAAGGCGCTCGATTGTCGTTGTCTCGTAGCGTGCCGCGACGCCGGGAACGGCCGACTTCTTGGCTACCAGCGTGTCGGAAAGCTCGTGAACGTACGCTTCAACCGCAGGCACAATCTCCTTGCGCGCCATGTCGACCATGGTCATGGCCTCGATGTTGACCGTCTTGCAGTAGTTCTCAAGCGTAATCTCATAGCGCGACTGTATCTCGGCGGGCGTGAACACCTTGTGCCGCGTCAGCATTTCGACGTTCTTGCGCTCGAGCAGTGCGGGCATGGCGTCGGGCGTGGTGCGCAGATTGAGCAGACCGCGCTTCTCGGTCGCTTCCTTAATCCAGGAGTCGTCGTAGCCGTTACCGTTGAAGATGATGCGCTTGTGATCCTTGATGGTCTCCTTTATCATGTCGTGCAGGGCGGACTCGAAGTCCTCAGCACCCTCGAGTCTGTCAGCGTAGACGCGCAGCGACTCGGCCACGGCGGCGTTTAGCATGATGTTGGCGCAGGCGATGCTGTTGGACGAGCCCAGCATACGGAACTCAAACTTGTTGCCCGTGAAGGCGAAGGGAGAGGTGCGGTTGCGGTCGGTGGTGTCGCGGGTGAACTTGGGCAGCACGTGCACGCCCAGCTTCATAACCGTCTTTTGCGCGCCGCTGTACGCCTTGTCGTTCTCGATGGCGTCGAGAACTGCGGTCAGCTCGTCGCCGAGGAACATGGAAACGACAGCAGGCGGTGCCTCGTTAGCGCCGAGACGGTGATCGTTGCCCGCCGTCGCGACGGACAGACGCAAAAGATCCTGATAGTCGTCGACCGCCTTGATGACGGCGCACAGGAACAGCAGAAACTGCGCGTTCTCGTAGGGCGTCTCGCCGGGCTTGAGCAGGTTGACGCCGGTATCCGTCGCCATGGACCAGTTGTTGTGCTTGCCCGAACCGTTGACGCCGGCGAAGGGCTTCTCATGAAGCAGGCAGACAAGTCCGTGACGCAGCGCCACCTTCTGCATAATCTCCATGGTCAGCTGGTTGTGGTCGGTGGCGATGTTGGTGGTGGTGTAGATGGGAGCCAGCTCGTGCTGTGCGGGTGCGACCTCGTTGTGCTCGGTCTTGGCCAGCACGCCGAGCTTCCACAGCTCCTCGTTGAGGTCGGCCATGTAGGCGGCGACGCGGGGCTTTATGACGCCGAAGTAATGGTCGTCCATTTCCTGGCCCTTGGGCGGCTTTGCGCCGAACAGCGTGCGACCGGTGAACATGAGGTCCTTTCTCTGCTCATACATGGTGCGGTCGACGAGGAAATACTCCTGCTCGGGGCCGACAGAGGTGCGCACGCACTTGACGTCAGTGTTGCCGAACAGGCGCAGAATGCGCAGCGCCTGCTTGTTGAGCGCCTCCATGGACCGCAGCAGGGGCGTCTTTTTGTCGAGCGCCTCGCCACCGTAGGAGCAGAACGCCGTCGGGATGCAGAGCGTCTTGTCCTTGATGAAGGCGTAGGAGGTGGGGTCCCAGGCGGTATAGCCGCGCGCCTCAAACGTTGCGCGCAGACCGCCGGACGGGAAGGACGAGGCGTCCGGCTCGCCCTTGATGAGCTCCTTGCCGGAGAACTCCATTATGACACGTCCGTCGGGTGCGGGCGAGATAAAGCTGTCGTGCTTCTCGGCGGTGATACCGGTCAGCGGCTGGAACCAGTGCGTAAAGTGGGTTGCGCCGTGGCTGACGGCCCAGTCCTTCATCGCAGAGGCGACGGCATTGGCAACATCGTTATCAAGACTTGCGCCCTCATCAATTGTTTTCTTGAGCGAGGCGTAAACGTCGGAGGCGAGTGTCGCCTTCATAACGCGGTCATCAAAGACCAGACTTCCGAAGTATTCCGGTACTGTGTTCATAGGTTTTTCTCCTTTTTCAAAACAAAAACGAGGCAGTCGTCCGCAAGCTGCAAGACGTCATTGCCTCGTTTTATAAATTTAAAATTCAAAAGGCGTCAGTGAGACCAACTCTCAAAGACGCCCTTGCCTTTATGCGGACTATTATACACGTTTTTTTGCGTTTGTCAACCCCTTTTTTCAAAAAAATTGCGGATTTTTTCAAAAAAATTTGTTGACAAACGCCCCCCACCGTGATATAATTTCCCCCGTAATGAGCAAAGGCGTTCATTCAGAGTACGGAGAAGTCTCCGCACCCCGAATGAGCGCCTTTCGTTTTTAAGGAGATAAGCATGAGAACCGAAGGTGAGGTGCGTATTCCCTCGGGATGCGCCATATCCGCCGTCATATCGCGCGACGGCAAAAAAATGACGGGGACCGATATAATAAAAAGTATGATCCCCATGCACGACCGTTCAAACGGCCTCGGCGGCGGCTTCGCGGCCTATGGCATCTACCCCGAGTTCCGCGATCTGTACGCTTTCCATATATTTTATAACGACAACTCCGCCCGCGTCGAGTGCGAAAACTGGCTTAAGGACAGCTTCGAGATAGTCAAGGCCGAGAACATGCCCATCCGCAAGATTCCCGAGATTACCGACGTCCCTCTCATCTGGCGCTATTTTCTCGCGCCGCTGGGCTCGGTGCTCTCGCGGCTTCAGCTGGACGAAAAAGAGTACATCGCCCGCTCCGTCATGCACATAAACACGCAGATTGACGGCGCATACGTCTTCTCGAGCGGCAAGGACATGGGAACCTTCAAGGCAGTCGGCTTTCCCGAGGACGTCGGCAGGTTCTACCGGCTCGAGGAGTACGAGGCATATTGCTGGACGGGCCACGGCCGCTATCCGACCAACACGCCCGGCTGGTGGGGCGGCGCGCATCCCTTTGCGCTGCTTGACTACTCCGTCGTTCACAACGGTGAGATTTCCTCCTACGACGCCAACCGCCGCTGCATCGAAATGTACGGCTACAAATGCACGCTCCAGACCGACACCGAGGTCATCACCTACATAGCCGACTACCTGCTGCGCCGTCAGGGGCTGACGCCCGAGCAGGTTGCCTCCGTCATCGCCGCGCCCTTCTGGAGCACCATCGACGCCCTGCCGCCCGAGCGCGCGTCCGAACTGCGCTATCTGCGGCGCGCATATCAGAGTCTGCTTATAACGGGGCCGTTTTCGATAATTCTCGGCTTCACGGGCGGGCTCATGGCACTCAACGACCGCCTGAAGCTGCGTTCCATGGTTGTCGCCGAGAAGGACGACCGCGTATACATCGCCAGCGAGGAAGCGGCGATACGCTCCATCGAGCCGGACGTCGGCGAGGTCTGGGCGCCTGCCGGCGGCGAGCCGGTCATAGTCAGAGTGAAGGAGGGGACATACTGATGTCTGCCTACGATATAATTCCCGAGTTTGAGGTGCTGCGCGACAGCCGCCGCTGCACCAACTGCCGCATTTGCGAGCGACAGTGCGCCAGCGGCGTACACAGCTATGATGAAAAGCACCACGTAATGCTCAGTGACGAGACGCGCTGCGTCGACTGTCAGCGCTGCATCGTCATGTGCCCGACGCACGCGCTGCGCGTGGTCAAAAACCCCTGCGCTCTGCGCGGCAACTGCAACTGGCAGGGCGACACCGTCAACGAAATATACAAGCAGGCCGAAAGCGGCGGCGTGCTGCTGTCCTCCATGGGCAATCCCGGCGCGCTGCCCGTCTACTTCGACCGGATTCTTCTCAATGCCTCGCAGGTGACAAATCCCCCCATCGACCCGCTCCGCGAGCCCATGGAGACGCGCGTTTTTCTCGGCAAGGTTCCGCGCGGACGCGACGGGCGCGTCTGCCGCGATCTGCCGCCGCAGCTGGAGCTCTCGATGCCGGTCATGTTCTCGGCCATGAGCTACGGCTCGATAAGCTACAACGCCCACTCCAGTCTCGCCCGTGCCGCGACCGAGCTCGGCATATATTACAACACCGGCGAGGGCGGCCTGCACGAGGACTTTTACCGCTACGGGCAAAACACCATCGTTCAGGTGGCGTCGGGGCGCTTCGGCGTGCACACCGCCTACCTCGACGCGGGCGCGGCGATAGAAATCAAAATGGGTCAGGGCGCAAAGCCCGGCATCGGCGGACACCTGCCGGGAACCAAAATCGTCGGCGACATTTCGCGCACGCGAATGATCCCCGAGGGCTCGGACGCCATCTCCCCCGCCCCGCACCACGACATATATTCTATTGAAGATTTGCGTCAGCTTGTCTACTCGCTCAAGGAGGCAACGGAGTACAAAAAGCCCGTCATCGTCAAGGTGGCGGCGGTGCACAACATTGCCGCCATCGCCAGCGGCATCGCCCGCAGCGGCGCCGACATCATCGCCATCGACGGTCTGCGCGGCGGAACCGGAGCCGCGCCCACCCGCATACGCGACAACGTCGGCCTCCCGGTCGAGCTGGCGCTGGCGGCGGTCGATCAGCGTCTGCGCGACGAGGGCATACGCGACGACGTCTCGCTGGTAGTCGGCGGCAGCATACGTTCGTCCGCCGATGTGGTCAAGGCCATCGCGCTCGGTGCCGACGCCTGCTACGTCGCGACCGCGGCGCTGCTTGCGCTCGGCTGTCATCTCTGCCGCGGCTGTCACAGCGGCCGGTGCAGCTGGGGCATTGCCACACAGCGTCCCGAGCTGACCGCCCGGCTCGACCCTGACGAGGGCTGTCAGCGTCTGGTCAACCTCATGACGGCGTGGAAGCACGAAATTAAAGAATTTATGGGCTGCATGGGCATCAACTCCATAGAAGCGCTGCGTGGAAACCGTCTGATGCTGCGCGGAGTGGGGCTTACGCAGAAGGAACTCGATATTCTCGGCATACTCCACGCGGGCGAGTAAAAAATTTAATGACGAATATTGAATTTAATATACGAAAAATACAGAAAGTGTGGTATAATCAATGCAGATAAACGCAAGCGGTCTGGACTTCGCGACGCTCAACAATGCCATCCGTGCCGCGGGGGACGAATGCCATATCACCGGCTGTCTCGGACAGCGCTTTATCGCGGCGGGCATGAGCGGCAAGGTCATCACCATCGACGGTGTGCCCGGCAACGCCATGGGCGCTTACCTTGACGGCGGCGAGATCACCGTCCGCGGCAACGCGCAGGACGCCGTCGGCGACACCATGAACGACGGGCGCATTGTCATTCACGGCAACGTGGGCGACGCGGTGGGCTACGCCATGCGCGGCGGCGAGATATACATCCGCGGCAACGCCGGCTACCGCGCCGGCATCCACATGAAGGCCTACCACGAAAAGCAGCCTGCCATCGTCATCGGCGGGCGCGCGGGTAGCTTTCTCGGCGAATACCAGGCCGGGGGGCTGATACTCGTGCTCGGTCTCAACCACGACGGCAAGCCGCCCGTGAGCAACTTCCCCTGCACGGGAATGCACGGCGGCATCATGGTCGTGCGCGGCGGGGCGGAGGGCATTGTCTTTCCGCGTCAGGTGCGCGTGCGCCCGGCGGGGGACGCCGACATGGAGCGCGTCGCGCCCTACATAAAGAGCTACTGCAAATATTTCGGCGGCGACGCTGCCGCTCTGCTTGCAGATAATTACACAGTTATTTCACCTGACAGCAGCAATCCGTACAAGCAGATGTACGTTGCTGACTGAGATTGGAGGCGCTATGAAGTACACAGAGCACGAGGTATTGCAATATGTGGCGGAGGAGGACGTCAAGTTCATCCGCATGGCCTTCTGCGACGTTCTCGGCAGGCAAAAAAACATTTCCGTCATGCCGGACGAGCTCGAGCGGGCGTTCGGGTACGGCATCGCCATTGACGCGTCCGCCATTGCGGGCTTCGGCGGCGAGGTGCACTCGGATCTTCTGCTCCACCCCGACCCGTCGACGCTGTCGCTGCTGCCGTGGCGACCCGAGCACGGCAAGGTTGTGCGCATGTACTGCGGCATAACCCACCCGGACGGCACGCCGTTTGCGTCGGACACGCGGGGGATTCTGAAGGCTTCAATCGCGGAGGCCGAGCACGCAGGCATACATTTCAATTTCGGGACCGAGATGGAGTTCTACCTCATGAAGCGGGACGAGTCCGGCGAGCCGACCTCAATTCCCTACGACACGGCGGGCTACATGGACATAGCCCCCGAGGACAAGGGCGAGAACGTCCGCCGCGAGATATGTCTGACGCTTGAGCAGATGGGCATACACCCCGAGAGCTCGCACCACGAGGAGGGGCCGGGGCAGAACGAGATTGACTTCCGCTACGCCGACCCGCTGACGTCGGCCGACAACGCAGTCACCTTCCGTTCGGCCGTCAATGTCATAGCGGCGCGCAACGGTCTCTACGCCGACTTCTCGCCCAAACCTCTCGAGGACAAGGCGGGCAACGGAATGCACATCAACCTCTCCGCCGTCTCGGACGACGGGGCGGACGTCATGCCGCGCATCATCGCGGGGGTGCTTTCGCACGCGGCCGAGATGACTGCGTTTCTCAACCCCACCGAGCAGTCATACCGGCGGTTCGGGCACAGCAAAGCGCCGCGGTACGTATCGTGGTCGGCCGAGAACCGCTCACAGCTGATACGCATACCGGCGGCCGAGGGCAATTTCCGTCGTGCCGAGCTGCGCTCGCCCGACCCGACCTGCAATCCGTATCTTGCGTTTGCGCTGATAATTCTTGCGGGGCTTGACGGCGTTCGTCAGGGGTTGATACTTCCGCCTGCCGCCGACATAAATCTTTACACTGCGCCGCGCTACATCACGGCGGGCTACCGCACGCTGCCCGAGACGTTATCGGCGGCGCGCGTTGCCGCGCGCGAAAGCGCGTTTATCACGGGCAATTTACCCGAGTCTATAATATCGTTCTACACACGCTGAGTCCACGCTGCAACAGCTGAAGGGGGGAGAGGTCATGGAGTTATCGGAGCGCTGCTACGGTCTTTTGGCGGTATCGGCGTCGGCCAAGTTTAACGAGTCTCTCTCGGCGCTGCTTCCCCGCGGGAAGTACTCCCCTGTCATGTTTGCCGGCGACGTATCCGAGGCGCGGCGGCTCATTCTCGAGAACCAATTTGACATTGTTGTCATCAACACGCCCCTGCCGGACGATTTCGGCACGCATCTTGCGCTTGACATCTGCGAGAACAGCGGGACGGGGGTCATGCTGCTCGTCCGCGCTGAGCATTTTCCGGACATCAACGCGCGCGTCTCGCCCTACGGCGTACTCACCGTCTCCAAGCCGACATCTTCGTCCATCATAACGCAATCACTCCAGCTGCTCTGCGGCACGCGCGAGCGTCTGCGCCGCATGGAGCAGAAGACGGCCTCCATCGAAGAAAAAATGGAGGAAATACGCATTATCAACCGCGCCAAGTGGCTTCTCATCGAGCAGCTCAAGATGACCGAGGCTCAGGCTCACCGCTACATCGAAAAGCAGGCCATGGATCGCTGCGTCACCAAGCACCGCATCGCGGAAAACATTCTTTCGACGTATAAGTGAGGGGAATCCGCGCTGTGCGAGGAGGGGAATTCCGCCGTCTGCGGACGGCGGGGGGGGGATTCCGTGCTCTGCGGAGCACGGCCAGCGCTACGCGGCGCTGGATCCGTGCCGCCTCCCCAAAGGCGGGCGAAACTTCACAAATTTGGGCGAGTTAAAATTTGCAAACGGACATGACGCACGGTTTTGAGCGCTTAAGTGCATGCGTTGCGGCATCACGCAATAGTTCAGCACCGCCCTGCTTCGCGTCCGGTGCGCTATCGCGGAAAGGTAGACCACCTGCGGCGGCCGTGGAACTGGTTTTCTCTGCTTCGCGCCCGGTGCCCATTCGGAATGGGTAGGAAAGCTGTTTGTGCAGCACACCCGGTTTGCGGAGAAGATACCCCCGCCTGCGGCGGCCAATATGTGGTAAATCACGCCTTCCGCCGTAGGGGCGGCCATCGGTTTGGCCATTGCAACTCGCCTCAGGCGAACCAACTTTCCGCGATAGCGCACCGCACGCGAAGCAGGGCGGTGCTGAACTATTGCGTGATACCGAATCGCATGCACTTAAACGCCTAAAACCATACGTCATGTCCGTCCGCAGGCCTTAACCCGTCCTTTTTTGAAAGTTTTTGCGGGTTCTTAGAAAGCTTTTTTCAAAAAGCTCCCTAAGCGGGGTTCGGGGCAGCGCCCCGAGGGTATCCTTGGGGTTCGGGGCAGCGCCCGAGGGCATCCTTGGGGTCCGGGGCAGCGCCCCGAGGGCATCCTTGGGGTCCGGGGCAGCGCCCCGAGGCGTGTCCCGGAATTAATCACGAAATCTATTTTACGAGGTATAAATTATGGCTAAATTTATTTTTGTGACCGGAGGAGTTGTATCCGGGCTTGGAAAAGGCATCACGGCGGCGTCGCTGGGACGACTGCTCAAGGCGCGCGGCTTCAAGGTAGCGGCGCAGAAGCTGGATCCCTACATAAACGTCGACCCCGGCACGATGAGCCCGTACCAGCACGGCGAGGTGTACGTGACCGAGGACGGCGCCGAGACCGACCTTGACCTTGGCCATTACGAGCGCTTCATAGACGAGGATCTGAACAAATACTCCAACCTCACGACGGGCAAGGTGTACTGGAACGTGCTCAACAAGGAGCGCCGCGGCGAGTACCTCGGCTCGACAGTGCAGGTCATTCCGCACATCACCAACGAGATCAAGGACTTTGTCTACCGCGTCGCCAAAAAGACGGAGGCCGACATCGTCATAACCGAGATCGGCGGCACAATCGGCGACATCGAGTCGCAGCCCTTCATCGAGGCGGTGCGTCAGATTTCGCTCGAGGTCGGCAAGATGGACAGCCTGTTTATACACGTAACGCTGGTTCCCTTTCTGCGCGGCTCGGACGAGCATAAGTCCAAGCCGACCCAGCACTCTGTCAAGGAGCTCCAGGGCATGGGCATCAACCCCGACATTATCGTCCTGCGCTGCGACGAGCCGCTTGAAGAGTCGATATTCAAGAAAATTTCAATGTTCTGCAACGTCAAGCCCGACTGCGTGATTGAAAACATCACTCTTCCCTGCCTGTACGAAGCGCCGCTGATGCTCGAGAAGTCGCACTTCTCGGCCGTGGTCTGCCGTGAGCTCGGCATTTACGCCCCCGACCCCGACCTCACCGAGTGGCAGAGCATGGTCGAGCGCATAAAGAGCCGCACGCACGAGGTGCACATCGGACTTGTCGGCAAGTACGTGCAGCTGCACGACGCTTACCTGTCCGTCGCCGAGGCGCTGCGCCACGCGGGCTACACGCTCAACACCCACATTAAAATCCACTGGATTGACTCCGAGATGCTGACCCCCGATAACATCGACGAGCAGATGGCCGGCATCGACGGCATCATCGTCCCCGGCGGCTTCGGCGGTCGCGGCATCGACGGCATGATCCTCGCCGCCAAATACGCCCGCGAGAATTCCCTGCCCTACTTCGGCATCTGCCTCGGTATGCAGATTGCGGTCATCGAGTACGCGCGTAATGTTGCCAACATCGCCGACGCCAACTCGGGCGAGTTTGACGAGCTGTGCGCGCACAAGGTCATCGACTTCATGCCCGGCCAGAGCGACGACATCGACAAGGGCGGCACACTGCGCCTCGGCGCTTACCCCTGCGTCATAAAGAGCGGCACTACCATGGAGCGCTGCTACGGCACAACCGAAATTTCGGAGCGCCACCGCCACCGCTACGAGTTCAACAACGATTTCCGCGACGCGCTGACCGCAGCCGGGCTGACGTTGTCCGGTCTCTCGCCCGACGGAAGACTGGTCGAGACAGTCGAGCTCTCCGACCGTCCCTTCTTCGTCGGCGTGCAGTACCACCCCGAGTTCAAGTCGCGTCCAAACCGTGCGCACCCGCTGTTCCGCGGCTTCGTCGGCGCGGCGCTGGAGCACAGATACGGCAAATAAAGTCCGCTCGCGCACCATGCGTCCGGGCGATATTAAAACCAAATAAGGCTCCGCGGACCATACGGTCTGCCAACCAAACATAAAAGCTCCCGCAAACCGTACGGTCTGCGGGAGCTTTTATCAGTCAAAATACGACCTGAACTCAATATCGTACTTGCTGTCCGGGAACAGCAGACGGTGCAGGGCGAGAAAATAGTCGTCTGTCATGCTGGCGATGAAGTCGGTGACTATCTGGTTCGGCTCGGTGTCGGCGTAGTTGGTCGGACGGTAGTAGCGGGTGCTGTCCTCGATGCTTTTTATGTAATAGGTGTAGATTATCGAGTCGGTGTTGTGGCGGCGAAGGTCGTCGAGCAGGCGGTAATACAGCTCGTGGAACATGGGGCGTATCATGCTGTCGTACTCGCGGTTGATACCCTCGTTGCGGTAGATGACCTCGTAATTCTCGCGCTTGGCGGTCTTCAAGTCCTCGTACGCCCACGGGCTCAGAAGAATATAGTCCTTCCCGTAGCTGTTTTCGATTATGTCAACCGTCAGATTGTTGATGATGGCCGCGTTCTCGGAGCCTATACGGTCGTTGGTAAAGCGGTAATTCTGCGGAATGATGTGCGCCGTGCGGGCGTCCTGCCTGTCCTTGCCGATGTAGGCTATCATGTCGCATATGCGGACGACGCACCCCTCAAGCGTGCAGGGCACCAGCCGTCCGATGGTCTCGCGGTCGGTATAGCAGGCCTCGAGCTCGGCGTCAAAGCGCGCGAAGTCCTTGTCGCGCATGGGACGGTACTCCTGCTGCTCAAACTCGCCGTTGTGACACAGCACGCCGTCCAGCGTCTGGAGCGTGAAATTGCGTGCGAACATGGCGTCAAGCACGCGGACACTCTGTACGTTGTGGTTGAAGGCGCGCCCCGTCTCGGCCTCGGTAATCTCGGAGAGGAAACGCTCCCCCGCGTGCCCGAACGGCGTGTGCCCGATGTCGTGCCCCAGCGCTATGGCCTCGATGAGGTCGAGGTTGAGTCCGAGAACCGCGCCGATGTTGCGCGCGATGCGCGACACCAGCTGAACGTGCAGCCCGCGGCGGGTGATGTCGTCGTTGTTGTAGAAGGAGAACACCTGCGTCTTGTCGGCGTAGCGGTTATAGTAGGGCAGGTGCAGTATTTTTTCGATGTCGCGAACAAACGCCGGACGCCAGAGATTGGCCACGTCGTGCGCCGGATTGCGCCGGACGGCGGCACTGTCCGGCGTGCGGTAGGGGTTGACCCAGCCGCGCGCACGGTCGGCGAGTATGCGCTCCTGCGTTTCGCTTGTGAGATTGTGATATTTCAGACGTTCAGTCATTTGACGTCCTCCGCGTGTGGAATTTTTGGCGGCTCAAAGCCCCGCCTTGGCCTCAACTGCGGCGGCCAGTCTGCGCATGGCGGCCGCCAGACGCGCGACTCTCTCCGCGTAGGTCAGCTTGCCGTAGATGGTGAAGCCGCCGTCGGCTATCTCGACGAGCGCCGGGTCGTCAAGTATCGCGATCCTCGAGAGCGAGCGGCGGATTTCCTCGGCCGACCGGCCGGGGCACTCCCGGCTGACGACGCCCGCGATTTCAGCGCAGATGTGGTCGCGTCCGAGCGCGGTTCCGGCGAGCATGTGCGCGATGGAGGACCAGTCAATCGAGCCGTCGTATGGCATCATGTGCAGGTCGCTCGCGCCCTCGTTGTCCTGCATGTGGGTGGCGGCGAGGCGGTCGCCGTAGCGCGCGACGAAGTTTTCCTCGGGCGTAAATGCGTTGCGGTGGCCGCTGTCGAAGCAGTAACGCGCGCGCGGCGAGTCGAAGCGGTCAAGCACGGCATAAAGATGCTCGGGGAAAACCGAGTTTTCGAACGCAAGGTTGAAGTCATATTTCTCGGCGGTGCGGATTATCTGCTCAAAGCGCCCGAGCGCCATCTCGGATATGGGAGCGGGCTTTTTGGTAGCGCCCCAGGTGACGTGAATAATGCCCGTCCGGATGCCGAAATCCGTGACGCGGCGTATCTCGTCACAATATCGCTCGGTGACGCGCTGCCCCGCCTCGCCCTCTGACCAGATGAGCGTTGTCTCCTTGCCGGTCAGGTGGACGTTGTCAAAATCAACGCCGGCAGCCTGACACATCGCCGGGGTGAGGTCACCCGAAAAAAGCGCGCCTGTTGTCAGACACATAAAGTCAAATCCGGCGTCGACTGTCATGCGCAGCCGCTCCGATGCGGGCAGGCTCGCGTCCTTGACAAGATAGGTGCCGATCTTAATCATTTTCATTCACCACGGGACATCACCCGTCCTTTCTGATTTATTGCTTACATTTTATCACATTTGCGCGAAAAAAACAATAGCCGCGCCGTTTTTTTCGCAAACAAAACGCCCCGGAGACGCTGTCTCCGGGGCGTTGAAGCCTGAAATTTATTTTTCGGGCGCTATGAGTCCGTATGCCCCGTCCTTGCGCGTGTAAACGACGCAGGTCTCGCCGCTGTCCTGATCCTCAAAGACGAAGAACTGATGTCCGATCAGGTTCATCTGCAAAATTGCCTCCTCGGCGGACATGGGCTTGAGATGGAAGCTCTTTTTGCGTATTATGAACTCGGAATCCTCCTCCGGCTCATCGGCGGGAAGAATGTACTCCGGCGCTTCATTGAACACGCCCGCTCGCAGACGCTTTGCAAGACGCGTTTTGTTCTTGCGGATCTGGCGCTCGATAGCGTCAATTGAACGATCAAGAGCGTTTTGGAAGGATTCGTCCTCCACCTCACTGCGGAACAGGGTGTTCGCGGCGCTTATGGTAAGCTCGAGATTTTCGCTGTTGCGCTTTGTGCTGAAGGTGACCGTCGCGTCCCCCTCCCGCTCAAAATATTTGTCGAGCCTTGCGAGCTTTTTGGCGACCAATGCCTTAACATCGTCATCCACCGTGATCTGTCTGCAAACAACTGTGATCTTCATATTCCGACCGTCCTTTCTGGCACTTGCGGCCCGGGCGGTCCGCCCGGACCTTGCTTTTGTATTTGACTCAGGTCCTTCCCTTTCGTCATTTATATTATATCATCCGGCGCGCGCTTTGTAAAGGGTTCTGCAAAAGATTTCATAAACACGACACAATTTTGTGAAAAATGACATAATGGAAACATTTTTTCGTCACGAACGCGGCGGACGATTGACAATCGGCACACAAGTGGTATATAATAAATGAAGCAAGTTCCCGCAAAAGGAGATACGCAATGCAAGACGCAAAAACACGGATAGCAGAACTTCGTCGCGAGCTCGAGCACCACGCGCGGCTTTACTACGATAACGACGCCCCCGAAATTTCCGATTATGAATACGACATGCTCTACCGCGAGCTTGTCACGCTCGAGGCCGAGCACCCCGAGCTTGCCGACCCCAACTCACGCACCCATCGCGTCGGCGGACGCGCGCTCGACAAGTTTGAGAAGGTCGAGCACTCGCGCCGCATGGACTCGCTGACCGACGTCTTCAGCTTTGACGAGCTGCATCAGTTTCTCAACGGCGCCGCCGCCACGGTCCCCGACGCCGAGTGGTCGGTCGAGCCCAAGATTGACGGACTGTCCGTCGCGCTGACCTACCTCGGCGGTGTGCTCGTGCAGGGCGCGACGCGCGGCGACGGCCGCGTCGGCGAGAACGTGACGCAGAACGTGCTGACAATAGCCTCCATCCCGCACCGGCTGACCGAGCCGCTCGACCTAACGGTTCGCGGCGAGGTGTATATGCCGCGGGCGGTCTTCTCTTCGCTCAACGAGGCGCGCGCCGAGCGCGGACAGGCGCTGTTCGCCAACCCGCGCAACGCCGCGGCAGGCTCGCTGCGTCAGCTTGACGCTGCCGTCACGGCCGAGCGGTCACTCGCGATATTTGTCTTCAATTTTCAGGATGGCAGCCTCTACTCCGACGGCCGTACGCCACTCACTCACGACGAGACGCTGAAAAGACTCGCCGAACTCGGCTTCACCGTCATCGGCAAGCGGATTGTCACCCGCTCGGCAGAGGAAATTCTCGACCACATCCGCACCATAGGCCGTCTGCGCGACACGCTTGAATACGACATTGACGGCGTTGTCATAAAGCTCAACTCGCTCGCCGGGCGCGAGCTGCTCGGCGAGGGCACCAACACCCCCAACTGGGCGGTGGCCTACAAATTCCCACCCGAGGAGAAGCAGACACGCCTCACCGACATTACTATTGCCGTCGGTCGCACCGGCGTGCTGACCCCTGCCGCAGTGCTCGAGCCGGTCAGGCTCGCGGGGACGTCGGTCAGCCGCGCGACGCTGCACAATCTCGAGTTCATACGTGAGCGCGGAATTATGATAGGCGACATCGTCACCGTGCGCAAGGCAGGTGACATTATTCCCGAGGTCGTCTGCGCCCACCCCGAGCGCCGCGACGGCAACGAGCGCGAGTTCAATCTGCCCGAGCGCTGTCCCTCGTGCGGCGAGCCCGTCTTTTACGATGCGGAGGAAAAAGCCGCCGCCATGTGCACTAACTCCGCCTGCCCCGCGCAGCTTTCGCGCTCGATTGAGCATTTCGCCTCCAAGGACGCCATGAACATCGACGGTCTCGGCCCGCAGATAGTCGAGCTACTGCTCCGCGAGGGGCTAATTTCGGACGCCGCCGACCTCTACCGTCTCACCGAAGAGCAGATTGCACCGCTCGACCGCATGGGCGAAAAGTCGGCGCAGAATCTCGTCGCGGCCGTTGAGCGCTCCAAGTCCGCCGGGCTTGAGCGGTTGATTTACGCGCTCGGCATACGCAATATCGGGCAGGTCGCCGCCGTCTCGCTTGCCGCGCGCTACCGCACCCTCGACGCCTGCATGACGGCGACCGTCGACGAGCTATGCGCCATCCCGGATTTCGGCATGATTACGGCCGAGTGCGTTGTCAACTACTTCTCCCACCCGCAGAATATCGCGCTGTGCCGCCGTCTGAGCGAGGCCGGACTGCTCACCGAGAGCGTCGCCGCCCCCGTCGGCGACCGTCTCGCCGGTCTGACGTTCGTGCTGACCGGCACGCTCCCCACCATGACGCGCGACGAAGCGGAGCAAAAAATCAAGGCGCAGGGCGGCAAATGCACCGGCTCGGTCTCCAAAAAGACCTCCTACGTCGTCGCCGGTGAGGCCGCCGGCTCCAAGCTCACCAAAGCCCAGTCCCTCGGCGTGCCCGTCATAAGCGAGGACGAGCTGATAAGCATGCTGGGAAGTAATTAAGACAAGGAGAACGCGGGAACCGATTGTTCTCGGGGCGCTGCCCCGAACCCCGCTCGGGCGGCTTTTGAAAAAGCCCCCGAGACCCCGCAAAACTTTCAAAAAGGGGCGGGTTAAGGTCTACGGGACGCCGAAACGGGAGGTTTTAGGCGTTTAAGTGCGGGCGGTGCGGTATCACATGATGGTTCAGCACCGCCCTGCTTCGCGTCCGGTGCGCTGTCGCAAAATAGGTACACCGCCTACGGCGGCCAACGCGCGATGGGTCACGCCACACGCCGTAGTGGCGACCATCGGTCGCCCGCCGCTTTGGTTAAAGACAACCTCGCCTGTACGAAACAAAGAATCGATTCAAGCCAAGGCTCCCTCCGGGAGGGAGCTGTCACGGCTTGCCGTGACTGAGGGAGAGCGCGGGATGAAGGGGCAGGAGAGCTTGCGTCGGCATAGTCAGCGCAAACCCAACGCCCCGCATTCTCCTTCCGTCACGCTTCGCGTGCCACCTCCCTCCCGGAGGGAGGCAGAGTTTACGATGAAGCTCGCCTTCACCAATAAAGTTACTCTTCCCCGTCAGGGCGGCAACAGCGCAGCGTTTTGCCGCTGAACCATAACGCGATGAGCGAACGATTTGCGCTCTTTCCGAATGAACGCCAAAACCGAAGTTTGCGGGCGACCGATGGTCGCCCCTACGGCCTCGCGGGCGGACTAACTTTCCGCGGCAGCGCACCGGACGCACTACACAAACGGCCTCCTCCCGTTCCGCATGGGCACCGGACGCGAAGCAGGCGGTGCTCATCCATAACGTGATTCCGCACCGCCCGCACTTAAACGCCTAAAGCCTCCAGTTCCGGCGTCCCGTAGACCTTAACTCGCCCCTTTTTCCAAAGTTTTCGCCCGCCTTTTTCAAAAGGCGGCGCGGGTCCAGCGCCGCGCAGCGCTGGCCGCCGTCCGCAGACGGCGGAATCCCACACAAAATTTGCGTACCGCGGTTTACAAATCGCGCAGAATGTTATATAATAGTAGTGTGTAAAACCGATACGAAAGGAACCTGCCATATGTCAAGCTGGGATGAATTCAAGAACGACGCCTCCAAGCTGGCGTCGAAGGTCGCCGTCAAGACCGGCGAGCTGGCCGATGCAGCCGCGCTACGCCTGCGTCAGCAGTCGCTCAAGCTCAAGCTGTGCGAGAAGTACGAAAAGCTGGGGCGCCTTACATATAAGGCTGCCCGTCCCGACCCCGAAAACGCCGACGCCCCCGCCCCCGACTGCACCGCGGAACTCGAAGCTATCGACGAGCTTAACCGCCAGCTCCGCGAGCTCGAGGCAAAACTCTGACAGATCTATGTAAAAGCTCCCGATGCCACGGCACCGGGAGCTTTTGCTTATTTCTTTATCGACTCAAGCGTCTTGTTAATCAGACTCGGAACAATTCTGTCGGACGAGCGCACAAGCGACGCCAGCGACGAGTTGCCGGAATCAAGCATCGAGTTGACGTTGGGCTCAATGCAGCTAAGCCAGCCGTAGGTCAGACCCCAGTTGAGATAACGGCTCTCGTTGATGATGTCAAGCATCTCAATCGAGTCGTTGTCAGCCAGACCCTTGTAGGAAACACGGTCGTAGTAAACCGGCATCGTGTTCACCATCGCCAGATAGGACAGCGCGTCCATAATGATACCGCTGCGCTCGGGATCGGGAGCCGTGACCGGAATGGTCATAAGCAACGTGCTCCAGAGCATGTTGCTCTTGTAGTTTTCCTGTGCCGAGTTGTACTTCGGGATCGGCACGATTCCAAACTCAAAAGCCGTCTCGGTCAGCTCGTTGGCGGCCGCCTTGATCTCGCCGCCCATCAGCATGGAACGGCCCTGCGAGAATATCGTCTCAATGTAGTGCAGACCGGAGCTGCGCGCGTTGGCGCTGATGTAGGTTCCGGCCTCGCCAGTGATACGGGTGATGGCCTCAAACTTGTCATAAAGCGAATTCTCGGTTGGGAAGGAGTAGTAGGGCACGTCATTCGCATCCTTGCGCACGTACATGGCGTCGCAGCCGACAACCAGTGCGTTCATCAGGTTCTTGAAGGACGCCAGACCGTAAACACTGCTACCGCTGGCATTCCAGTCATAGGAAGCGTCGCCGTTCAGCGACGCACCCGCTGCGGCATATGTGTACAGCTTCTCCATCGTCCACTCGTTGTTCCGCACGGCGACGTACGGGAACTCAATGCCGAGGTTGGTCATTATTTCTTTGTTGAAATACATGCACCACGTGCCCTCAAAGGACATCAGATGCGCGTCGCTGACGAGATAGTAGAGGTTGGTGCCGTAGAGCGTCGCGTCGTTTTTGAGCGCCTGATTCCACCACTCGCCATCCATGTTGATGGCCTCGTTGTCGTAAAGGTTGGACAGTCCGCCCGAACCTATGAGCGAACCAACCAGCGTGCTGTAAAGATATACAATGTCGTGCTTGGCATCGCCGGACTGCATCTCGGTGCGCACAACGGTCAGCATGTCGGAGCCGAAGGGGCTGAGCGTCTCCTCGAGCTTGACGTGGAACTGCTCCTCAATCGTCACAACGTTGTTGTGGATCGAGTCGCTGACCTTCTCACCGGTGACGTCGTCAGCGGTCACGTTCATTATCATGTTGTAGGACTGCGTGCCGTTGAAAATCCGGAAAACTTCATTATTATATGTAACGTCCGGGAAGTCGTAGGCCGGCAGGGTGGTCTCGTCGCCGCCCGAGTCGGCGGGAGTGGTCTCGCCCGGCTGCGTCGCGGCAGGTGTGGTTGTACCGTTGCTGTCGTCATCTCCCGGAGTTGCGCAGGCAACCAACAGGAAAAGGGCAACGAGTACGAGGCAAACAAGTCTTATGTGTTTCATGCTGTTATCCTTTCTCGGGTAAGACCCAATAAATTCATAGCTATTATATCATGATACCGTCACATTTGCAACAATTATTTCACACATTTTTGCATTTGCCGATTTTGAAAGAATAACGGCATTTCACAGTCCCAAAAACGGTACCGATAACGAAAAACTTCCGTTTTCGGAAAAATAGATTGTCAAAACCCCTTGACAATATCCACGCGATGTATTATAATAACATCAACAAAGCCCATAAAACGACAAAAGGAAGGCATATACCATGAAGCAGACCAAAAAAGCTACGGCTCCCGTTACTCAGCACACCGACAAGACTGAAAAGCTCAAAGCACTCGAAACCGCCATATCCCAGCTTGAAAAGGATTTCGGCCAGGGAACGATAATGAAACTCGGCGAGAACGCGCATATGGAGGTTCAGGCCGTGCATACCGGTTCCATCGCGCTCGATATGGCGCTCGGTATCGGAGGTCTGCCCCGCGGACGTATCATCGAAATATACGGGCCGGAGTCGTCCGGTAAGACGACCGTCGCGCTGCACGTCATCGCCGAGGTGCAGAAAACAGGCGGCGAGGCCGCGTTTATCGACGCCGAGCACGCGCTCGACCCCATCTACGCCAAGGCTCTCGGCGTAGACATAAACAACCTGCTCGTCTCACAGCCCGACTGCGGCGAGGACGCGCTTGAAATTACCGAAGCGCTCGTGCGCTCGGGAGCCGTCGACATCGTCGTAATCGACTCGGTCGCGGCACTCGTCCCGCGTCAGGAAATCGAGGGCGACATGGGCGCGTCCAGCGTCGGCGTGCAGGCGCGGCTTATGTCGCAGGCTATGCGTAAGCTGTCCTCCGTCATCTCAAAGAGCAACTGCATCGTCATATTCATAAACCAGCTGCGTGAGAAGGTCGGCGTGTTCTACGGCAATCCCGAAACCACCACCGGCGGCCGTGCGCTGAAGTTCTACGCGTCGGTGCGTATCGACGTCCGCAAGGCCGATCAGCTAAAGAACGGCTCCGAAATATACGGCAACCGCGTGCGCTGCAAGATTGTCAAGAACAAGGTTGCGCCTCCCTTCAAGGTCGCCGAGTTTGACATACTGTACGGCAAGGGCATCTCGCGCTCGAGCGAGATATTCGACTACGCCATCAAGCTCGAGCTGATAAAGAAGAGCGGCTCGTGGTTCTCGTACAACGGCGAGCGCATCGGCCAGGGCAAGGAAAACGCCCGCCGCATTATCGAGGAAAACCCTGCCATAATGGCCGAGCTCGAGGCCAAAATCCGCGAGATGAGCGAGCAGGCCTCCGCCATGAGTGAGGAATTCGAGCTCGACGAGGATAAGGACGATGGCGGGGAAGAGTTCGACGTCAGCCTGATGAATGACGACAACGAATAAGCCCCATAATGAAAATACAGCTTGCACACGTCGCCGCCCGTGATGGCGGCGGCGTGTCTGTAAAAGTGCGTCTGTCGGACGGCGAGCACCGCGAGGTGCGCCGCTTTGCGCTGACCGACGCCGATTGGCGGCGCATAGCAGCGTCGATTGAGGAGTCGATGGCGGCGTCGGCTGCGACATCGGTTGTCGACGGGGGAGCTGCGCGGCAAGCCCCAACCGCCACGAGTCCCGACCGCTCCCACGCAGCTACAATCTCATCGCACACCCGCCCCGCCTCTGCAACCGACTCCACCTCATCGCACGACCGCGCCGCCGTTCCCGGCTTCGGGCGGCAAATCCCCGCTTCCCTGCGCCCCGTCCCTGCAAAAGGGGACCCCGAGGACGCTTTTTCGTCGCTGGCGGGATGTCTGCTGACGCCGGAACAGTTCGACGAGCTCGAATGCGCGGGTGAATTCTGCGCCGCGCTGAACAAGGGCGCGGAGCTTTTGTCGTACGGCGCAAATTCCCGGCGCGCGCTCGAGCTTAAGCTGCGCCGGTACGGCTACGACAGCGAGCTTTGCTCGCGTGTCGGCGAGGAGCTCTGCCGCCGCGGTCTGATACGCGAGGCAAGCGACGCGTCGTCGATTGTGCGGGTGTGCCTGCGTTCGGGCTACGGCAAAAGCCGGATAATCGCCAAACTCCGTCAAAAGGGCTACGGCGACGAGGCCGTCCGCGAAGCTCTCGACGGCGTGGACGAGTCGGTTTACACCGAAAACTGCGCCGCGCTGATAAAGAAAAAGTTCGGCTATATCCCGTCTGACGCTGACGGACGCCGCAAGATGGCGGCGTCGCTCGCGCGCTACGGCTACAGCTTCAGCCAGATAAAGGCGGCCATGCTCGCCGTAAAGGACGACGAATAAAGGAGGAAACCATGCAGTATCTTGACTTTTTCAAGCTGGCGTCGGCGGCCGACGAGGATAATTTCATCCTCGACTCCGCCAAACTCGACATGACCTGCTACAACCTAACCAACGCCTACCCCTTCAAGCTGTTCCCCTTTCGCGGGCTCAGCCGGCTGACCTTCGCCCCGCTGACGCTGATCTACGGCAGCAACGGCTCGGGCAAGTCGACTCTGCTCAACATAATCGCCGAAAAGCTGCACCTCGTGCGCTCGGCGCCATTTAACCGGACGCCGTTTTTCGAGGATTACCTCGACCTGTGCGAGGCTGGGCTGTCCTTCGGGCGAAAACTGCCATCCGGCAGCCGCATCATCACCAGCGACGACGTTTTTGACTTTATGCTCGACATGCGCGCGCTGAACGAGGGCGTCTCGGGGCGGCGCGAGGAGCTGTTCCGCGAATATGCCAGCTACAACGACCCGACCGCGCCGCGTTTTCAGCTGCGCTCGCTCGAGGATTACGAGGAGCTGCACCGCCGCAACCGCGCGCGCAGCAAGTCGGTGACGCGGTCGTCGTTTGCGGCGCGGGAGCTGTCCGAGGAGGTTCCGGGGCAGTCGAACGGCGAGAACGGCTTCGCCTATTTCACACAGGCCATCCGCGAGAACGCGCTCTACCTTCTCGACGAGCCGGAGAACAGCCTTTCGGCGCGACGTCAGGCGGAGCTTGCGGATTTCGTCGGTCAGGCGGCGAGGTTTTACGGCTGCCAGTTCATCATCTCGACGCACTCGCCGTTTTTCCTCTCCATGCCCGGTGTGAAAATTTACGACCTCGACGTGCGCCCCGTCGCAGTACGGAAATGGCAGGAGCTCGACAACGTGCGCGCATATTTCGAGCTTTTCGACCGTCACCGCGACGAGTTTTTGTAAGCGGCGGTCGGTGAAATTAAGGCTTCACTGCGCCATTCGGGGGCGCAATTCAATGGTGCATCCGGAGGCGCGACTGACGGTGCCTCCGACGGCACAGTTGCGAATTCGCGACCATAAGCCGCGGCGCTTCGGCGTCGCGGCAGGATGTGTTTGACGAGAATTTTCGCGTGGCAGCCGTGTGTAATAGACATGCGCAACGGCCTTGCGAGTGAAGGCAACGAAAAAAATCGCATGAAATCCTCGCGCCAAACGCCAAAATCTATGAATTTTATTCCATTCAGATAAAAATACCCCATCACGTTCAGGCAAAAAATATCTCATTCCGCTAAGACGGAAAATATCATTTTACAGGAGGCAGCGGTATGCCGGATCTGAGTCAGATTTCCGTACGCAAGCTGTACGGCGTCGGCGCGGTGCGCGCGGCGGCGTACGCCCGCGTAGGCGTCGAAAGCATTTACGATCTGTTGTTCTATTTTCCCCGCGCGTACGAAAACCGCGGTGAAATTTCTCTGCTCGCGGCGACGCACGACGACGTCAAAAGCGCCGTCATTCTGACCGTGGCGACCGAGCCGCGCGCCTTCCGTCTGCGGCGTGGGATGGATCTTATGCGCCTGCGTGCGTTCGACGAGAGCGGCAGCTGCACCGTCACATTTTTCAACCAAAGCTACCTGAAGGACAAGTTTCCGATTGGCTCGACCTTCCGCTTTTGGGGCAAGGTCGAGCGCGACGGGCGGGGATTTGCCATGTCGTCACCGGCGTTCGAGCCGTTCGCGCCCGACGTCGGGCTGCCCTCGCTCTACCCCGTCTACCCGCTGACCGAGGGGCTGAGTCAAAAGCAGCTTCAGAAGGACATCGAGGCTGCGCTTTTGCTGTCCGGTCAGCTCGAGGATCCGCTGCCGGACGACATCCGCCACGAAAATTCGCTCTGCGACATTGCGTTCGCGCTGCGCAACATCCACGCGCCAGAGGATTACAAAATGCTCGCCATCGCCAAACGGCGGCTGATATTTGACGAGCTGTTCATGTTCGGGCTGGGGCTTGCGACCGCGCATAAAGCTCAACGGACGACCGGCGCGCCGAAGTGTCCGGCCGCCCCGACTCCGCTCACCGACCTGCTTCCCTATCGTTTGACCGGTGCGCAGGCGCGGGTCATCGACGAAATCGGCCACGACATGGCCTCCGACATCCCGATGCGGCGTATTGTCGTCGGCGACGTCGGCTGCGGCAAGACCGTCTGCGCAGCAGCCGCTATGTACATCGCAGTTGCGAGCGGACGTCAGGCAGTGCTCATGGCGCCGACCGAAATTCTCGCGCGTCAGCATTTTTCCGACCTCGAGCCGTTGTTCGCGCAACTCGGCATCGACTGCGCGCTCTTAGTCGGCGCGACGCCGGCGGCGGAAAAGCGTCGGATAAAGGCGGCGCTGTCGGCGGACGACCCCGCCGCGCGGTTGAATGTAGTCATAGGCACGCACGCACTGATTTCGGACGGCGTGGAATTTGCCGCGCCCGGCATTATTGTGACGGACGAGCAGCATCGTTTCGGCGTCACGCAGCGCGCGACGCTTGCTCAAAAAAACAAAAGCGCCCATGTTCTTGTCATGAGCGCGACGCCGATACCGCGTTCGCTGGCGCTTGTCATGTACGGTGACCTCGACATTTCGCGCATCGACGAAATACCGCCTGGGCGTCAGCGCGTCGACACGTTTGTAGTCGACGAGGGCTACCGCGCGCGGCTGGACGGCTTCATCGAAAAACTATGCGCCGCGGGCGGGCAGGTTTACATTGTCTGCCCGGCAATCGAGGAGCGCGAGTGCGAGGAAAACGAGATCAGCATGTCCGAAATCTCGCTATTTCGCGAGCCGGAGGAAGCGCCGCCGCTCAAGGCGGTCGAGACCTACGCGGTCGAGCTTACCGAGCGTCTGCCGGGACAGCGGATCGGGCTGATACACGGCAAGCTATCGGCCGCCGAAAAGGAAGGCGTCATGCGCGCGTTTGCGGCGGGCGAGCTCGACGTGCTCGTCTCGACGACCGTCATCGAGGTAGGTGTCAACGTCCCGAACGCCTGTCTGATGGTGGTCGAAAACGCCGAGCGATTCGGACTTTCGCAGCTGCACCAACTTCGCGGACGTGTCGGGCGCGGAAATCGCAAATCGTACTGTGTTCTTGTGTCGGACGCCAAGGGCGAGAAGGCGCGCAAACGTCTCGAGACCATGCACACGACCTACGACGGCTTCATAATTGCCGAGACCGATCTGCGAATGCGCGGTCCGGGTGATTTTGTGGGCAGCGCCGGCCAGGGGAGCGGTCTGAGGCAGAGTGGCGGGGTGAGTTTCCGGCTTGCCGGCATGTGCGACGACACCGCCCTCATGACCGCCGCCAGCGACGCCGCTCGCGCCCTCATCGCCGACGACCCGCAGCTCGGTGAACACCCAACTCTCCGACGCGCCGTCGAGCAAATGTTCTGCGTCAAAAACTCGGACATAAGTTAACGGAGGAGAATTTCGCGCTCTGCGCGAAATTGTGTTTCGCCGCCTGCGGGCGGCGACCAACGTCACACGGCGTTTGATCCGTGTCGCCTTCCCAAAGGCGGGCGAAAACTTTGAAAAAAGGACGGGTCAGAGTCTGTGAGACGCCGGGACGGGTGGTTTTGAGCGTTTAAGTGTGGGCGATGCGGCATCACGCGATAGACCAGCACCGCCCCGCTTCGCGTCCGGTGCGCTGTCGCGAGAAGTTAGTCCGCCTTCGGCAGTCCGTAGGGACGACTATCGGTCGCCCGCCGACGCTGGTGCAAAATGACCTCACTCGTGTATATAAAGCCTCGGTTAAATAAAAGGCTCCCTTGTGTAAAGGGAGCTGTCACCGGAGGTGACTGAAGGATTGTCGGGCGAACGGTTTCGCTGAACAAAGTTGTTATGAACCCAACGTAAACAATCCCTCAGTCGCTGCGCGACAGCTCCCTTTACACAAGGGAGCCTTTTATTTAACCAACGTTTTGCTTGTAAAGGTGAGGTTACTTGGTACCAAAGCAGCGGGCTACCGATGGTCGCCCCTACGGTGGGAGACGTGACCCATTGTGCGTTGGCCGCCGGAGGCGGGGTATCTTCTCTGAGAATCGGACGCGTTTCACAAACGATCTTCCGCCATTCCTAATAGGCACTGAACACGCTTCACAAACGTTATTCCACCGTTCCGAATGGGCACCGGACGCGAGGCGGCAAAAGTCTCTTTCTGGCCTCCGTGGCGAGATATCTTTTTCGCGGCAGCGCACCGGACGCGAAGCAGGGCGGTGCTGGTCTATCGCGTGATGCCGTAACGCCAACACTTAAACGCTCAAAACCACCCGTCCCTGCGTCCCACAGACTCTGACCCGTCCTTTTTCAAAGTTTTCGTCCGCCTTTGGGGAGGCGGCACGGATCCAACGCCGTGCGGCGTTGGCCGCGCTCCGCAGAGTGCGGAACTCCTTTCGCGGCAGCGCACCGGACGCGAAGCAGGGCGGTGCTGGTCTATCGCGTGATGCCGTAACGCCAACACTTAAACG
>CAKRSS010000024.1 GCA_934401725.1 uncultured Eubacteriales bacterium | reverse complement strand
GTTCCGGCGTACGGGATCCAAAACGTGGTTCGAATCCTGTCGGGCAGGCCACAAAAAAGCACCCCCATGGGGGTGCTTCTTTGCGCTATGCGCGTATTTCTGCTTTTCGCAAAAGCTGTTGACGCGGGGGCGGCGGTCGGGTATAATAATAATGAAAAATATTCGGAGGTGCCGTATGATCGAATTTTCAAACGAGGACATAAAATATCTGGCCATCGAGCTGCCAGACAGCGTAAAGTTTTATAAGTATGCGGGCGATTTTCACGGGGAGCTGCGCGAGATTGACCGGATACTCGACAACGAGCAGTCCGGTCACGGATTGCCCGAGGCGCTGGCGCGTCGGCTGACGATTGAGCGCGTTATCGCCGCTGGCATGTGCCGCGACTACAACACCGATTTTGACGGTCTGCTCGCCCGCGTCGCGGCGGCCTTCCCGGCGTGCGACGCCGAGGCGCTGCGGCGTCTGCTTTCGCACGGGCACGCCGACTACATACTGCGCGACGGCCGCGAGTATTACCAGAATTCCGCCGCGGCAAATCTCATAAACTGCCACGAGACCGAGTTGCGTCGGCTCTCCGACCCGTCCTACGCGCCGCTATACGAGCGCGACGCGCGAATGCTCGAGGTCGTCCGGAGAATGCGGCGGCAGGGCGGCGCGGCGTGGCGGTTTACGGTAAAAGAAGAGCTGTGGGTGAGCGAGGGCGCCGAGCGTCCGGGCGAGACTATCCGCGTGTATCTGCCATATCCTGCGGCGTGTCAGTCGCAGCCGGGCGAGGAAATACAGCTGCTCGCCTGCTCGCATCCCGATTTTTACATATCCGACGCCCCGCAGCGCACGCTGTGCATAACAGCGCCCTATGTGCCCGGCGAGCACTTCTCGGTCACGTTCAGCTATGTAAACCGCGCGCCCTACCGCGATTTCGGCGCGGGGAGCGGCGTGCCGACGATAGCGGTTGCCCCATCGCCCGTCCGTCCCGAGGACTGCCTCGGCGAGCATTACCCGCACATACGCTTCACGCCCTTTATCGACGCGCTGGCACGTGAGATAGGCGGCGACGAGCGCGACCCGCTCATTCTCGCCCGCCGCGTCTACGACTGGGTGACGCTCAACGTCCGCTATTCCTATATGCGCGAGTATCTTTATATCGACAACATTCCCGAGTTTGCCGCGCTCGGCGGGCGCGGGGACTGCGGCGTCATGGCGCTGCTGTTTATAACGCTCTGTCGCCGGCTGGGCGTGCCGGCAAAGTGGGAGTCGGGCAGCAGCGTGCACCCCGACAGCATCGGCTCGCATGACTGGGCCATGTTTTACGTCGAGCCCTACGGCTGGCTGTACGCCGACCCGTCGCTGGGCGGCGGCGCACGCCGCCGCGGCTGCACGGAGCTGTGGAACCACTATTTCGGCAACCTCGACCCCTTCAGACTGGTCGCGAACAACGAATTTCAGGGCTCATTCGACCCGCCCAAGCGCTTCATGCGCACCGACCCCTACGACAACCAGAGCGGCGAGGCGGAGTACGAAACCTACGGGCTGGGGTTCGGCGAGCTGAAAAAGGCGAGACGCGTGACGTCGGCTCAGGAAATTGCCCTCTGAAGCGGGAGCGCGCATATTTTGTGCAAGATGTCGGAAAATTTGTGGAAAATTATTTTACATAAAAATATTGACATATCAACGCGAACCCTGTAAAATAGTTTTGGGAGATATTTCATCTCCGGCAAAATCTATTATTTCAGGAGGTAAACCATGAGACATTTACGTTCTTCAATCGCGCTGATTCTTGTCCTATGCACCCTTCTTCTCGCCTCCTGCTCTGGCGGCGGAAAGTGGTATTTGGAGCATGAGACGGACTACAAACTCGACTTGCCAGATGTCCCGGCCTCGCTGCGCGGGTATTCGGTTCACCTTCCGCTGACGCAGACGCAGCGTGCCGAGAAGTTCGAGATTACAGCCGAGTTTTTTGAGGAAAAGTACGCGCTGGGCGGCGTTATGCAGGCGCGGTTTACGGTCAAGAACACCTCGGACGTCAATCTGTATTTTTACAGCAAGACCGGCGAGCGTCAGGGTTCTGTTTACCGCGACGACGGCAAGGTGTTTGAATACCGCATTTTGGACAAGGATGAGGTGGCGACAAACGCGAATGACGAGTTGTCGTTCATTTGTCTGAAGCCCGGCGAGTCCCGCGCGTGGGAGCGCGCCTATGTTGTCGACCCCGAATTTTTCACGACCGGACACACCTACACGCTCGTTTTCGAGGCGGAAGGCCACGAGGATTCCGGAAGGTCGGAGAAGTTCGAGACCTGTGAGCTTAAGGTGGACGTCAAGGTCGCCAAGTGAGAGGGAATGAAAATCAAAATATCCCCGAAGCCGTGTGGCTTCGGGGAGTGTTCGGACGTATAAAGTTTAAGAAGCCCACGGCGTAGCCGTGGGCTTTAAAAATTATTTTTGGGTGAATGTTACGGTGAAGGACTCGGAGTCCGAGTGCCAATTGCCCCCTTTTTTTATTACCTCCCACTGTTTATCAGTCCCTTGAAAGATTATGGTTGCGAGGCTCGCACAATCGGCAAACGCATATTCACCAATATTTGTAACACTTGTGGGTATAGTTACGACCGCAAGGTGTGCGCAATAACGAAAAGCCTCGTTGCCAATGTCCGTAACTCCATCTGGAATTGTTATGTTAGTAAGACTCATGCATTCATGGAATGTATAATCTCCGATGCTTTTTATACCTTCAGGAATTGTGATGCTTTGAAGGTTGGCACAGCTATAGAACGCTACGTATCCAATGCTTTTTACGCTCGAAGGAATCGTTATATTCGCAAGATCAACGCATTCGTAAAACGCAAAATTACCAATGCTTGTGACTCCTTCTGGAATCGTTATGCGCTTAAGGGTCCTGCAAGAGTAGAATGCGTTATTGCCAATGCCAATAACTTCATCTCCCCTTGGCGAAGTTTTCGGAATAACAATGTCCGTATCTTTGCACTTTCCGATCCCGCTGACGTAGCAGGTTCCGTCGCCGTTGCTTGTGAATTTGAGCCCTTCGCTGTAATTTTGCGGTGTTTCGTTGCAGGAAATGAGTAAGCCCGCGACTGCGAGCAGGGACAGACAGAGACAAAGTATTCGTTTCATAAAATTTCCTCCTAATGCTGATTCAATGTTGTTGTGGGTTGTCCCATTCAATTATAACATAATCGAACGATTTGTCAAGAGGTAAGATGAATGTAGAAAATTTGTGGCGGACAAACAAAAAACAACTTTCGCACATCGCGAAAGCTGTTTCTTTGTGTAGATCAGAGTCGTAAAGATGAAAACCTTGCTGCATCGTGCTGCTTCACCTTTCCTCAAACCCGTCTGTACTCGCAGAAGCGGAACGCGAGGCCGGGCTCGCTGTCGGTTTCGGGCTGGCTCAGCTGCTCCTCACCGACGCTGACGCATGTCCACGCCGGATCGGCGTCAAGATTCGGGAAATAGGCGTCTTTTTCGTAGGATTTTTCGAATTTTGTGACGTAGGCCGTGTCGCACAGGCCGAGCAGCTGCCGGTATACGCTCGCGCCGCCGATGACAAACACGCGGTCGGGGTCGTAGCCCTCGAGAAGACGGGGCAGCTCGTCAACGTCGCGCGCGACGATGGCACCCTCGGGGTGAAAGTCGGGGTTGCGCGAGAGGACGATGTTCGTCCGGTTTTTGAGTACGCGGCCGCCGGGGAAGGTGGCGAGCGTTTTTGAACCGAGTATGACCACGCCGCCCGTCGTCAGCTGCTGAAAATTGCGCAGGTCGGCGCGCACGTGGGCGAGCAGCGCGCCGTGACAGCCGATGCCCCATTCGCGGTCGACCGCAACTACAAGCTTCATTCCCTCACCTCAGATAGCCACGGGGAAGCGCGCTATCTTCTCGCCGTGCTGGTAATTCTCGACCTTGAAGCTGTCGGGCGTGAAGTCGTAGAAGTCCGTCACGGCAGGGTCGAGCGTGACGGTGGGGGCGGGGAAGGCCTCGCGGCCTATCAGCTCCTCGATGATGGGGATGTGGCGGTCGTATATGTGGCAGTCGGCGATGACGTGCACGAACTCGCCCGGCTCAAGCCCCGACACCTGAGCAAACATGAGCACAAGCGCCGCGTACTGCGCCACGTTCCAGGCGTTGGCCGCGAGCATGTCCTGCGAGCGCTGATTGAGTATGGCGCACAGGCGGCCCTCAACGACGTTGAAGGTCATGCTGTATGCGCAGGGGTAGAGTGCCATCTCGTGCAGGTCGGCGAAATTGTATATATTGGTCATGATGCGGCGGGAGCAGGGGTTGTTTTTGAGGTCGTACAGCACGCGGTCGACCATGTCGAACTCGCCCTCGCGGTATTTGTGCTTGACGCCCATCTGATAGCCGTATGCCTTGCCGATGGAGCCGTTCTCGTCCGCCCATGCGTCCCAGATGTGGCTGTGCAGGTCGTGAATGTTGTTTGACTTCTTCTGCCAGATCCAGAGTATCTCGTCGACGGCGGATTTGAAGCCGATGGGGCGCAGCGTCAGCAGCGGGAACTCCTTCGAGAGGTCGTAGCGGTTGACGACTCCGAAGCGTTTTATGGTGTATGCCGGCTCGCCGTCCTCCCAGTGCGGGCGGACGCGCTCGTCGCGCACCCAGGAGCCGTGCTCAAGTATGTCGCGGCAGGTGGTGATAAAGGCGGTATCAGCGGAACTCATTTTTTATGTCCTCCATGCGGTGGTATTGTGATAATGATAACATACGCCGTAAAAAAAGTCAATCGGCAGGGTGGATTTATTTATTTTTTGTTGACTTTGCAACGAGTTCATGATAGAATTAAGGCAATAAATCAACAGGAGGCACAACGTGTTAAAAGTTGGCGTTCAGTCGGGCGGAATATTCTCCGGCACCGACTATGATAAGAATTTCGGTATATTGGCCGCTCACGGCTTCGAGTGTGTTGATTTCAATATCGACACCTTCCTCGGTGGTGAGCAGATACGCAAGGGCGAGGCGAACGGCTTCTTCGACCAGAGCCTTGAGGAGCTTTACACCTTCTTCACCCCATGCCGCGATGCCGCCGTCAGGCACGGCATAGAGTTCTCGCAGATGCACGGTCCCTTCCCGCTGTGGGTCGACGGTCGCGACGAGGACATGAACCCCTACGTCATTGAGGCGACCAAAAAGTGCATGGCCGTCGCGGGCTTTCTCGGCTGCCCCTACATAGTTGTGCACCCTGTCAACGCGCAGTGGCTGTACGGCAAGGAGCGCGAGCGCGAGATCAACCTCAACATCTACCGTCAGCTCATTCCCGCCGCGCGCGAGTACGGCGTCAGGATCTGCCTTGAGAACCTGTTCGTCCAGATAAAGGGCCGCTGCTTCGAGGGTCCCTGCGCCGACGTTGAGGAGGCTGTCTGGTACATCGATAAGCTCAACGCCGAGGCCGGCTTTGAGGCCTTCTCCTTCTGTCTCGACGTCGGACACGCAAACCTCTATGCGCGCAACCTCAGGGAGTACATAAAGGCGCTCGGTCATCGTCTCGGCATCATGCACATCCACGACAACGACGGCCAGACCGACCTGCACATGCTGCCCTACTCCTACGTCCGCAACAACGGCAAGGATCACATCATCGACTGGGACGGCTTTATCGCCGGTCTGCGCGAGATCGGTTACCGCGGCAACATCTGCTTCGAGACGTTCCGCTGCATGAGCGCCTTCCCGAAGGATGTTCATCCCCAACTGCTTGACCTCATCTGCGCACTCGGCCGTCACTTTGTGAACGCCATCACCGCAGAGTAATTAATACGAAAGGATATTCCGTATATGAAAATTGGAGTTCTCGTGCCCTACCGGGCCACCACCGACATCCGCGAGGAGTTCGCAAAGCTCCGTGACAACGGCTTCAACTGCTGCCAGCTGTGCTGCTGGGATCATAACCTCTTCACCGCAGAGCGCGCCGAGTCCGTCAAAGCGGCGTCCGCAGAGTACGGCATCGAGCTGACGGCGCTGTGGGCGGGCTGGAGCGGACCCAAGGAGTGGAATTTTACCTACGGTCCCTCGACACTCGGACTTGTCCCCGCCGCCTACCGCGGAATCCGCCTGCAGGAGATGTTCAAGGCGAGCGATTTCGCACGTATGCTGGAGGTTACTGACGTCATTACGCACGTCGGTTTCCTGCCTGAAAACCCCCGCGACCCCGATTTTGCAGACACAGTCGGCGCGCTGCGCGCGCTGGCCCGCCTGATGGAGGGCAGGGGACAGTATTTCCTGTTTGAGACCGGCCAGGAGACGCCCGTCACGATGCTGCGTACCATTGAGGCGATAGGTACGCAGAACCTCGGCATCAACTTCGACACCGCCAACCTCATTCTCTACGGCAAGGCCAACTCCGCCGACGCTATCTCGGTGTTCGGCAAGTACGTCCGCAACACGCACATCAAGGACGGCCTCTACCCCACCACCGGCAGCGCGCTTGGCAAGCAGGTGCAGATCGGGCAGGGCGTGGCAGACCTGCCGCTCGTCATGAAGCGGCTGTTTGACGTCGGCTACGATGGCCCGTGGATCATCGAGCGTGAGATTTCCGGCCCGCAGCAGCTGGCCGACATCATCGAGGCGCGTGACATCATCACAGACATATACAACAGCCTCAAAGGTGAATAAATCCCGGCGCCCGACGTCAGAGAACGTCGGGCGCCTTTCTTTTACCCGCTGCGTCCCCCGGAATGAGAGCCTATTTTTTGTACTAAATGCACAAAATGAGCGTCCCCTATATATCATATTTGACGTTTTTTGAATCCGGTGGTTGACAATAGCCCGCCCGGAGTGGTATAATTTTAGGGTGGAAAAAGCGGTCGGTGGCCTACGGGGACGAGCGGATGCTCGTTGCCGGTTTTTCTGACCGGTAAATCGAATTTTAATGAAGGAGTTAAAGTCACATGAAAAGAAGTACTTTTGTGCGCCTCGGCTGCATGCTTCTCGCATTGCTGATGCTTGTGTGCGTCTGCGTTGCCTGCGCAAATGACAAGGACAACTCGAACGACACAACGCCAAACACCCAGGGCGGCAACACAAATCCCTCTGACACCGACAACCCCAACGGCGGTGACGACACCGGCACGAACCTTGAGGGCGACGATATCCCGAAGGATCTCAATTATAACGGCAAGACCATCACCCTGCTCTACTGGGCAGACCGCGAGCACGAAGAGTTCGAGGTTGCTGACCAGATGGGCGAGAACGTCAACGACGCTATCTTCAACCGTAACCTCACCATCGAGGATCGTCTCGGCATAGACATGCAGTTCAGATCCACCGACGGTAACGCAAGCAACGTTCAGAACTGGGTTCAGTATGTCAACAACTCTATCCAGGCGGGCGGCGGCGAGTTCGACGTGTTTGCATGCTACAGCCTTTCCATGGCTGCAACCGCTGCGCGCGGCATGTGCTACAACCTGCTTGACGACGACTGCGATTACCTCAACTTCGACAAGCCCTGGTGGCCTGCCCGTCTTATCACCGAGGCTACCATCAACGACAAGCTGTACTTCGCGTCCGGCGATATTTCCGCCAACGCGCTTTACATGATGTACGTTTGCTACGTCAACACCGACATCCAGACCGAGATGGGTCTGCCCAACGTTTTCGAGCTGGTTGAGAACAACGAGTGGACATACGAGAAGTTCATCTCCATGTGCTCCAACGTTTACATCGAGCAGAACGGCGACGGCGTCAAGAGCGTCGGCGACCGCTTCGGTTACATGACATCCGGTATCCACGTTGACCCGTGGTTCTACGGTTCCGGCGCTCTTATCGTCGATAAGGACGGCGCGGGTAACCTTCAGCTCTCCCCCTCCTTCAGCGGTGAGAGAGTCATCAAGACCATCGAAATGCTGAACAACCTGCTCTACAACACCCAGGACGCGCTCTACACCTCCAAGGTCAACCACCAGATCGAGTTCAACAACGGCAACCTGCTGTTCGCTATGGATCGTTGCCGTATCTCCATCACCAAGTTTGACAACATCGACCTGCACTTCGCAGTCGTTCCCGCTCCCAAGTACGACTCCGCTCAGGAGAGCTTCGTTACCGTTATGGGTAACCCCTTCACGCTGTACGGTCTCCCGATCGACACCAAGGAAGACGAGCTGAGCATGCTGTCCGCTTACCTTGAGACCTACGCTTCCGAGTCCTACCGTCAGGTAACTCCCGAGCTGTACGGGGTTTCGCTCAAGACTAAGTACGTTCAGGACAGTGAGTCAGCTAAGATGTACGACATCATCCGTGAGAACCTGACATTCGACCTCGGTCGTCTGTTCTCCGAGTCTCTCCTCGGACAGGGCAACTTCAGAAGTGCCATCTCCGGCAACTCCAACAACTGGGCATCCCAGGCTAAGGCGGTTGCTAAGCAGATGCCTAAGAAGCTCGATAAGCTCATCAGCGCTTACGAGGGATAATTGAATCCAAGGCGCACCGCATACGTCGCGGTGAGGCCTGAACCGCAACGCGGTTGCCGCCCCTGCCAGCCGGCAGGGGCGGCTTTTTGCCGTCTCATGGAACGGCATTTTCGGTCAAACGGGCGACCTTTTGCTCTCTCATGGGATGGCCTTCTCGGACAAACGGGCGGCTTTTTTGCTCTCTCACGGGGCGGCCTTATCGGACAAACGGGCAGCTTTTTGCTCTTGCGCGAGGGCGGCGGTTATAATGGCGGCGGGCGGTGCATAATAATTAAGAACAGCCCGTGCGTCTGCTGACGGCGGGATTGAATTTATGATCGGAGAGTCATTCATGCGCGACGGTATATTGGCAGTCATAGGTACCCGCCCCGAGGCAATCAAAATGTGCCCGCTGATACTTGAACTCGGGCGGCGCGGCGTGCGCGTCAGCCTGTGCGTCACGGGACAGCACCGCGAGCTCGCCGACAGCGTGCTCGGCCTTTTCGGCGTCAGCGCCGACTATGACCTTGACGTCATGCGACCGGGGCAGTCGCTCGGCGGCGTGACGGCGGCGATGCTTTGCGGCATGGAGCGCGTGCTCGACGAGGCGAGCCCTGGGCTCGTGCTTGTCCACGGCGACACGGCGACGACGCTCGCCGCCGCGCTTGCCTGCTTCTACCGCGGAATTCCGGTCGGTCACGTGGAGGCGGGACTGCGCACCTACGACAAAACCGCGCCCTTTCCCGAGGAGTTCAACCGTCGGGCGGTGTCGCTCATGGCGGACATACACTTCGCGCCGACGCCGCGCGCCGCGCGCAATCTCATTGCCGAGGGCGTCGACCCCGAGCGCGTGTTTGTGACGGGCAACACCGTCGTCGACGCGCTGGAGTACACGCGCCGCCCGGATTTTGACCACGAGGTGCTGCGCGCGGCGGCCGGGCGGCGGCTTATAGTCGTGACGCTGCATCGGCGGGAGAGTCGCGGCGAGTCCATGCGGCGCATGTTTGCGGAGCTGCGGCGGCTGGCCGACTCGCGGGAGGACGTCGCGCTCGTCTGTCCGCTGCACCCGGCGCCCGAGGTTCAGGCGGCCGCAGCACCCATACGCGGGGCGGGGAACATTTTCATCACGCCGCCGCTCTCGCTCGTCGACTTTCACAACCTGCTCGGGCGGTCGTATTTTGCCGTCAGTGACAGCGGGGGCGTGCAGGAGGAGGCGCTGTCGCTCGGCGTCCCCGTGCTCGTGACGCGCCGCTGTACCGAGCGTCCCGAGGGCATCGAGGCGGGCGGGCTGCGGCTGGTCAGCCCCGAGACGCTGTATGACGCCGCCGTGACGCTGCTTGACAGTCCCGAGGCGCACGACGCCATGGTGTGCCGCGTCAACCCCTTCGGCGACGGTCACGCCTGCCGCCGCATCGCCGACATACTCGAAATGCAAAAAAACATTTTTAAATTGCAAAAAAACTATTGACAAACCGAAAAACGTGTGCTAAAATAGCCTAAACCGATGAGAAAGAGCAAGTAAGACGGTAAGAGCTGTCACAGAGAGCCGCGGGTGGTGCGATCGCGGTACAGTAGCTCCGGACTGAATGGGCTTTCGAGGGCGAGCTGAAGCAAGTAGGCGAGCCGGAGGACGACGCTCCGTTAGCAAGTGTCTGCATATTATTGTATGCGTAAAGCGGACGCGAAAAGCGTCAAGCCGGGTGGCACCGCAGGATTTATCTCCTGTCCCAGCACATAATGCAGGGACGGGAGTTTTTTGTTTTCTCCCGATCCCGGAAATAAAAAAGGAGAAATTGCCATGAAACAAACAGAAATCCCTTACAAAATCTATCTGAGCGAGAGCGAGATTCCCGAATATTGGTACAACGTCCGCGCGGACATGAAGAACAAGCCCGCGCCGCTACTCAACCCCGAGACCCACAAGCCCATGACGGCGGAGGAGCTTGACGTCGTCTTCTGCCGCGACCTCGTCGAGCAGGAGCTGGACGACACCAACCGCCTCATCAAAATTCCCGAAGAAATACGCAGCTTTTATAAAATGTACCGTCCCGCGCCGCTGGTCCGCGCCTACTGCCTCGAGGAGAAGCTGGGCACGCCCGCGCACATCTACTACAAGTTCGAGGGCAACAACACCTCGGGCAGCCACAAGCTCAATTCCGCCGTCGCGCAGGCGTATTATGCCAAAAAGCAGGGCCTTACAGGTGTGACGACCGAAACGGGCGCCGGTCAGTGGGGCACTGCGCTCTCGATGGCCTGCGCATATTTCGGACTTGACTGCAAGGTGTTCATGGTCAAGGTTTCGTACGAGCAGAAGCCCTTCCGCCGCGAGGTCATGCGCACCTACGGCGCTGACGTCACCCCCTCGCCTTCCGAGACGACGCACGTCGGCCGCGAGATACTGGCCAAGTTCCCCGGAACCGGCGGTTCGCTCGGCTGCGCGATTTCCGAGGCGGTCGAGGTCGCGGTCGGAACGCCGGGGTACAGATACGTGCTCGGCAGCGTGCTGAATCAGGTGCTGCTGCATCAGTCTGTAATCGGTGTAGAGACCAAGACGGCGCTCGACAAGTACGGCGTCAAGCCTGACATTATCATCGGCTGCGCCGGCGGTGGATCCAACCTCGGCGGTCTCATCTCGCCCTTCATGGGTGAGAAGCTGAGAGGCGAGGCCGATTACCGCTTCATCGCCGTCGAGCCTGCGTCCTGCCCGTCCTTCACGCGCGGACGCTTCGCCTACGATTTCTGCGACACCGGCATGGTCTGCCCGCTCGCCAAGATGTACACGCTCGGCAGCGGCTTCATTCCCGCGCCCAATCACGCGGGCGGTCTGCGTTACCACGGCATGAGCCCCGTGCTCTCCCAGCTGTACGACGACGGACTTATGGAGGCGCGCAGCGTCAAGCAGACGGACGTTTTCGAGGCGGCGGAGTACTTCGCACGCGTCGAGGGCATACTGCCTGCGCCCGAAAGCTCGCACGCCATCAAGGTGGCCATCGACGAGGCGATTGCCTGCCGCGAGAGCGGTGAGGCCAAGAACATCGTCTTCGGCCTGACCGGAACCGGCTACTTCGATATGACCGCCTACGAGAAGTTCAACAACGGCACCATGAGTGACTATATGCCTACCGACGACGACCTTGCACGCGGTTTTGCCGGTCTTCCCAACATGTGATTGCGCAAAAAGGGTTGACAAGGCGGTGCTGTCGAGTTATAATATTCTTTACAATATTATAAACTCACAAGGAGATCTGAAAATGGCTGCAAAGAAAAAAAGCACTTTTTGGAAGGACTTTAAGGCCTTTATAACCCGTGGCAATGTCATTGACATGGCAGTCGGTGTTGTCATAGGCGGCTCCTTCGGTAAGATTGTGACCGGTCTGGTCAACTACATCATCAACCCGTTTGTCGGCATGTTCATCAAGAGCGGAAGCCTTGACGGCGTCAAGACCGTCATCACTCCGGAGGTCCTCGATGCCGAGGGCAAGGTCGTGACCGCCGAGGTTGCTATACTGTGGGGCACATGGCTTCAGACGATTATCGATTTTCTGATTACAGCGTTCTGCATCTTTGTGGTTCTGCGTGTCATCATGAGAGCCAAGAACAAGCTCGAGGCCAAGAAGCAGGCCGAGGCGGAGGCTGCCGCCGCTGCCGCCAAGGCTGAGGCCGACCGCAAGGCCGCCGAGGCTGCCGCCGCCGCCGCTGTTGCCGCCGAGAAGCAGGCACAGCTCGACGCAAGCATTCTCGAGCAGTCCAAGCTGCTCGCCGAGATACGCGACCTGATGAAGAACAAATAAGCTCCCCACGCAATATACGAATTGCAGGGCGAAGCTGAAAACGCAAGATAAAAGCTCCCGGCCACCTGGCCGGGAGCTTTTTAAAGGTCCACGTCCGAATACTCCCGCGCGAAACGTCCGATGTGGCGCAGCAGCTCACGGTTGACGGTCTCGTGTTGCGCGGTGGCAATGAGGTCCTGAGTTATGACGGGCCGTTGATGCGGAGGAAGTACCTTTTGTCGATCAGAATGTTGAGCCGGAAGTCGCCCGGCTTTGAGGAGTCTGTCTCCTTGAGGTTTTCAATTTGCTTTACGCCGTATCTTGCGGCAAGCGACAGTACTTGTTGTTTTTTCATGGGTTTGAAAGTTAGAATCAGCCGTTCATGGCCTTGAACATCTCAGCGACGGCCGCGGCGGCGTCTGGCGCGCGGAAGACGCTCGAGCCCGCGACGATGACGTTCGCGCCAGCAGCGACGACCTCAGCGGCGTTCGCGGGGGAGATGCCGCCGTCGACCTCGATGTCGATCTCAAGGCCGCGCGAGCGGATATAGTCGCGCAGAATGCGGACTTTGCCCAGCGTCTCGGGGATAAGCTTTTGCCCGCCGAAGCCGGGGTGGACGGTCATGACGAGCACCATGTCGAGCTGCGGAAGCAGCGGAAAGAGGACGTCTGCGGGGGTATCCGGCGAGATGGCGACGGACGCACGCCTGCCGCATGCCTTTATCGCGGCGACGGTTTCGGCGGCGTCGCTCCGGCTTTCGTAATGGAAGGTGATTATGTCCGCTCCCGCCTCGGCAAAGCGCTCTATGTAGCTTAGCGGGTCGGTTATCATGAGGTGGACGTCAAAGGGTATTGACGACACCGGTCGCAGCGACTCGATAACGGGCAGCCCGAAGCTGATATTCGGGACAAAGACGCCGTCCATTACGTCGATATGCAGCATGGACGCGCCGGCTTTTTCGATTTTCAGAACCTCTTTTCCGAGGCAGGTGAAATCGGCCGCGAGCAGGGAGGGGGAGATCATATTTTTCATGGATGGCTTCCTTTCCGCCGTCATGCGCTGTGACGAAAAATAATTTTTGTGCGCAGATATTGTCACATTTCCCCGGTGTGACATACAATATTATTGGTATTCCATACTGAAAATTCGTACCGTGCGCCGCGGCTTTGTCGTGCAAAAGGCAAGGACGTTCCCGTTAAGCTCCGCGGGCAAAGTACATCTGACCGTCCCACCGCGGTGGGACGGTTTTTGGGGTTGTGTGCTATTGCATATGCACGTATGCTTTTTTAGATAAGTTCTGAACCCTTGGAAAGGCACGCCGGAACGTCGGCGGGACGAGTTTTAACTGTTCTTTCTCTGCTCGCGGCAGAAAAGTACAGTTCTTAACGTCCCGCCGACGTTCCGGCGAGTACACTTCGAACACATCGGAATTCTTCATGGCGAGAACCTGCCAAAGTCAAAGAACTTCTCTAAAAGCATACAGGCATATGCCAATACGCCTCACTTCCCCTGTATCAGACAAACCGCATGCGCCGCGATGCCAGAGCCGTCGCCGGTGAAGCCGAGGCGCTCCTCGGTGGTCGCCTTGACGCTGACACAGTCGATGTCGATGGACAGCGCGCGCGCGATGTTTTGCCGCATCTGCCCGATGTGCGGCGCGAGCTTGGGAGCCTGGGCGATGACGGTCGAATCAATGTTGACGACAGCGTAGCCGCGCTCGGCGATAAGCTCGCCTACGCGACGGAGAAGCACCAGACTGTCCGCCCCGGCGTAGCGGAGGTCGGTGTCGGGAAAGTGCTTGCCGATGTCGCCGAGCGCCGCAGCGCCCAGCAGGGCGTCGGAAATGGCGTGCAGGAGCACGTCTGCATCCGAATGACCGAGCAGCCCCTTGACGTAGGGAATGTACACGCCGCCGAGTATGAGCCTGCGCCCCTCGACCAGCCGATGGACGTCGTATCCGTGTCCGATTCTCATTTGAGACCTCCCTCGGCGCGGCGACGGCGCGCTTCAAGTATCTCCTCGGCCAGCGTCATGTCGGCGGGCGAGGTTATCTTGATGTTCTCGTGCCCGCACTCGACTAACTTCACCGGGTTCTGTATCCGCTCGACGAGCGAGTTGTCGTCGGTGGCCTCGAAACCGGCCTCGCGGGCGGTGTAGGCCGCTGCGCGGTAAAGCGTGGTGTTGAAGACCTGCGGCGTCTGCGCCAGCCAGACGGTGTCGCGGTCGGCGGTCTCTGCGATAAAGCCGCGCTTGTCGGCGATTTTAACCGTGTCGCAGACGGCGGTGGCGGCGGTCGCCGCGCGGGTCTTGTAGGCCGCGAGACAGACGGACTCGATAATGTCCGTCGTCACGAGGCAGCGCGCCGCGTCGTGTATCGCCACGAACTCCGATTTGGGCGATATTGCCTCAAAGCCGCACAGCACCGACCTCTGCCGCGTGTCCCCTCCGGGGACTATGGCGTGCAGCTTGCTAAGGCCGTACTGCTTGCGGTAGTCTTCGTATATCTTCACCTCGTCCGGCAGCGTGACGACGACAATGTCTCCTATCAGCTCGCACTCCTCAAAAACCTTGAGTGTGCGCACCACGACCGGCAGCCCGCCGATGAGACGGTGCTGCTTGGGAACGTCCCCGCCCATGCGGGTCGAGCGACCGCCTGCAACGATGACGGCGGAGGTCGGCTTTATGCGCTTATCCGAGCCGCTGACGGCTCGCAGCGTGTTGGCTATGTGCTGAGTTTTGCTCAACATGGCGCTTACTCTTTGAAGGTGCCGTTTTCTATGTCGGCGAGCATGGCGACACGCGTCGCGTGCTTGCCGCCGACAAATTCGGTCGTGAGGAACAGCTCGGAGAGCGACTGCGCGGTCGGGTAATCGATCACGCGCGCACCGAGGCAGAGCACGTTTGCGTCGTTGTGCTCGCGGGTGAGGCGGGCGCTGAAGGCCTCGGAGCAGGCGGCGGCGCGTATGCCCTTGTGTTTGTTCGCCGCGATGGACATGCCGATGCCCGTGCCGCAGATGAGTATTCCGGCGTCGCATTTGCCGTCCTGAATCAGGCTGCAGAGACGATGCGCGAAGATGGGGTAGTGGCAGCTCTCCTCGGAATCGCATCCGACGTCTGTCACCTCGTATCCGCGCTCGCGGAGGTAGGCGGCGAGGCGGTTTTTGTATTCGAATCCGGCGTGGTCAGAGCCCACGGCGACTTTTTTAATTGTGTTCATTATTATTGTGCATCTCCTTTTTGCTTGAGTCTTTCGAGCCGTTCGCGCTCGGCCTGCGGCATGCGCAGGTAGGTCGGGGACAGCGTGCGGTCGGTGTCAATGTGCCCGACGCTTTCTGTGATTCCGGCGACGACAGTGACGTTGGTGACGCTAGTGACGCTAGTGACGATAGTGTTGTACGTCTCAAGGGCGCACCGGGCGACCGAATAGGCGTTCTGCCATATCAGCATGTCGGGGACGGGGTGCGAGCGGACGCCGCTCATGAGCTCCGCTCCGTCGCCGCAGACGTAAATGGGGCGCTGCTCGCCGTCAAGCTCGCGGCAGAGCTCGTCGACCGCGATTGCCCGGTCGGGGCAGAGACGGGTGAGAACGCCGTCGCGCGCTTCGAACAGCGCGTTGTATACCTGCTCGCGCCGTGCGTTCATGACGGGGCAGATTATGCCCTCGCAGGCGATAAGGTTGCGGGCGAGCGCCTCGAGCGACGACACGCCCACGCAGGGCTTGCCGCGACCGAAGGCCAGTCCCTTGACCGTCGCCGCGCCGATGCGCACGCCGGTGAACGAGCCGGGACCCGCCGAGACGGCGAACATGTCGACGTCGGCGACGGTGAGGCCGGTGTGGTTAAACAGCTCCTCGACGATGGGCAGCAGCGTTTCGCTGTGTGTCAGTCCGCCGTTGAGCGTGGTGAGGGCGAGCAGGTGACTGTCACGGCACAGCGCGGCCGAGGCCGTGGTCGCGGTGCTGTCAAGAGCAAGAATTATCATATGTCTCCTCGTTTTTTGCAGGCATCACCGCGTGAGGCCTGTAATCAGTTGAATGACGACGCGCCGCTCGTCAGGCGTCGCCGCGGTCTTTGAAATATCGACGCGGATGTACCGGTCGGGCAGGGCGAAGGGTATGTTTTCGCTCCATTCGATGAGCATGAAGCCGTCGCGGCGGAAGTAGTCGTAGAAGCCGGTGGAGTAGAGCTCGTCGTCGTCGGTTATGCGGTACATGTCGAAGTGAAAGACGGGCGCGGGCATGGCGGGGTACTCGTGCACGAGCGCGAACGTCGGGGATTTGACGCGTGCGGCGGGCGCGAGCGCGCCGGTAAATCCGCGCACAAACGCCGTTTTGCCCACGCCGAGGTCGCCGTAAAGCGCGACAAAGCGCGGCAGCTCTCGCGTGTCGCGCAAAAGCTCCGCCAGCGCCCCGCCGAGCGCTTCGGTCTCGGCGGGTGAGGCGGTCAGGGTGTCGACGGGCAGCTTCATTGGTTCCGGCCTTCCTTTTTTGAGTCTTCGGGGGACTTTTCTGAGGCGGGAGCGCTTTCCTCTTCCGCCGCTTCCGCAGCTTCCGACGCTTTCGCCGCGTGCGCGCTGCTGTCCGGAGACTTTTTGCGCTCGCTCACACGCTCGCGGCTGCCGTCAGGACGTACGATGACGGAATTGTCAAGTATGCCCGTCATGGACGCGCGGAAGTCGCGGAGATATTCGGCGCGAAGCAACTCGCGCTCCTCGGTTTCGGCGTCGGTCAGCGGACGCGCGCGCGATATGCGCGTAAGCTCGCTTATGCGTTCCATCTTGGCTTTTTCCATTTTATCCTCCGCTTACTTAAGGTAAATCGCCAGCGCGACGCCGATGGCCACCTGTATGAAGAATATGACGGGAATGCCTATCATGAATTTTTTGTGCAGTGTCTTGTGGCGGATGATCTGCATGGTTATGAACATCGCGACCGAGCCGCCGAGCGCCGAGATGAGCAGCAGCGTCGCCTCGGGCGTGCGGTGGCGGGGATTGTGCTTGGCGGCGATTTTGTCGTAGCAGGTGACGACGATAGCCACGACCGATATTACGGCAAAATACACCCACGGGAGAAATTTAAGTGCCTGTTCGAGCGTCACGGGCGGCCTCCTTATGCCTTGAAGCTGTCCTTGAGCCCTACTACGCGGTTGAACACGCCGGGGGTCTTGGTGTCGACGCAGAAGTAGCCGGTGCGGACGAACTGGAAGCGGTCGCCGGGGGCGGCGTCTGCGAGCGACGGCTCGAGGCGGATGCCCTCGACGCGCACGGCCGAGCTCGGATTGAGGTAGTCGAGGTAGCCGCGGCCCTCGGGCAGGTCGTTCATGTTCTCCTCGGTGAACAGTCTGTCGTAGAGGACGGCGTCGGCGCTGATGGAGTGGGGCGCGGACAGCCAGTGAATGGTGCCCTTGACCTTGTGTCCGTCGGCGGGCATTCCGCAGCCGGTCTCGAGGTCGGCGTTGACGTGAACGGCGGCGATGCTGCCGTCCTCGTTGTGGTCAATGCCGGCGAACTTTACGATATAAGCGCCCATCAGACGCACCTCGCCGTCGGGCTTGAGGCGGAAGAACTTAGGAGGCGGGACCTCAGCGAAGTCGTCGGTGTCGATGAACAGCTCGCGCGAGAAGGGAACCTTGCGCGTGCCCGACTCGGGGTTTACGGGGTTGTTGGGCAACTCGAAATACTCGGTCTTGCCCTCGGGGTAGTTGTCGACAATGACGCGCAGCGGCTTCATAACAGCCACACGGCGCGGCGCGCGCGCGTTGAGATCCTCACGGATGCAGTGCTCGAGCACGCTCATGTCGACCATGCTGTTTTCCTTGGAGACGCCTATGCGCTGGCAGAAGTCGAGTATCGACTCGGGCGTGTAGCCGCGGCGGCGCAGACCGCACAGCGTGGGCATACGGGGGTCGTCCCAGCCGTCGACGATGTTGTTCTCGACGAGGTAGCGCAGATAACGCTTGGAAAGCACGGTGTTTGTAATATTGAGGCGCGCGAACTCGATCTGGCGCGGCTTGCAGGGCACGCTGACGTTGTCGATGACCCAGTCGTAGAGCGGACGGTGAATCTCGTACTCAAGCGAGCAGAGCGAGTGCGTGATGCCCTCGATGGCGTCCTGAATGGGGTGCGCGAAGTCGTACATGGGGAAGATGCACCACTTGTTGTGCTGACGGTGGTGATCGATATAGCGTATGCGGTAGATGACGGGGTCGCGCATGCAGAAGTTGCCCGACGCGAGGTCAATCTTGGCGCGCAGCGTGTATTTTCCCTCGGGGAACTCGCCCGCTCTCATGCGTGCGAACAGGTCGAGGCTTTCCTCGATGGGGCGGTCGCGCCAGGGGGAGACGGCCGGATGGGTCAGGTCGCCGCAATAGGCCTTGTCGCGGAACTGCTCGGCGCTCAGCTCACAGACGTACGCCAGCCCCTTTTTGATGAGCTCGACTGCGTACTCGTAGTCCTGCTCGAAATAGTCCGAGCCGTAGAAGAAGCGGTCGCCCCAGTCGAAGCCCAGCCAGTGAATGTCCTCCTTGATGGCGTCGACGAACTCGGTGTCCTCCTTGGCGGGGTTGGTGTCGTCCATACGGAGGTTGCACTTGCCGCCGTACTTGGCCGCGGTGCCGAAGTCGATGATGAGCGCCTTGCAGTGGCCGATGTGAAGGTAGCCGTTGGGCTCGGGAGGGAAGCGGGTGTGAATCTCTTCCGGACGGTACTTGCCGTCGGCTATTTCGCGGTTTATTATGTCGTGAATGAAGTTGCTGCTTTCCATATTATTATCATCCTTTTTCAGAGTGTTTTAAGCATATCGGAAATTCTTGCGCGGACGCGGGACTCACCGAGAATGTTCATCACAGTGTACATGTCCGGAGAATTGAGCCGCCCGGTGACGGCAACGCGCAGAAACATGCTGACGTCCGCCACGCTGCCGCGGAAGGCGGAGGGGTCGGCCTTGTAGGCCTTCATGTCGGAGGCGTAGCCCATGGAGTCGGCGATGGCCTTGATTTTGTCGAACCAGACGTCCTGGTCGTCTGCGGGCGAGTAGGAGGCGAGGAAGGCCTCGAGAGCGCGCTTTATGTCGGCGCGGTCAGCCGTCTCGGGGTAGGCGTCGGTGACGGCGAAGTATTTATCGTAGAACAGCGCCGAATACTGCTTGAGCTCGACCCATGTGCCGTAGTCCTTGCGCGGCTTTTTGCCGCCGCGGCCTATGGAGATGATGGCCTTGGCCGTCTCGGGGTCGGCGTCGAGCACTGCGGCGTACTCGGGGTCGAATTCGACCGCCCAGCCGTGCAGCCCGGCGTAGACCTGCTCGGTCGTCATGTGCGCGAGCACGTTGCGCGAGACGTCGTTGAGCTTGACTGCGTCAAACAGACAGCCCGACGCGCTCATCTTTTTGATGCTGAAGGGGAAGTCGGTGTAGGGCTTGTCGGGGTTCTGCATGTGCCACTCCTCGTAGTTGGAGTTGAGCAGCGTCATGATGTACTCGCAGACGCACTCGGGCGCATAGCCGAGGCGCGAGTAATCCGACACGTTCGCGCCCATGTCGCGCTTGGACAGCTTCTTTTTGTTGCCGTTCTCGTCAAGCCGCATGATCTGCGCTATGTGCATGTATTTCGGCAGCCGGAATCCGAGGTAGCGGAACAGCTGTATGTGCTTTGCGACGCTCGGCAGCCACTCCTCGCCGCGTATGACGTGCGTGGTGCCCATGAGGTGGTCGTCGACGGCGTGGGCGAAGTGGTAGGTGGGAATTCCGTCCGACTTCAGAAGGACGAAATCCTCGTCGTTCTCTGGAATCTCGAGCGTGCCCTTGACAAGGTCGACGAACTTGGTCTTTTTTGCCGGGTCGCCGTCCGAGAGAATGCGCAGGACGAAGGGATTGCCGGCCTTGAGGTTGCTCTCGACATCCTCGATGGTTATCTGACGCGCGCGCAGCGTCTGCTCGCGGCGGCGCTCGGCCTCCTCCTGCCAGTTGGTGTTTTTGAGCTCCTGCTTTTTGTCGGCGGCCTGAATGGCTTCAAGCTCCTCCTCGGTGCAGAAGCAGGGGTACGCCAGTCCGCGGCGGACGAGGTCCTTGGCGAAAACGTGGTATATAGGTCCGCGCAGGCTCTGCTTGTAGGGGCCGTATGCGCCCTTGTCGCAGATTTTGCCGTTCTCGTCGAGCGCGGCGCCCTCGTCGAAATGTATGCCGTACTTGGCGAGCGTGGTTATAAGTGCCTCTGCGGCTCCGGGAACCTCGCGCTGAGCGTCGGTGTCCTCGATGCGCAGGTAGAACACGCCGCCCGACTGGTGAGCAAGGCGCTCGCCCGTCGTGGTGGGCAGCAGGCCGCCAAAGTGGACGTAGCCTGTGGGGCTGGGGGCGAAGCGCATGACCTTAGCGCCCTCGGGAAGCTGTCGCGGTGGATATTTGCGCTCCATGTCCTCGGGTGTTTCGGTGACATTCGGGAACAGGAGCTCGGCAAGATAATTGTAGTCCATAGTTTTGTTGTTCCTTCTTGATATTTGGAGGAGCTTCAGCCCCTTAGAAAGCGTATTCCGGCGAGCGCCTCGCCGAGGGTGGACGGTTCGTTGTGGCCGGGGTAGATGGGAAGGGAATGGTCGAGCGCATTGAGCTTTTTGAGCGACTCCTTCATGCTGTGCAGGCTGCCGCCTGCGAGATCGACGCGGCCGAAGCCGCTTGCAAACAGCGTGTCGCCCGTGATGATGAAGTCGTCGCAGACAAGGCAGATGCAGCCCGGCGTGTGTCCGGGCGTGTGCAGGACGGTCAGCTTTTCGTCCCCGAGCGGAAGAACCTCGCCGTCGTCGAGCAGGCGGTCTGCCGGGGCGAAGCGGCGCTCCTCGCCGAAAAAGCTCATGTAGGCGTTGCGCACCGGATCACCGAGCGCTTCGGCGTCGTCACGGTGTATCATGACCGGCGCACCGGTCGCTTTGTGCAGCCCCTCAGCTGAAATGACGTGGTCAAAGTGACCGTGGGTCAGGATAATTCCGACTATCAGGGCGTCGTTCTGCTCCGCCATTCTGACGATCGCGTCGACGGACGGACTCGGGTCGATGACATACGCCTCGTGCCCGCTCACCGTCAGATAGCAGTTCGAGCCCCACGAATCGGGGCTTATCCGGAGTATTTTCATATTCAGGCCTCGCAATTCATTTCTTAACACATTATTGTACCACATCTTGCGCGGATTGTCCACTGTTATTTTTCAAAAAACGGGTGGGGAGGGAGCGGGAATTGCTTTTTCCGACAACAAAAATCCCCCGCAGGCCGCCGTTGCGGCCCGCGGGGGATGGGAGGCGCGATTTTATTACGTTTTTTCAGCTCCTGAGCTCGTTGATGAGCCCCTGCTCGGCTGCGATTGACGTGAAAAATTCGGAGATTTCCGCGTGGAGCGACGCGTCGACGGTGCAGTAATAATCGTCCGCCATGCCGAGTCGATCCGCCTCCGGCAGCTCGGACATGACACGGCAGGTGCCGTCCTTCATCACGATTAAAATCGACCATTCGGCCCCTCCGTCGTAGGCCTCCTCGGCGGTGACGGACGACTCGATTCGTTGCAGCAGCGCGACGGCGGCATTCTGCTCATGGTCGTCCAGTATATACGCGTGCCCGCCGGAGAAGGGGTGGCCGGTCAGTATGATCGTAGTGACGTTTTCCTCGGTGCATTCTTCAAAGGGCCGGTAGGGTGTGCGCCCGGAGGGCTTGTCCGACGCGGCGCAGGAGGTGAGGCAGAGAAGGGCAGTGGAAAGCATTATCACCGCGATGAAAATGCGTTTTTTCATAGGCTGTTTTGTAAAAAGCATAGTATTAACCTCCAATAATTATTTTCCACTATTATTTTACCGTGTTTACAGGCTAACGTCAATTATGAAGAACACACAAATCTCCGACCTGCTTTTTGGTGGAATTGCACGACGCCAAAGCCCGACAGGCTGCGCGCGCGTCTGCTTTTTTTCGAATGTTTTCGATAGCACTTGACAGGGACGCGCGCTATAATTATAATAGTATCATATTTACATGTTAAGGAGCATATAATGTCACTCAAGGTAGTAAAATTCGGGGGCTCCTCGCTGGCGGACGCGATACATTTCCGTCAGGTGGCCTCCATAATCAAGGCCGATCCCACGCGGCGGTTTGTCATTCCCTCAGCGCCGGGCAAGCGTTTTTCCGACGACGTGAAGGTGACCGACCTGCTGTACGCCTGTTACGAGGAGGCGCGTGCGGGTCGCGATATAACCGAGACGTACCAGAAGATAGTGGACAGGTTCGAGGGCATAATCGCAGAGCTTGGCATGACCTTCGATCTTGGCGGCGAGTTTGACTACATCAAAAACGCCCTGCTGCACCACTCCGGACGCGACTTTGCCGCGAGCCGTGGCGAGTACGTCAACGGTCTCATTCTCGCAAAATACCTCGGCTACGACTTTATCGACGCCGAGAGCGTGATATTCTTCAAGGACGACGGCACCTTTGACGAGCGCAAGACCGACGAGGTGCTGCGTGCCGAGCTGGCGCGGCACACGGCCGCCGTCATCCCCGGCTTCTACGGCTGCATGCCCAACGGCACCATCAAGACGTTCTCGCGCGGCGGCTCGGACGTCACGGGCTCGATAGTCGCCCGCGCCTCCGACGCCGATCTGTACGAGAACTGGACCGACGTTTCCGGCTTCATGATGGCAGACCCGCGCATAGTCAAGAGTCCGCGCGTCATTGACACTATCACCTACCGCGAGCTGCGCGAGCTGTCCTACATGGGCGCGACCGTGCTGCACGAGGACGCGATATTCCCGGTTCGTCACGCGGGAATTCCCATCAACATACGCAACACCAACGCGCCGGACGACCGCGGCACCATGATTGTCGCCGACTGTCCGAGCTACGACCGCGAGCGCGTTATCACGGGCATTGCGGGCAAGCATGGTTTCTCGGTCATCACCATCATCAAGGACATGATGAACTCCGAGATAGGCTTTGTCCGTCGCGTGCTCGAGGTGTTCGAGGACAACGACGTTTCGTTCGAGCACGTGCCGTCAGGTATCGACACAATGAGTGTTATTGTGTCGTCGAGCTCGCTCGAGGGCAAGCGAGAGCGTCTGCTCAGTCAGCTCAACCGCATGACCCACGCCGACAGCGTCACGATAGACGATGGGCTCGCGCTCATCGCCGTCGTCGGACGCGGAATGGTCAAGGCGCGCGGTGTGGCCGCACGCATATTCAATTCCATTTCGGACGCCGGCGTCAATATCCGCATGATCGACCAGGGCTCCTGCGAGCTCAACATCATCATCGGCGTCGAAGAGGAAGACTTCCCCGTCGCGCTGAAAGCAATCTACTCCGAATTCGTGAAGGAGTGACGGAGCTTCCGGGGCCAGCCCCGGACCCCGCCAAGGGGGCTTTTTGAAAAAAGCCCCCTTGGAACCCGCAAAAACTTTCGGGAAAGGGGATGGCGGATGGAATGAAGGCTGTGGAAACCGATTGTTCTCGGGGCCAGCCCCGAACCCCGCTTAGGGAGCTTTTTGAAAAAAGCTCCCTAAGAACCCGCAAAAACTTTCACAAAAAGGGCGGGTCAGAGTCGGTGGGACGCCGGGACGGTGGTTTTGGGCGTTTAAGTGCAGGCGGTGCGGAATCACGCGATGGTTCAGCACCGCCCTGCTTCGCGTGCGGTGCCCATTCGGAATGGTGGAAGGACGTTTGGGAAGCGCGTCCGGTGCACTGCCGCAAAAGAGGTACACCGCCTGCGGCGGCCAGCGCACGATGGGGCACGCATTCCACCGTAGGGGCGACCACCGGTCGCCCGCTTTTTTATTAATGCGGTGCGCAAATCTGTTATTTTCCGTCTTGCAACCGCCGTAGGGACCGGCGTCCTCGACGGTCCGAAATAAGGGGGAATGTTGTCTTACCCGACGCCGATAGATTTTCTTACCGATTCAAACCGGACCGTCGGGGACGCCGGTCCCTACGGTATGCGGTAAACAACGTTTTGCGCCTGTTTCAGATGAATATCGAACCCGAAAGTTGGCGGGCGACCGATGGTCGCCCCTACGACAGCTACGGGTGGACTAACTTTCCGCGGCAGCGCACCGGACGCGAAGCAGGGCGGTGCTGAACCATAACGTGATGCCGCATCGCCTGCATTTAAACGCCTAAAACCTCCCGTTCCGGCGTCTCGCAGACTCTGACCCGTCCTTTTTTCAAAGTTTTCGCCCGCCTTTTCCAAAAGGCGGCGCGGGTCCAGCGCCGCGTAGCGCTGGCCGCCGTCCGCAGACGGCGGAACACTTTTGCTCTGGCCGCCGTGGAGTCTGAATTTCTAAAAAAGCTCCTGCAAACGGTTAGTTTGCAGGAGCTTTTTTAGCCGCGCAGGGCGCGACGGAGCATGCGGGCGTGGGAGGCTTCGTCAGCGGAGAGACGGGTCAGAATGGCGACGGCGGCCGGGTCGGAGCCGAACAGCGTGGCAAGCCGCGCGTACTCGCGCGACGCCGCTTCCTCCGCACGCAGCATCGACTCGACTACCCGTACCGCCGCAACCGGAGCGCGGCTGTCCTCGTCCTCGGTAAGACCGAGCGGGCTGTTGTGTACGCGCACGTTTATCACCGGGTCGGCGCCCAGCGCGTCGATAAGCTCGCCGAGAAGACGAAAATGATGCATCTCCGTCATGGAAATGTTCTCGAAAAGCGCCGATAACTCCGGCATGGAGTCGGCAAAAACTATGCTGTAATACGTGTAGTCCGAAATCGTGCTCAGCTCGTCGGCGCGCGGCGGGAATAATGACCGCGCAAGCCGCGGTGCACGTATAACCCCCGTCACTCCCGGATAATTCTGCTCGTTCATATGCAGCTCCACCTTTGCTTTTGATGTTAACAGTCTATGCCGGACAGCGACGCATGGTCACAAAAACAAAAACACCCGGAGCTTTGCGCTCCGGGTGCTGTCATCAAATAATATATTGGCATCACCACGCAATGCCCGGCAAGTGTGCCACTCGGGCATTACGAGGTGAAGCCATAACCAAAACGGCAAGCCGTTATTGATACCTGTGGGGTTTTATGTTAACTTTATATAATCCCATTGGGGAAAAATATTATTTGAGTCCGGGTCATGTCGCGTAATCAACCGCGCGGCTTTCGCGAATCAGATTGATCTTGATCTGACCGGGATACTTGACCTCTTGCTTGATCTTGTTAGCCATTTCTCTTGCTATGACCTTCATGCCGTCGTCGTTAACCTGCTCCGGCTTGACCATAACACGTATTTCGCGTCCTGCCTGGATGGCGTAAGCCTTATCCACCCCCTCAAAGCTGACGGCTATTTCCTCCAGCTTTTCGAGACGCTTGATGTAGTTCTCCAGATCCTCACGGCGTGCGCCGGGTCTGGCCGCGGAAATCGCGTCCGCCGCCTGAACTATGACGGCGATAATTGTCTGCGGCTCAACGTCGTTGTGATGAGCCTCGATGGCGTGAATAACCTCGCGGCTTTCCTTGTACTTTTTTGCCGCGTTCACACCGATCTGAACGTGCGAACCCTCAACATCGTGCGGGAACGCCTTGCCTATGTCGTGCAGCAGACCCGCACGCTTGGCAACGGTGCTGTCAACACCCAACTCGTCTGCAATCATGCCCGAAATAAACGCGACCTCGACAGAATGCTTGAGCACATTCTGACCGTAGCTCGTGCGATAACGCAGACGTCCGAGCAGTCTTACAAGGTCGGGATTGAGTCCGTGGACTCCAACCTCAAATACCGCTCTCTCGCCTGCCTGCTTGACTGTGGCGTCAACTTCTCTCTTGGCCTTCTCCACCATCTCCTCAATGCGGGCAGGATGGATGCGACCGTCGGAAATAAGACGCTCGAGCGCCAGTCTCGCCACCTCACGGCGGACAGGGTCAAAGCCGGACAGCGTGATTGCTTCGGGTGTGTCGTCAATTATCAGCTCAACGCCGGTAAGCGTCTCCAATTTCTGGATGTTACGCCCCTCACGACCGATGATTCGGCCCTTCATTTCTTCGCTGGGCAACGGTACCACGGATATAGCGGTCTCAGAGACCTGATCCGCCGCGTAGCGCTGAATCGCCATGGTGATAATGTTTTTGGCTTTTGCGTCAGCCTCCTCCTTGAACTGCTCCTCAAGCTCGATCATACGGGCTCCGAGCTCGTCCTTGATTTCGGACTCGACGCGGCGCATAAGCTCTTCCTTAGCCGCGCTGGTTGAAAGTCCCGAGATTTCCTCGAGCTTTTTCTGATGCTTGGCAAGCTCAGCCTCGATCTGTTCGCGAAGCTGCTCGTTTTCATGGAGCTTTCTGTCAAGTGTGTCGTTTTTCTTTTCAAGTGCTTCGGTTTTTTTGTCCAGAGTCTCCTCCTTCTGGGTGAGACGCGTTTCCATTCGGGTAACTTCCTTGCGGCGCTCCTTTATCTCACGCTCGGCCTCGTTGCGCTGACGGAGAATTTCTTCCTTGGCCTCAAGCAGAGATTCCTTTTTGACGGTCTCGGCCTGTTTGCGGCTTTCCTCGACCACGCGGCGGGCCTCTTCCTCGGCAGAGCCTATGGCAGCCTCAGCAACTTTTTTGCGGCGCGCGATACCAATACGGGTACCTATCAGCGCACCGATCACGACACCTATCACCAGAGCAGCCGCCCCGGCAATAATGCCGACCAAAACAGCAGTGTTCATAATACACCTCCTTCATTTTTATTAAAATTTCAACGATCATATGTGTTGAGGCCTCATCGCGCAATGCCCGAATGAAGCCATAAGGCTATATCGCCGTATACACATGATGATATTTTACACAATTCCGCCCCATTTGTCAAGGGGATGACCAATATTTGTTCCCGCCGGACAAGTATTTTTGTCTATTCCGCGGCAAAAATCCCCGCTATCCGCGGCGGCGGAACAAATATCGGGACGCTCGCTCCGTAATGCCGCTATACGCTGCCGAGCAGCGCCGCGCATAGCGCGGCGTAGGCGCGGCACATTCCGGCAGCGGCGCGTCCCCACGCCGTTCCCGCGGATGTGCCGCCGCGAAGCGCTGACACGGCCGAAAAATAGCAGTCGAGGCCGCAGTCGCCCTGCCCGCGACCGCGCAGCGCCGAGCAGCACAGACGTATCGCCCGGCAGAGCTCGGCGCAGTTCTCCGCCATCGGGGCGGAGCTTCTTGCGTTGCTTACGCTGCCGCTCCCGCCGCCGTCCGGCAGCAGCATGATGCAGTCGTAAAGCGCAAGCGCCGCCGCGCCGGTCTCGCCGCGGCCGAGCGGCGTGACAAAGTCTCGGAAAACGCTTTGCATCAGTGACTTTGTCACGTTGTCTGCCTCGCGGCGCAGCTCGGCGAGCCGCCCGCGACGCGACGAGAGCGCCGCCTCGGTTGCCTCCTCGAGCAGCGCCGCAAGGCGGCAAAGCCCGCCGATGCTGTCCTGTCCCTTGTTCGGTTTCATAGACGTTCCTCCTTCAGGGATTGTTGTTCACGCTCCGCCGAGGAGCATGATGAGCCGCGTGAAGCCGTAGCCCAGCGCGCCGCAGGCCGGGAAGGTCAGTCCCCACGCGGCGAGCAGGCCGCGCACCTCGCGTCGCCCGCGCCGGTCGGCTCTCCCCGCGCCCAGTACCGCGCACGTCCGCGCGTGGGTCGTGCTGACGGGCAGTCCCGCCAGCGTGCAGCCGCCGAGACAAACCGCCGAGGCGATGTCGGCCGCGACACCGCGCGGCGGGTCGAGGCTGACCATGTCAAACGCTACGCGCTTGATTATGCGGCGTCCGCCCAGCACCGTTCCCGCCGACATGAGGCAGGCGCAGTAAATCACCACCCCCACCGGTAGCCGGAATCCGGCTCCGACCGACTCGCCGGTCGTCCCGCCGACTATGTGACCGAGCATACCGCCGGCCGTTCCGCCGCGGTTCAGCGCGAGCATGAGCGCGATGATGCCCATGAATTTCTGACCGTCCTGAAGCCCGTGGAGCAGTGCGCCAGTCGCCGCGCCCAAGCGCTGCGCACGGACAAAATGCGGCATGACGCGCGGCCGGTCGAAGTGCCGGAACAGACTGCGTATGACCGACGAGCCGACGCGTCCGAGCAAAAAGGCGGGCAGCGTCGAGAGCGCAAGCCCGAGGCAGACGCCGCCCCAGCTGCGGCTGTCGAGCGCGCCGAGTCCGCCGCGCGCCACTGCCGCGCCCGACAGAGCCGCGATAAGCGCGTGACTCTCGCTCGTCGGTATGCCGAACCACCACGCAGCCACCGCCCAGACTACCACGGCGCACATACCGGCGCACAGCGCCGGCATACCGTCCCGGCCGAAGTCGGCGATGTAGTAGACGCTCTCGGCCACGCCCGCGCCGAGCGGCAGCGCGAGCAGCGCGCCGACAAGGTCGAAGACCGCCGCCATCGCGACCGCGCGCCCCGCTGTCATCGACCGCGACCCGACGCAGGCCGCAACGGCATTCGGCGCGTCCGTCCAGCCGTTGACAAATATGACGGCGCTGACCGCCGCCAAAGCAAAATATATCATACACCGCCTCACTTTTTCCGTATGCTCCATCATATGCGGCGATGGGCGGAAAAATGCGGGGCGGGGCGTCTGCCGGGCGGGGGCGGGAAGCAGAGAGAAGAGCAAAGAGAAGAGCAAAGAGAAGAGTGGCGGTGTGGGCGATGTGACGGCTCGCGGCGTGCGTTTTTATGTAAAAAATCCAAACTGAAGGCTTGAAACGGGGCAAATTCTAACCGCCAGACGGTTGACACGCCGCGTGTCGGTGTGGTATAATATCTCATTATCATATTATTGTCCGGCACTGCGTGCCGGGGGAGGCATGTATCTATGTCAAGGCTTGAAATTCCGGCAAACTATGAGCCCCGGCTGTCGCTGAGGCAGACCGAGGTGGCCATCAAAAAAGTCAAGGACTTTTTTGAGCGCGACCTTGCGATTCAACTCAATCTGACGCGAGTCTCCGCGCCGCTTTTTGTTGACGCTACAAGCGGTCTGAACGACAACCTCAACGGCGTCGAGCGCCCGGTCGACTTTTCGCTTTACTCCGGCGAGCATTTTGAGATAGTCCACTCGCTTGCCAAGTGGAAGCGCATGGCACTCAAGAACTACGGCTTCGAGCCGGGCGAGGGGCTTTACACCGACATGAACGCCATCCGCCGCGATGAGGACACTGACAACATCCACTCGATTTTTGTTGACCAGTGGGACTGGGAGAAGGTCATCCGCCGCGAGGACAGAACGCCCGAGACCTTCCGTCACGCGGTCAAGCTGATATACGCCTCGTTGCGCCACACCGAGATATACATTGCTGACGACTACAACTTCATCAACCGTCTGCTGCCCGAGAAAATCGAGTTTGTGACATCGCAACAGCTCGAGGATCGCTACCCCGGCAAGACACCCAAGCAGCGTGAGTACCTCGCGGCACGCGAATACGGCGCGGTCTGCATCATGCAGATAGGCGGCAAGCTGCGCTCGGGTCAGATACACGACGGCCGCGCACCCGATTACGACGACTGGAGCATGAACGGCGATATTATCGTCTACTACCCCGTGCTTGACATAGCGTTTGAGCTGTCGTCCATGGGCATTCGCGTGGACGAGGACGCGCTTGTGCGTCAGCTGGCCGAGGCGGGCTGCCCTGAGCGGGCGTCGCTGCCCTTCCACCGTGCGCTGCTCGCAGGCGAGCTGCCCTACACCATCGGCGGCGGCATCGGACAGTCGAGAATGTGCATGTTCTTTTTGCGCAAGGCGCACATCGGCGAGGTGCAGTCGTCCTTCTGGGACGAGGAGACGCACAGAAAGTGCGCGGAGAATCATATTTATTTGCTGTGATGAATAATGAAAGCGCCCGGCGAAGGCCGGGCGCTTTTTGGGTGGGGATTTCTGTGTATGGCGCAATTTGCGGGGGCAGCTCTTGGACCCATTCCCGAGGCGATGAACGCCTCGGGAATGGTCGGGAATCATGAACCACATTTTGGCGCTGGGGTTTGCGGGGGCTGGTTGTGCGGCTGAAACTTGCGCCAAAATAACAGAATGCGCGAAGCGCACATTCTGCGGGCTCAGGTTTTGGGCTCTCCACCGAGGCGATGAACGCCTCGGAGGAGAGCGGGAATCATGAACCACATTTTGGCGCTGGAGTTTGCGGGGACTGGTTGTGCGGCTGAAACTTGCGCCAAAATAACAGAATGCGCGAAGCGCATTCTGCGGGCTCAGGTTTTGGGCTCTCCACCGAGGCGATGAACGCCTCGGAGGAGAGCGGGAATCATGAACCACA
>CAKRSS010000023.1 GCA_934401725.1 uncultured Eubacteriales bacterium | reverse complement strand
GTCACCGGAACGGACGACGAAAACCTCAAGACCCTGCTGCGCAACATGCTCGAATACGGCGCCGCGGCGCAGATTTACTTCGGGTATAATACGGATAATCTTGCGAATGCGATTTTGAACGGCCCGGTCATAAACGAGCCGGCCCTCATAGTCGGCAGCGCGTCCGCAAAGGCGGGGGAGACGGTGAAGGTCGCGGTGGAAGTCAAGAATAATCCGGGTTTTCTGACCATGGCGCTGCAAATAGACTATGATTCTACCGCGCTGACGCTGACCAAAATATCCAACGGCTCCGATTATACCGATTATACCTTCACTCCGCCGAGAAACAAGGTCAGCGGTTGCAAAGCGGCTTGGTTTGCAACTGATTTGCCGGAGGAGATCATTGACGGTGAGATTATGATATTGCAGTTTAAAGTCGTTGACGGTGCGGCAAGCGGCAGATATGCCGTTACGGTTTCCTGCCCTGACGACGGCAGCACGCTTGATGGGAACAAAACGGCGTTCACATTGGCTGATGCCGTCGGATATGTCACAGTAAACTGAAATTCTTGCCAGAGACAATGCTTTGTTTATAAAGTACTAAAATAATTGTGAGGGAAAGACATGAAAAGAACAATATCTTTAATACTGGCGTTATTTATGTTATGTGGGCTGATACCGTTCAGCGTGCTGACGGTGTCTGCGGCGGGCGATGCTGTAATCAGTGTTGAGAACGTCAGTGCAACAGTTAATTCGACAGTGGATGTCGCGATAAGCATTTCGGGCAATACCGGAATTGCGAGTATGGGTATAATTCTTACATTCGACAGCTCGTTGGTGCTTGTAGGCGCTCAGAACGGAGAGGCGTTTTCGGAGCTTACAATGACGCCGCCGTCTCAGCTGAAAAACGGCGGAAGCGTAACGGGCTCCTGCCGCTTTGCGTGGCTCGGAACCGACAACGTGACGGATGACGGAGTAATTCTGAACCTTAAGTTCCGCGTATCTGACGACGCGCAGCTGAATAAGGATTGTGTCGTTTCTGTTGTGTGCGAGAACGTGTTCGACGAGGGGAGAAATTCGGTCACTGTCAGCACTGTGGACGGAGCAGTCAAGGTCATAAATTACATCCCCGGAGATGTCGATGGCAACGGTGTTATCAATATGCTGGACGTATTGACGCTTTGTCAGTATTATGTTGACGCCGAAGGGTACGGCGTAAATATCAACCCGCTTGCAGGCGATGTTGACGCTAACGGAATGGTCAATATGCTCGACGTTTTGATGGTTTGTCAGTATTACGTTGACGCAGAGGGCTACAATGTCACACTGCTTCCGGGAAAGGTGAGCTGCAGCCACGAGCTTCAGAACGTCCCGGCCAAAGATGCTACGTGTACTGAGGCGGGCAACATCGCCTACTTCACCTGCACCAAGTGCGGAAAGTATTTCAGCGATGCCGAGGGCAAGACGGAGATAACCGCTAAAGAGACCGTCATCGCGATGAAGGGGCATACGGAGGTTATCGACGAGGCCGTCGCGCCGACGTACACCACCACCGGTAAGACCGAGGGCAGCCACTGCTCCGTCTGCAACAAGATTCTCCGCGAGCAGACCGAGATTCCGATGCTGGAGGCGAAGTATCACTCGGTGACGTACCGCAACACAAAGGACGCCGTGATTCCGGCCGAAAAGATGAAATACGCCGAGCACGAGGGGCTGGCCGAGTTGCCGAAACCTGAAGCGAATGGATATGATTTTATCGGATGGTCTGAGAATGAGCAGACATATATATATCCGTCAAAAAACGATGTCCCTGATAGTTTTAAGTCTATTAGCGATATTTCGGCCGGCGATACTAAGGATTATAAGCTGTATGCGCATTGGGCATATAAGAATTATACGATAACATATAAAAATGCACCGGGCTTCAGCAAGCAGACGTATACGATTGATGATGAGATAGAGCTGGAATTCCCTTCGTGGGTAGGACTGATATTTGACCGTTGGGTATATGACAGTGGGAAGGAGATAAAAGACCAAAAAATAGAAAAGGGAACCACAGGCGATATTACAATTACGGCAAAGTGGAAACAAAAAGAAAATATTGCTACAGAAAAAACTACGGATAAGCCGGTTACTCTGTATGATAACGGAAAGTGGTATTTTATTTACGATCTTGGTACCATAGACAACATTGTCGTTGATAGAATGGGGGCTGCCGATAAAGGGGATAATCAGCCGTTGCATTTCGAGGACAATGTTACTGTGAGCATCGAGAAAAGTGTGGTTGATAGCGTTGCAAAAGGCATAGGAACATCAATTTCACACACAAACGAGTGGTCAGAGGCCAATACGAAGGGAGGAAAAAAATCTAAAACTGATAATTGGAACGCGTCAGGCGAAGTAGAATTCAATATTAAAGATGTGTTTAAGATTAAAGGTGGTGGCTCAGGTGGAACATCTCATACCGACGAAAGCTCATGGTCAAGTACCACTCAAGAAGGCGGAAGCGATGGTGTTGTGGGCAGCACAGAGGATACCTGGTCGTCCACGGTATCATATGTACAGGGGCGAAGTGTGACTTTTGGAAAAGCGCTTGATGTGCCGGATTACATGCCGGCTGGTACATATACATATGCTTGCGTCGGCAAAGTGAGTGTCTATGCCGTAGTAGTGTACGATGAGCACACACAAAATTATAATATATGCATGTACAGTATTATGGACGATAATTACAGGCAAACTGTATTATATGAGCCGTTGGAGCATGATAAGCAGAAATACGATATTTCAGAAAATCCTCCTCTCGCCTATAAGCTTCCGGGTAATGCCTTTGATGTGAGGGATTACGCAACTTATAATGTGGTTTATGATGCTAACGGTGGTGAAGGAACAATGATGAACTCGGTATTCTTCAGTGGATGTTCACATTCATTGCAAAAGAATACTTTTGAACGGAGTGGTTATCAATTCATTGGCTGGAAGCTACAGAACGACCAAGACAGGACTATATTTGCAGATGAGCAGGTGGTATGCGATATTGCCGCAGCCAGAGAAGAGGTTACTCTAGTCGCAAGTTGGGGCGCAAAGGTATATAGCGTGACATACGATGCAAATCAGGGTACATTAGTCCCTGGCGATACCGAAGAAAAAAGAGTAGTGTTTGGTCAGCCTTATGGCGTATTGCCGCGTGTAGAAAGAGAAGGGTACACCTTCATGGGATGGTGTCTTGCAAATGGAGAAAATGTTACTCCGGAAACAGAGGTAGCGTGTTCGTCTGATCATAAATTGATTGCGTGTTGGAGTGCTAATACGTACACTTTAAATTTCGACCCTACTGGTGGAGAGTTGTCGCTGACATCAAAAGAGGTAGTGTATGATTCGTCATATGGTGATTTGCCTGAGCCGTCACGAAATGGCTACGCTTTTGTTGGATGGTATTCTGAACCTTCAGGCGGAGAGAGAATTACGGAGGATACGCAGGTCGAATTTTTAGGAGTCAAGACGGTTTATGCTCATTGGATACCTTTTTGGAGGGTGGAAATTAAGCGCATGAGAGAACTAACGTTTGGCGGCAAAAAATGGTCTTTTAATTTCGATATAGTTAAAGATACTGACGATACCGTAGAGGACCATATTACATTGGATTATTTTAATTTAGCCGAAATTAAAGAATTGGGATATACAAAATTCAAGATGACGATCACATTTGCTATGAATGAAATAGATGATGGGTACCAAGAATTTTGGGTATCTAACAATGAAGAGACATTTTGGTACGTTGAATTTGAGCATGGTCCGGGGTATTTAAATGAATCAAAACAAACATATACTTTCTCGTCTGATAATCTTGACTTAAATCTTTTGTCTGACAACGGTAGTTTCAAAATAAAGTATGGAGCACACGGTAAAAATGAGGATGATTGGGCTATCTATGATACTATCATAACAGTAACTGCTGTTAAGTAAGGATGTCGTCATTGTGAGATTGTTTTGAATTGAAATTCAAAACAATTTACACTCTGAATAGTGCAACATTTTTGACTGTGACATGTATTCCCCCGCGCGGATCCCTCCGCGCGGGGAACCTCCTCACCTCGCACCAAACATAAAACCTCAATAAAAAACAAAAAGGAAGGCTCACCCCTTCCTTTTTCACTTCTCAACACCGTCTGCGCCGGGCGCATTTATGGAATAATAAAAGCGGTTGCTTATTTTCGGATAAGCAATCGCTTTTTGGTTGGCGGCAATTTTGATTGCATTTTTGACGTGTTTGGCGCGGCTTTGGCTGCGTGTTTGGTAAAATGTATAGAGAAGGAGGTGAGATTATATGAGCGAATATGGCTACGTTCGGGTGTCGTCAATCGACCAGAATGAAGTGCGACAGATGGTCGAGATGCGCAAGCTCGGCATTCCGGACAGGCAAATTTATAAGGACAAGCAATCCGGCAAGGACTTCAACCGCCCGATGTATCAGAAGCTGCTCAAACGCCTGAAAAAGGGCGACGTGCTGTATATCCTGAGCATCGACCGTCTCGGGCGCAACTATGAGGACATTCAGAGCCAATGGCGGTATCTGACGCGCGAAAAGGCGGTTGATATTTCGGTTATCGACATGCCGCTGCTCGACACGCGTTGCGGTAAGGACCTGATGGGAACCTTCCTCGCGGACATCGTGCTTCAGGTGCTGTCGTTTGTGGCGCAGAACGAGCGCGAGAACATCCGTAAGCGGCAGGCCGAGGGCATCGCGGCGGCAAAAGCCAACGGAATGAAGTTCGGTCGGCCGAGCATAAAAACGCCGGACGATTTCCCCGAGATTGTGCAGAGGTGGGAGAGCGGCAGGATAAAGATTCGTGAGGCCGCCGAACTGTGCGGTATGTGCGAGTCGACATTTTACCACAGGCTTCGCGAATACCGCGCCTCACTGGTCGACAAAAAATAAAAATCTCTGCATTAAGGTACACCTTTATACTGTCTTTATTTGCGTGCGAAAATGTACAAAAAATAGTATCCCTCATAATTATATCACGGGAAAATGGTCTCGTCAACCCTAATTGAGATGTCTTTATGGATTGTTGGAAAAGGTGTACTTTTATACAGTATCAATGCTTCCGAGAGCATCCGGGCTTTATTTGGCACATAAGTGTAAAAACAGATCAATGACGAGGATAAGCATTATGAAGTCAAACAATGATATTTCGACAAGAGTCAATTGCCCGATAAAAAAGCGTTTAATCCGGTTTGCGGCTGCGGGGGCGGCTGCACTTGTCCTTTGCTCGTGCGGCGTGGACGGTTGGGAGCCGCGGGACACGCTCGTCCCGCCCGCCGAGACGACGTATGGTCACGTCTCAGACAATTTCTCGGGCCCCGGCGCCATTCAGGACTCCGGTACCGTGCCCGAGTCCGTTTCGGAGACAACTTCCGAGACTGCTCCGTGGCCGGGAGGCGACAATACCGTCACCCCCGTCCCAGACACAACCCCTCCGGAGCCTGTCACATCGTCCGAACCGCCCCTTGACACCGTCACCGGGCCGGTGACGACGGACAATCCTCATGATACGGAGGGCAATCCGCCCTATCCGCCCGACACTGCCGACACTGCCGTAGCCGAAACGCCGGTGAACAACCCGTCGTTCCGCGTCGGAATCGTGTGCGACCGCGAGTACAGCGTGTCCGACGGCAGGTCGACCGAGCGTTTTTCGTCCGAAAACTACGCGGAGTACGCGCTCGGGACGATAATTACGCTAACAGCCGAGGACGCCGCCGGCTTCGGCTACTGGCGCGACGGAAACAACACGATATTAAGCGAAAGCCCGGAATATTCGTTCATCGTCTCGGGCGACGCGACCGTGACGGCGGTTTTCAACACCAAAGCCACGGGCAAAGCAACCGTGATATTTATGTCTGACTACGGCCAGGTCATGTCGAGGACGCAGGTGTCGGCGAAGAACGCGGGCAGCATCCAGATTCCGGACGTGCCGCGGAAGTACGGGTACGAGAGCGTCGGCTGGCAGTACAGCGCGGAGCAGATTGCGGCGCTTGTCGGCCAGGTGCTCGCGACGGAGGATGTCGCAGACGACGTGATAGTCGTCCGCCCGGTGTACAGCGCCGAAAAACCTGCTCCGGACGCGCTGCCGGAGGAGCTCACGGTGATCGAAAAATCGCCGCACGAATACACCTTCGGTGCGTCGTTCGCGGTGCCGGGCGGGTGCAGAATACTCACATACGGCATAATTTTCACGCCGGACAAGGCGGTCGGCGAGTCGGGGGCCATGTTCAACCCCGACACGGCCGAGAGGAGAACGTCGGCCGTCGTCTGCACGCGCGCCGAGTACGTCTGGACGGTCAGCACCTACGAAACGCTCTACGTCCGAACGTACCTCGTCTACGCCGACGCCTCGGGCATCGTTCACGAGGTTTTAGGCAGCGTGAGGAGCAGCGCGTCGGAGACCGTTGGCGGCCGGACGGAGTCGGCACTCGGCCGGGTGGGCTGGAGCGCGCTGTTTGACGGCGCGGCGACGCTGTCGGTCGGCGGGTATGAGGAAAAAAGATAAATTTGTAGTTCAGGTTTAATCATAAAAAAGAATCATTAAAAAAGCGCTTACGAGCGTAGCAACGGGGGTAAGTTATGAAGAACCAAGGTTTTGTGCGGATGCTTTCCGCAACACTGGCGGCGCTGATGGTACTGCTTGCAGTACCGGCATCGGTTTTTGCCGGGGCGGAATCATCGCAGCTGCCGGACATTTCGACGACGGACATTACGCCGTCGAACGACGTCACCGCGCCGGGCAAAGATCCGGGCGACGACTCCGGCGGGGGCAGCAGCACGTCGACCGTCCGGCTGCCGGAGGAGCTGAACAGCACGTTTGAAACGACTGTCGGCGACGTTATCGACGACGGCCGCGGCTTCCGCCTTCAGCTGAACGCGGACAGGCAGTCGTACTGTATCATCAGCTATCGCGGCTCGGCGAAGGATGTCACAATTCCCGACAGCTACGAAGGCCTGCCGATCACGCGCATAGGCGACTCGGCCTTCTTCCGCAAGGGACTCGAGCGGGTGACGCTGTCGGATAACATCACGTCGATGGGAATTGACGTTTTCTTCGAGTGCGGGAATCTGCAGTACAACACCTTTGAGGGAGACAACGGGCGCTATCTCGGCACGGCCGACAACCCGTATTTTTACTACGTTTCGCCCCAGAGCAGTGACGTGACCGAGGTGACCATCCACCCCGAGACGCGCATTATCGCGAAATACGCGCTGCGCGCCTGCCGCAGCCTGCGGAGTGTAAACGTGCCCGGCGAGAACATCATACAGATGGGCTTCGGCATGGTTTTCGACTGCCCGCAGCTCGATAGCCTGACCATACCCTACGTCGGCGAGCGCAAGGGCGGCACGAACAACGCCCACCTCGGCTACATATTCGGCTCGCGCACCTACGGCGGCAACATCGCCTACGTGCCGCAGAGCCTGCGCACGCTCGCGATAAACGGCGGCAGCATCGTCAAGAGCGCGCTCTACGGCGTCGACATGATCGAAAGCCTCACCGTGCCCGAGCTCTCCGGCGGCTATCTCAGCTACTTTTTTGGTGGGGATAGCTACGAGGATAATATCGTCCCGGTGGCGATTAAGAATGTGGCGGTGATGGGGGGAGAGATTGGTAAGGGGGCTTTTTATAAGTGTACGGGATTGACAAGTATTAAGATTCCGGATGAATTGAAAAGTATACCGTCGAATGCGTTCTACTGGTGCAGTAATCTCACGAGCATCACAATCCCGGAAAGCGTGACGAGCATAGGTTATCGAGCGTTTTACTGGTGCAGTAGCCTCACGAGTATCACAATTCCAGACAGTGTGGCGAGCATAGGTGAGGATGCATTCTACGGTTGCAGTAGCCTCACGAGCATCACGGTTCCGGACAGTGTGACGAGCATAGGTATTTCTGCGTTTTCGGGGTGCTCTGGGCTTGAGAGCATAGTTGTCCATAAGAACAACAGTGCATATTATTCCGAAGGAAATTGTATTGTCGAGAAAGCGCAGAAAAGGGTTATTTCGGGGTGCGAGAATAGTGTTATTCCACTTGATGTGACGAGCATAGGCGATTCTGTGTTCTCCGGTTGCGGCCTCACGAGCATCACAATTCCAGACAGTGTGACGAGTATAGGCGATTCTGCGTTCTCCGGCTGCAGTCGCCTCAAGAGTATCACAATACCGAACAGTGTGACAAGTATAGGCAATTATGCGTTCTCCTGGTGCATGAGCCTCACGAGTATTACGATCCCGGGCAGTGTAACGAGCATAGGCCGTTCTGCGTTCGAAGATTGCAGTAGCCTCACGATTAATTGTGTCGCACAAATCAAGCCGTCCGAATGGTCGGATACATGGAATTCGAGTAATAGACCCGTTATATGGGGATATACGCAAAGCAATGTTAATTCAAGTATTTCAAATGGTGATATAGGGAAAGCCACAGCTTCATATACAGTGCAAGAGTTTTTTTTGAATTCCGAAATCACAAATTTGGTTGAAAGTCTGAATTTGGATAACGGAAGGGCGGAAGTGGCGAATAGTCATGAAATCGAAGACGTGAACAACAGCGATAGACCAACTGTGGTTGTGCTTTCTGTTTCATCGGATTCCGGGTCCGTCGGCCTTTCATTTACACTGAACTCGGATGGAAAGTCTTACTCTGTGTCGAAAGGAACCTGTGAAGATAGCAACATTGTTATTCCTTCATCGTATAATGGAAAACCTGTGACGAGCATAGGTTATCGAGCGTTTTACTGGTGCAGTAGCCTCACGAGTATCACAATTCCAGACAGTGTGGCGAGCATAGGTGAGGATGCATTCTACGGTTGCAGTAGCCTCACGAGCATTACGATCCCGGACAGTGTGACGAGCATAGGTGATTACACGTTCTTCGGCTGCAGTAACCTCACGAGCATTACAATCCCGGACAGTGTGACGAGCATAGGTGAACATATCTTCCAGTATTGCGGTGGTCTCACGAGCATTAAGATAGGTAATGGTGTGACGAGCATAGGCGATTATGCGTTCTACAATTGCATTAGTCTCTCGAGCATCGCGATCCCGGACAGCGTGACGAGCATAGGCAATTATGCGTTCTATTGGTGCCGTAGTCTCACGAGCATCACGATCCCGGACAGTGTGACGAGCATAGGTGATTACACGTTCTTCGGTTGCAGTAACCTCACGAGCATCACGATCCCGGACAGTGTGACGGGCATAGGATATTTTGCATTCAACGGTTGCAGTCGCCTTGTGAGCATTAAAATGGGCAACAGTGTGACAAGAATAGGCAATCTAGCGTTCCAAGGCTGCAGTAGCCTCACAAGCATCGCGATAGGTAACAGTGTTACGAGCATAGGCAATCTAGCGTTCCAAGGTTGCAGTAGCCTTACGAGCATTCAGCTAGGTAATGGTTTGACGAGCATAGGCGTTCAAGCGTTCTACAATACTGCATATTATAACAATCAATCCAATTGGAACAATGGAGTTCTCTATATAGGAAACCATCTTATAGAAGCCAATAGCTCGATTTCCAGTAGCTATTCGATAAAATTCGGCACAAAATGCGTTGCTGATTATGCGTTCAAATCTCGCAGTGGCTTAACGAGCATCACGATTCCGGACAGTGTGACGAGCATAGGCAATCATGCGTTCTTCGGTTGCAGCAGCCTCACAAGTGTTACCATCCCCGCCAACGCCGACGTTGGCGAAAATGCCTTCCAACGCTGCACCTCCCTCACCTCCATAACCCTCACCGGCGTTCGCCGGTTGCGCTCCGGTGCATTTGCAAAATGCACGAGCCTTGCGGAAGTTATTTACGAAGGCGAAGAAAACGAATGGCGGTATGTGATAAAGGCTAGCGACTGGGATTCGGGTGCGGGTGCGTACACGATAAAGGGGCTCAAGCCCAATTCCGGCCTGTTCTATGAGACCAACAACTCGCTTGATACCTTTTACATCTCCGGCCACGGTGGAACCACCGGAAATGCAACCGCCCCCGAGGTATATTCGGGCAGAGAGGTGTTCGGCATCCTCCCCCGCGCATTCTACGGCAACACCACGCTCACCTCGCTTCGGCTGCCCGACACTATCACGTATATCGGTGAGTCTGCCTTCAAAAACTGCATCAATCTGCGCACAATAAATATTCCGAATGGCGTCGAGTCGCTGGAATTCGGAGTTTTCTCGGGCTGCGAGAGCCTCGAGGAGCTTGTTGAGTTCCCGATGACAAACAATTACTTCGGCTACTACTTCGGAGCTTATTCATACAAGGAAAGCAGCGATGCCGTGCCGAAATCCATCAAGACCGTCGAGCTGAAGGACGGCAGCATCGTTGCAGACCACGCTTTTGACAGCTGCGCCAGCCTTGAGCACGTTGTCATTGCCCCGACCGATGCTATCGGCGCATATGCCTTCTCCGGGTGCAAGAATCTTGTGTCGATTGACATACCCAATGATGTGAAGAACATCAAAGACCATGCATTTGACGGTTGCGTCCGGCTTGAGTCATTTATAATGCCCGACAGCGTCACGAAACTCGGCAAAGGCATTCTCGAGGGCTGTATATACATCCGCGAAATCAAGCTCGGCAGGGGTTTGAACCTCAAAAATATCGCCGACTACACCGAGAGCTTGACCACCGACAACGGCCAGCACGTCAACGGCAGTCCCTTCCTCGGCATCGACAAGAGCCGCTCGCTGCTCGAGCGCTACATCGTCGCGGACGATCACCCGCAGTTCATGACCGACTCCTACGGCATTCTTTACGAGAAGATGGTCGTTGACTCCAAGACAATTCCCGTCGCGGTCATCGATGCGCCCGCAACGGCAAACCTCTCGACCTACGAGCTGCCGGATTACATCGTGGAGATATGCCCCTACGCGTTCGCGTACACCTCGATTCAGTCCGTCGACCTCGCGTACGTGCGGCTTGTCGGAAATCACGCATTTTTCTCGGCGGCGGCGCTTTCATACGTCAATCTGAGCAATCCCACAAGCGTTGATTCCGCGTTCGCGGACGCCATTGCAACGGTTAAGTACAGCCAGTACATCCGTAGCTCGGCCTTCATGGGTTGCACGGCGCTTCAGAATGTCAACCTGAGCACGGACAACATCGTCGGCATCGATGAGCTTGCCTTCGCGGACTGCCCGCGGATGACGTCGGTGGTGCTCGGCAAGAACATCCAGGTGATAGGCCTGCGCGCCTTCGGTACGTCCGGAAGCGTCAAGAGCAGCCTTGAGTTCTTCCATGTTGAAGAGCCCAACGACGAAAAGGAAAAGGACAACCAACACTTCAAATCCATCGAGGGCGTCCTCTACAAAGTCAACGACGACCAGTCGCTGACGCTGCTCATTTACCCCGCGTGCGCGCTTGAAAACCCGCCCACGGTCGAGAACGGCCAGATCAAATACGGCGACAGCAAGGTATACAGAAAGAGCTTTTCGGTCCCCGACGGCGTGTCGGCAATCGAGAGCTACGCCTTTGAAACGACGCAGAAGCTCGAAACCCTTACCGTCAACCCCGGAAACAACATCCGAATAGGCGATTACGCCTTCGCAAACAGCACCATTCGGAATGTAACGCTCGGCGATCACGTTATCTCGGTCGGCCTGAAGCGCGGCGAGGGCGAGTATACGGTATTTTCGGGCTGCAACTACCTCGTGAACATCGAGGTGTCGGCCGCGAACGAGTATTATTGCTCCAAAAACGGCGTTCTGTTCAACAAGGACAAGAGCGTTCTTATCAAATACCCCGTGCAGAAGACCGGCGCGACCTACACGCTGCCGACAAGCGTCAGCGCGATTGCCTCAATGGCGTTCAAGGACAATAACGCGCTTTCGTATGTCGTTATTGAGTCCGAAATCTCGGTCATAGGGCTTGAGGCGTTCTACAACTGCTCGCACCTCTCGCTGATTTACTTCAGCAACGTCTACGCGCCGACAATGGTGATGGAAAACGCCTTTACGACGTTTGTCAGCGTTGACGAGGCTGAGGGTGACACCGTTTTCATCCCGAGAACGAGAATAGGCTACACCAACGGTTACTACGAAAACGGCAAAAACGGCGAGAAGGGCTGGAAGAATTACGAGGCGACCTACTCAATCGCCGAATACTTCCGCCTGCCGGACTTCAACGCCAAAAAGACAGGCGGGCATTACGCGGTAGTCGTCGTTGACTCGTCGGGGGCAAGGCTGGGTAACACCCGCGTCATGCTGACCGACATCAACGGAGAAAGCGAAGTAGTCGACACCATCGATGGAATCGCGACGTTCACGGACCTGTTCGGCAAAACCGGCTATGGCCTGTCTGTGGATTACGACAAGCCGTATGCGATACGGGTGTACGACTTCCTCGGCGAATACTTCACTTATACCAACCCCTCGTTCTATCTGGACGAGAGCACGCACATCACCTACATCACGCTGACCAAAGCGCCCAGCGCTTACGGCGTGAGCTGCGGCGAGACCGACATCAACAGCGAGACCGCCGAGGTCAACCAGCATGAGTACGGTTATGTGTACGACGACATCGCCCTGATAGACGAGACACGCGGATATGAGGACGGCAACATCAGATACATAGGCGAGCGCCCCGAGACGCTGACGGTATCCGTGATAGGCTACTGCGACACAAAGGGCGGCTGGAGCTTCGACCCGGAAAAATGCGCGCTGTATCAGAACGGCGTGGAGGTTTGCAGAGCGTCCTCGGCTGTGGAGCAGGAGGGCGGAGCACTGCTGCTGACCTTTGAGCTGCCCGTCAGGCTGCTGGCGCCCGAGGTGGCAATCGAGGCGCGGCTGGTGGCGTCAAAGCCCGGCGAGGCCGACGCAGACTGCTCGACCGCGCTGAACATCCATGTGTTCAATTTTGAAATGTCGGCGGACGACATAGAGATTAATGACGACGACCTCGCCGTCGATCTCGGAATGGCCGGTGAGCTGCTTACAAAGCTGATAGGTCAGCGGAGCCTCGACTTCAACATCGGAAAGAATGTTTCGATAAGCGCGCAGACCAACGGTAGCGAGATCACATTCAGCTTTGACGCAAAGACCAAGCCCAAAAAATCGGCGTACAGTTCCTATCAAAAGGGCTACGAGCACTACGCAGGAGCGCGGGCGCACAACAAGAACACCTATTTCTTCACCTTCAGCGGCAAAGTTAAGGATTCCGACGGAAACGAGCATAACCTGATCTACAACATCCGTTTTGCCCGCGACCATGAGACGGATGGATACTTCTATTACAGATGCTACATCTATGAAGGCGTTCGCGGTGTGAACTATTCGAACGAGATTCAGACCTTCTACGGCGCTGTCAACTGCAGGTCGGCCGTCGCAAAGGGCAGAAGCGGACTTACCGCCAAGGCATATCTCATCTATCTGACGCATCTTGCGAGTGCAAAGCACGTCAAGGACATCGATAAGGTCAAAAAGCTGGGCTACGACGCGCAGTACAGTGAAGGTATCGCAAGTGTGCCGAACATGGAGAACAAGCAAACCTTCAACGCGTCGCTGAGCGGCGAATTCGTCTTCAAATACGACAAAAAGACGGTGATAAAGCCCGTTTCGGGCGAAATCAAGGGCGAGCTTTCCTACACATTCAAGCACAACAGCCAGTATGTCGTGTGGGTTATCCCGGTTGTGCTTGAGGTCGAGGTTTCGCTTGACGGCAAGGTGAGTCTGACGCTCAAGGCGGACGGCTGGAAGAGCGTAAGAGTGGACGAAATCAAGATGGAGCTGTCCGCGATGGTGTCCGCAAGCGTCGGTGTGGGATGCAGAGTCGCGTCGGTGGGCATTTACGGCAACATCGGAACGGTCTTTGTCCTCGATTTCTACCCCAACTTCGGTGTCGAAAAGTGGACGCTGAACGGCGAGATCGGCGCATACGTCAAGGTGCTCTGGAAGAAAAAGAAATTCCAGATTGCCAAGTGGGACAACGTAAAGCTCATCGATAACACCCCAGCCGCGGCTCTGCAGGCCTCGCTGAGCGAGCTCTACATTGTTGACGGCTATTCCAACATCGCGCCAAACGAGCTGCCGGAGGACCCGAGACTTGTCATAGCGGATAATGCCATATACAAGGTCTACACGGTCAACGCGCAGACGCTCGAGCCCGGGAGTTACGACGATTACAACTGCTGCAAGCTGGCAGTTGCCAAGTGGGACAACGCGGCTCTCGACTGGGAGCCCATGGGACTTCTCGACAACAACGGCTTCAACGACATGACATACTCCGTTATCACGGTCGGCGACACGGTGGACATCACCTTTACCCAGCAGGCCGAGAAGATAACGGCTGAGACTGCGGATGACGTTTACGCGGCAACGGCCAATGTGGCTGTGAAGCATGCCGTCGTGAAGGACGGCGTAATTACGCTGGGTGAGACGCCCGTCTCGCAGAGTGGGGCGTACAAATACCTCGTGAACAGCGGCGTTGTCGGCGGCAGTACGGTTGCGGTCTGGGTCGAGAACAGCGACGGAAACATGTTCGGTGTTTCGCCCACCAACTACATCGATGCAAACGGCATTTCGCACGTTTTCCCGACGTCGGCAAACTCCATATGGACAAGCAGGCTCGAGAACGGTGTGTGGACCAGTCCGCAGTGCATAAAGAGCGGTCTCTCGGCGGTGGCGGGGCTCGTTGTCGATGGTGACGGCGATATTTCCTACATCGTCGACGAGAACGGCGACCTTGCCGACACCGAGGACAGGGTTATGTATCTGTATGATGCCGACTCGGCAACTGTCCGCGCGGTGAACGACACGGCGGACGGTAGCGTGGTCAACCTTGTCGTCAGCGGCGGCGAGGTTAAGTACTACTACCAGAGCAGAGACGACGAGGCGTCCGGTCTCTGCACGCTCGACAAGGCTAAGCTCGGCGTGAGCGAGGCCGAGCTTAATGAGAGCAGCCTTAAAAACAACTTCCGTTATGTTTACAACACCGACGGCAGCACGCTCGGTATAATCTACGTCTCGGCCAAGGCATGGAAGGACGGCGCGTCCGACTGCGACGGTTCGGTGCTGTGCGGACTGTTCTGCGAGGACGGCAAATGGGGACTTCCCGTCGACCTCGCCTGCTACGAGACAAATGACGGCGTATACATTGACAACTTCGACTGCACCGTCCGCGGCTCTGGCGAGGACATACTCATCTCCTACGACCTGTCCGACCGCGACGGCAACAAGCTTGGAAGCAGAACTGTGATTCAGCCCATTGCGGCAAAGCTTGTCGTCACGGGCACGGAGATCGATTACGCCAACAGAACGGTGACGTTCGACGTCCGGAATATCGGGATGCGCAAGACAGACGTGCTGGTTCGCGTGGGCAACGAGGCGCCCGACGCGCTTGTCTCGAGCCTCGGCTCGGGCAAGGACGCTAAGTGCGTCATTTCCATGGCGAACTACGCCGACGATCAGCACAGCATGACGCTGACCGACGGAAACGGCGCAGAGGTCTACAGGACGGACATTGATCTGTCATATTCCGACCTTGTTCCGTACGTCAAGCACATTCTGCTCGGCAGCAGCAACAAGCTGCTGGTCGCGATTGCGAACGATGGCAACCTTGCAAACGACGGAACCGTGGTCATCCGCTGCGGTAACCGTCAGGGCGAGAACCTTGAGATTGACAATCTCGACGCTATCATAGCACAGGTGAATCCGGCGTACAGCGAGGTCACTGCGCACGAAATTTCCACGCGCGACGCCGACGGAAACGAGGTCAGGGAGACCATCTGGCTATCAAGAGTCAGCGTCAGCCCCGGAGAGATAAAATACCTCGAGATTCCGATGGGCGCGACGACGGGAACGGACAGCAGCATGATTTCAGTGTCTGTCAAGCCCGACCTCGGCATTGTGAACGGAACAACGGGCGAGCGTGGCGTCATCGAAAAGGGCGATGCCGCGAAGAACAACCGTGCGTACTGGTCATATAAAAGCGGCACGGGCATCTCAAAAACGCTTGACGGCACCGTCGGCACCGAAATTCCGGCCTCGGTCGGTACGGACAGGGAAGTGTACACATTTGACGGTATGCAGCCTGCGGATGTTTCGGTCGGATACATCTGCCCGTCGGCAAACAGCGTGACAGGCATATCTGACGGCATCGGAACCGCGCTTCCGGCAGGCAGCTACAGTGTCGACGACGCAAACAGAAAGATAATTCTCTCCGCCGGGTACCTGTCACAGATGAGCGCCGGTGACAACAGCTTCAGAATAGTGTTCTCCGACAGCACGGAAGCGGCGTTTGTCATACATTCGACAGTATATTACACCGTCATCTGGAAGAATTTTGACGGAACAGAGCTCGGCAGAACTGAAAACGTGGCGGAGGGCAAATTCCCCGCATGCAGCGTTACCCCGACCCGCGAGGCGACCGTCTCCTTGACGTACTCGTTCGCAGGCTGGGACGTTGACGGCGACGGAGTCGTCGACACGATCCAGGCCGCGGCGGCCGACACGGTATACACCGCGGTATATGCCGAGACTGCAAGGCAGTATTCGGTTACATGGCGCATGACGTCGGGGGGCGGCGACGTGCTCGAGAGTACCGAGCAGTACAATTATGCATCCGTGCCGCAGGCTCCCGAAAACATCACCGCGCCGGACGGCTTCCGGTTTGTCGGCTGGGACAGCCAGCCCGCGGCAGTGACGGGAGATGTGGTCTACACCGCAGTCTACGAGCGTGAGAGCCGCCGGGAGATTTCCGGAACCGTGAACGTGTACGGCGACGAGAGAGTGTCCGGTGTGCTTTACGCGGATGTTTCCGGCGTGGTCGGGCGCGACAGCCTGTCGTACCAGTGGTACTCGGGCGGCAGTCCGGTGGACGGTGAGACGTCCGGTTACTACACGGTCCGCACGACCGACGTGGGACGCGAGATATACTGCGTCGTCACCGGTGTTGACGCCTACATAGGCACGCTCACCAGCAACAGCGTAACGGCCAAGATAATGACCAAAAAGATAACAATCAGCAGCAGCCGTGAGTACAGTGTCACGGTGGACGGCGACACGGCGGGGCGTGAGTATTACTCCTCGGAGAGCACGCAGGAGTACAAGCTCGGCGCAACGCTGACGCTGACCGTCGAGGACACCGAAAACTTTGGCTACTGGCGCAACGAAAACAACGCCATAGTCAGCCGGTCGTACAGCCTGACGTTCACAGTCACGGGCAACGAAAATTACACCGCAGTCTACAACTCCAATCCCCGCGGAAAGGTTACGGTTATATTCGAGTCCGGCTACAGCCAGGTCATGGCGAGAACGCAGGTCACGGAGACCGGCGCGTTCGGACTGACAATGCCGCGCATCCCGCAGAAATACGGCTTCACCTGCTCCGGCTGGGAACTCGACCAGGCCGCCATCGCGGCCCGCGTCAAGGCTGCGCTTGAAAGCGCGGACAAGTCCGACGACGTTATCACGATAAAGCCCGCATACACGCCGATTGAAACCGTCTGCACGGTCAAAGTCACCGGCGGCAGCGGCTCGGGCGATTACCACGTCAACGATAACGTGACGCTCGTTGCAAACGCCCCCGAGGCCGGCAAGAAGTTCTCGCACTGGGTCGACGGAGAGGGCAATATCCTGTCGTACAACGAGAAATTCGCGTTTATCATTTTCTCGGATCTCGAAGCGGTTGCGGTTTACGTCGATATCAGCGAGAACGTCGACGCAAAGGGAATTGCGCGCACGGTCGGAGTTGAGAACAACGACGACGGCGAATACACCTTCATCACATGGCTGACCGTGCCCGAGGGCTGCACCATGAAGAAGGCCGGCGCGATCATCTCGATTGACCCCGCCATAGGCCTCGACCCCGCGAAATTCACCGACGAAAACGCAACGCTCGTAACCGGCGACGCAACCAGTGCGACATCGTACCGCTACACCGCGACCGTCAAGACGTCCAAGGTGTGCTACGCGAGAGCCTACCTCGTCTATTCCGACGCGGAGGGCAACGTGCATACCGTCTACGGCGATATTATTGCCAACAGATAACCAAGCAAGGAGACAAAATATGGAAAATAAAATCAAGGCAGAGAAATACGAAGCGCCCACTGCGAGGGTTATAATGATTCTCACAAAAGAGGACATTGTGACCGGCAGCAGTGGTGGCGGTGCAGGCGGCGGCGAATTTGAGCTCTGACGCCGGGTAAAAAGAAAGCCTCCCATGGTGGAATTCCACTATGGGAGGTTTTTTTGCGTGTGAGGCCGAGGTCTTACAAATTCTCAATCCGCGCGCGAATCTCCGCCGCCTTATCCGTTTCGCCGAGGTGTTCATAGCTGTTGGCAAGATTGCGCAGGGTTGATAGTGTTTCGTCATCATCTTCACCGAACACTTCGCATTGATGGGCGTAGAGCTTTAAAAAGAGTTCTGCGGCTTTTTGGTGGTTGTCAAGGGCGACGTATGTATAGGCCAGGTTGCTCAGTGATGTGAGTGCATTCGGATGTTTTTCGCCAAGCACTTCGCATATGAGCGGGTATGCTTTTTCGTTCAACTCCAGTGATTTTTGATGGTTACCAAGATTGCTGTATGTATTAGCCAGATTGTTCAGTGATATGAGTGTGTCCGGATTTTTTTCACCAAGAACCTCGCATCCGAGCGCGTATGCTTTTTCGTCCAGTTCCAGTTCCTTTTGATAATTGCCAAGGTTGCCGTATGCGCATGCCAGATTGTTCATTGATATGAGCGTGGCCGGGCTTTTTTCTCCAAGCACTTCGCACATGAGCGTATATACTTTTTCGTTTAGTTCCAGTTGTTTTTGATAATTGCCAAGTTCACCGTATATGTAAGCCAGATTGTTCAGTGATGTGAGCGTATTCGGATTTTTTTCTCCAAGCACTTCACATCGCAACATATATGTTTTTTCAGTCAGTTCCAGTTGCTTTTTATGATTACTGAGGTTTCTGTATGTACCAGCCAGACTCATCAATGATGTCAGCGTTTCCGGATTTTTTTCTCCAAGCACTTCACATCTGAGTGTATATGCTTTTTCGTTCAGTTCCAGTTGCTTTTGATAATCGCCGAGGATACCGTATGTGTCAGCCAGATTGTTCAGTGATGTGAGCGTGTCCGGATTTTCCTCTCCAAGCACTTCACATCTGAGCGCGTATGCTTTTTCGGCCAGTTCCAGTTGCTTTTGATAATCGCCAATGTTACCGTATGCGGCAGCCAAATTGCTCAGTGATATGAGTGTATTGGGATGCTTTTCGCCAAGCACTTCGCAGCTGAGCGCGTATGCCTTTTCATTTAGTTCTAGCTGCTTTTGGTAATCGCCAAGGTCGCCGTATGTACCGGCCAGATTGCTCAGTGATATGAGTGTGCTCGGATTTTTTTCACCAAGCACCTCGCATTTGAGTCGGTATGCCTTTTCGTTTAGTTCCAGCTGCTTTTGGTAATCTCCAAGGTTGCCGTATGTATAGGCCAGATTGCTCAGCGAGTGGAGCGTGTCCGGATTTTTTTTGCCAAGCACTTCACATCTGAGTGTGTATACTTTTTTGGCTATCTCCAGTTGTTTTTGATAATCGCCAAGGTTATTGTATGAGCACGCCAGATTGTTCAGTGATATGAGCGTTTCCGGATTTTTTTCTCCAAGTACTTTGCATCTGAGTGCGTATGCTTTTTCGTTTAGTTCCAGTTGCTTTTGATAATTGCCAAGATTACCGCATGTATAGGCCAGATTGCTCAGTGATGTAAGCGTACTCAGATTTTCTTCTCCAAACAATTTGCACATGAGCGTATATGCTTTTTCGTTCAGTTCCAGTTGTTTTTGATAATCGCCAAGGTTATTGTATGAGCACGCCAGATTGTTCAGTGATGTAAGCGTGTCCGGATGTTTTTCTCCAAGCACTTCGCATCTGAGCGCGTATGTTTTTTCGTTCAGTTCTAGTTGTTTTTGATAATTGCCAAGGTTGCCGTATGTATAGGCTAGATTGCTCAGTGATATGAGCGCATACGGGTCTTTTTCACCGAGCGCTTCGCATCTGAGCGTGTATGCCCTTTTGTTTAACTCCAGATCCTTTTGATAATTACCAAGGTTGCCGTATGCGCATGCCAGATTGTTCAGCCAAGTCAGTGTGTTTTCTTCCTTTTCTCCTCCTGTACGAAGATAAAAATCGTAGAGCTTTTGTGCCCACTTCAGTGCTTCAATATAATCGAGCTTGATATTATCGCCTTCGTTGTACATGTGGTACAACTTCTCCATCGCCTCGGGGTATTCTGCGTTTGCTGCGAAGGTGATGAGCTCCACGGCGTATTCCGTATTCACCTCAACGTCGATGCCTTCAAGATATGCGATGCCGAGAAGGTAGTTGTGTTCGGGGTCATCCTCGTTGGGCTTAAGTGCGAGGGTTTTCAGTGCGTCGTTTATGCCGGCGTCGAGTGCGGCGCTGTCATAGGCGTCTACGCAGTCCGGGATGCCGGGGTATTGATTTTGGAATTCGTCCCGACTGGTAGATTCCATTTCCGCCGGAAGTATTTTTTTGCCGGACTCTTTTGCCATCGGATATTCTACTTTGCGGACATAGTTTTCTTCATTTATGAGGTTCGGCGTCACGAGCAGTGTGAAGAGGTCGCACCTTTTCAGGGCTTTGTCAATATTTTCGTTGAAATTCTCTCCGGGGGTCAGAAATTCGTCGTACCAGATGGCCACATCGCGGTATTTTGGGTTTTTGTGTATCAGGTGCATCAGCTCGTTTGCGTGGTGCCGGTCTTTTTTGCGGTAGCTGAGAAAAATATACGCGTCAAACATCGCGCGCACGCGCTCAACCGTCTCATCGTCAACGAAAATTGACGAGAGATACCGCTTCAGCTTTTCCTCGTAGCTTATCGCGGTCAGGTCGTGACTGTAAGGGCTGAGGTACTGCCGCTCCCCGAAGCGCCGGGTGAAGAACATATCTATGCCGCTCTCCATCATCAGCGGAAGAACGGGGATCAGGTGCTTGTCCTGCGCTGCGTAGGCAAAATCGAAGTCCATGGCGCGGTTCGGCTCGGTGAGCAGTCTGAAAGTGATGGGCATGACGAACAGGTTCATCTGACCTAAGTCGGAATCGAGGTACTTTTCGGGTATGGGCGCCCGCATGTCCGCGGTGTAGTATATGGCGCAGTCCTGGGTTTTGAAAATATCTTCACATACCTTGTCAAAATACCTTTCAAAATCGTCCGGGTGGCAGGTGAAATAGACTCTTCGCTTACCCTGCGGACTCGAATTTCCGCGGGTTCTTACTTTAATGTACTTAAGGGTGCTTTCAGTGCTGCTCATTGTAGGTCTCCTTTTTAAATAGTGGCGCGGCATTTGCCTTCTACATTATATCACATTATCTTACATTGCGCAACAATGTTCTTTGCAATTAATAGCGTTCTGACATAAAGCTCTGCGTGCTCTCAAAGCTGGCAGGCCGCACCGGCAGAGGAGGGCTGCCGCATTGGGGCAAAGTAAATCGCCATATCCCCCTGTACAATCCCCCATTTTTGTGCTATAATATCCCCGGACTCAGTCGCCGCGCGGCTGGGGATTTGGTTGAAACAGAGGGCAGAACCATGAAAATTGCACTTACAAACGCCGTCATTCTCGACGGCACCGAAAATATGCAGCCGAGGACGGGGCAGAGCGTCCTCATCGAGAACGGGAAAATAGCGGACATCGTCCCCGCAGGCAAGGTTCCGGCGGGGTTCGAGACCGTCGATCTCGGCGGAAAATACCTCATGCCGGGGCTTATAAACATGCACGTCCACCTCGCCGGCAGCGGCAAGCCGCAGAAAAAACAGCGCGACAACGAAAAGCTGGTCAAGACCATAATGGGCTCGGCGCTGACGCGGTCGGTGGCCTACCGCATGGTCTGCGGCTTCGCGCGGGACGAGCTCATGAGCGGCGTCACAACAATCCGCACGGTCGGCGGGCTCGGCAGCTTCGACACGCGTCTGCGTGACGAGATTGCGGCGGGCAAGCGTGTAGGGCCGCGGATTTTGGCCGCGAACGAGGGAATTTCGGTACCAGGCGGGCATATGGCGGGGTCTGTCGCCATCGCGGCGCACAGCATCGACGAGGCGTTGAACCACCTGCACGAGTCCGAAAAGGAAAAAGTTGATATAATCAAGCTGATGATAACAGGCGGCGTCATGGACGCCAAGGAAAAGGGCGTGCCCGGCGAGCTGAAAATGTCGCCCGAGATGGTCAGGGCCGTCTGTGACGAGGCGCATCGCATGGGCTACAAGGTGGCGGCGCACGTCGAGTCGCCCGAGGGCGTCCGGGTGGCACTCGAAAACGGCGTTGACTCCATCGAGCACGGCGCAAAGCCGGACGAGCACATCATCTCGCTGTTTCGCGAGAAGGGGGCGTTTCTCTGCACCACGCTGTCTCCGGCGCTCCCCTATGCGCTGTTTGACCGCGCCATCACCAATGCGACGGAGGTCGAGCAGTTCAACGGCAACGTCGTGTTCGAGGGCATCATCGCCTGCGCCAAGGCGGCGCTTGAGAACGGCATCCCGGTGGTGCTTGGCAACGACGTCGGCTGCCCGTGGATCACGCAGTACGACTTTTGGCGCGAGCTGTATTACTTCCACAAGTTCGTCGGAGTGACCAACGCTTTCGCGCTCTACACCGCGACCTCGCGCAGCGCCGCCATGGCAGGCATCGGCAACGTGACCGGTTCGATAGCGCCCGGCCTCACGGCGGATATGATTGTCACGTCGGGCAATCCGCTCGACGACCTGCGCGCCCTGCGCCACGTCGAAATGGTCGTGGCGCGCGGAAACGTAATCGCCCACCCCACCTTCCGCCGCCGCAAAAACGTCGAGGCGGAGCTTGATAAGTTTCTTTGAAATGACACCCGCACAGCCGATTGATCGGCTGTGCGGGTGTTTTTTTGTGTGACATTTTAGGGTGGCAGGGACGGGAAGGTATCAAAACTACTGCTTCGACAAAGTGCTTTCAATCCACGCTCCCTGCGAGGGGAGCGACATCCTGAGCGCGGAACCTGCCTGTTCAAATGCGGATTTCAATCCACGCTCCCCTCGCGGGGAGCGACGTCCCTGTCCTCACGCGTGACCAGCGGCGACTCGCATTTCAATCCACGCTCCCCTCGCGGGGAGCGACAGCGCGGTGACGCCGACGGTATCGCGCCAAAGCGGATTTCAATCCACGCTCCCCTCGCGGGGAGCGACTGTACTTGTTTTTACGGGATATTATCTGTGCCGGAATTTCAATCCACGCTCCCCTCGCGGGGAGCGACGTTGAATTGGTCAAATTAAAGGGGATTTGTAGCCAATTTCAATCCACGCTCCCCTCGCGGGGAGCGACTCCTCCGAAAAATAAAAAACATCTATTACAGGAGATTTCAATCCACGCTCCCCTCGCGGGGAGCGACCTGGTGCGGCACCGTTCCCGATTTTAATTTTCGAATTTCAATCCACGCTCCCCTCGCGGGGAGCGACACCACATGGAGCAGGTCGCGCGGGGTGAATCGGGATTTCAATCCACGCTCCCCTCGCGGGGAGCGACAGCAATATTATACAACCATCTCGCGATGATTGTCAATATTGCAAACAAAACACACAAACAGGCCATCTGAAAACGTCCAAACGCCTGCCTGCAATAGTCAAAAATACATCTGTTTTACGTTAATGTCTGCGCGAAACTGCCGGTGAATTCATGTTCACTTTGGGTTCGCGCGGTCGTGGCGATCAAAAGATCAGGGTGTCGTTGACATCAAATGTAGGCTTGGCGCCGATGTGCTTTACCTTGTCTTTGTACGCGGCGCCTATGACGTAAAACCGGAGGCTGTCCTTGTCCGGGTCAATCAACCGCTCGAGAGTTGCCTCGATTCGGCGCAGCTGGGTCGAGTCTACGTGGCACTCGAATACCGAATTCTGCACTCGCTGGCCGTAATTGACGCATTCGCGGGCGACCTGCCGCAGTCGCTTTCGCCCGGCGGTATCTTCGGTGTTGACATCGTAAGTTATGAGAACCAGCATATGTCACCTCCAAAGATAGGGCGGGTAGGCGTCAAGATCGCCGCGGATGTGGCGGGCGAGCAGCTGCGCCTGAACAAACGGCAAAATGCCCCATGAGCACTTCTCGCCGAGAAACGGATGCAGGACAGTCTCCCTCTTTCGCTCCTGCCATGCGGTAAGAAAAGACTTTCTGGCGTCGTCGCTCAGCAGCACGGCGCCGTTTTCCTTGACGGTAAAGTCCGAGGCCTTGATCTGGCGCAGGTTTATAAGCGACAGAACAAACCGGTCGCACACAACGCTGCGGAATTCCTCCATCAGGTCGAGCGCGAGGGATCTCCGTCCGGGGCGGTCAGTGTGCATGAAGCCGACGAACGGGTCCAGCCCCACTGACTGCAACGCCGAGGCGCACTCGTTGGCAAAAATCGAGTAGCTGAAGGACAGCAGTGCGTTAACCGGGTCGCACGGCGGGCGTTTTTCGCGGCTGTCGAAATGAAAATCCGCTTTGTTTTGCAGTATCATTGCATCGAAAACCGAAAAATAACGGCTCGCGTTCACGCCCTCAAGCCCGCGCAGAATGTCGGCGCTCGGTGCGTTTTGTATTTCGGACAGAGAGTCTTTCAGCCCGTCGGAGACGCTGCGTATCGGTGCGCTGTCGACGGACATGGGATGGTCGCGCAGAAATCGGTTCAGCACCGCGCGGGCGTTGGAGGTTTTTGCGCCGATCATGTTGACTGCAATGCCAAGTGAGCGCCGCTCGTCGTCCGCTATGCGGTACTGTTCGCGGCGCAAAAGGACGTTTCCGCGCTCCTCACCCTCGACGCGACAGAGAAAACGCCCGTGCGCAGAAAAAAACGCCAATCCCTTGCCAAGCCCGCAGGCGTGGTGCATCAGCGCCGGACTGACACCCTGCCGCCCGAATGTAACGATATTTTCAAGGTTATGCAGCGGCACGCGCCCGGCCTCGACGCTGTCCATGCGCACCACTATATTTTCTCCGTCAAGCGACAGGTAAGCGTCCGGCGACGTTACATAAAGCGTGTTGAGCAGCTTCTTCATGTGTTGCCATCACCACCGTTCCATATGTCTTTTACGTATGCGGAGGCCGGGCGCAGCCCGGACAGCCTGGGCAGGCAGACGTCCGCAAGCGAGCAGGCGCGGCACTTAGCCGATGGTCTGACCTTCGGCGTGTACCCGCGGTCGTACAGTTGGCGCATCTCGCCGAGCATGCGCACGACTTCGTCCCGCAGCCCGGCGTCAAGCTCGACGGCCTCGCGCCGCCGGGTCTCCATGTAGTATAAGTACGCGATGGGGATCGGCGGGGCGGCGAGCATTTCCTCGAGACACATCGCCTCAGCGCACAGCTGGAGTCTGTCGGCGTCGATTTCCTTGGGGCGGCCGCGCTTGTATTCGATGGGTGTCGGCAGCCAGAGGCCGTCCCGCCCGGCGAGCGGAACGCCACCGGGGTCGGAACGGAACTCCACCGCGTCACACTTTCCGACAATACCGTACCTCCCGGAGCGCACCGGCATGGCGCGGCTGACGAGCAGTCCGCCGCGCTTTTCGGTGAAGTTCGGGTCATCCGCCCGGTCGTGACGGAGACTGCCGTCGACGGTCAGGTAGTTGTCCTCCCACTGCATTTCGATGTGTATCAGCGCCCACTGCCGCCTGCAGAACGAAAAATGCTGCAATCCGGAGATAAGAAGGTCTCCGTTGCTCACTCCCGGCATGATATGCTGACGCCATCGGGGCAGGCGGCCTCGTTTATTGTGACCTCGTAGTCGCCGTAGTTGCGGGCGATTTCAACGCCGTCGCGGCGCTTGACGGACACAAGATCGAGCGTCCGGTGCGACGGCGCGTTGCCGAGCTCGGAGTCGTGCCGGAAGATTACCAGCTTGCGGACGGCCATCTTGCCGCGTGCGGCGGAGTGGTCGTTTTCAAACATGTTGATTATGGCTTTCCACAGAAGCTCAAGGTCGTCCTCGGTGAAGTGCGTGACCTTGCGCGCGAGGTTGGCCGATATAAAGCCGTCGGCACGGTAGAGGGCGTAGGAAATTATGCTCTTGCTGCCCATCTCAGTGTCCTTCTTTTCAAAGTCGGACTCGGTGGTGATGGCGACGCGCGTGATGGTGACCTCCTGACGCACGACGGGGTCGATACTGCGTGCAAAGCCTATCTGCACGGGGCCGCGAACCTGCCCGCAGTTGAGCTTGTCCTTGACGAATGTCGTCATGACCGCGCCGAAGGTGCGGACGTCGTAAAAGTTGGCGCACATGAAGTCGCGCAGCTTGGCGTCGATTTCGGGGTCCTTTTTGGTCAGCTTTTTGCCCTCGCCGAGAACTGCGGTGTAAGCTCGCCGGTCGGAGGTGTTCAGCGGGACGCCGTCCTTGATGTAGATGCCGTAGCCGGGTGCGTCCTCCTTGACGTCCTCTATATAGTTGCGTATCTTGCGCTTGATGCAAACGTCGCTGACAAGTCCGAGCCCTGTCTCGGGGTCGACGCGGGGCATGTTGGCGGCGTCGGGGTCGCCGTTCGGGTTGCCGTTCTCAACGTCGAAAAGAATGGTGAATTCGTACCGGTTTTTGATAATCTCGCTCATGATTGTGCCTCCTTGCTTTTTGCCTGTTCAATATCTCTGAATTTTTTCTGCGTCTGATGGTAGTAGCCCAAAAGGAACAGCCCCTGTTCCGTGTTTCCGAGCCGTGTGGGGAAGGGAGCTCCGCCGTCCAGCTTGTCCATAAGGGTAGCTATAAGCCGGGAGTCCGCAACGCTGCCTGATTTTGCCAGGTGATGGCTTGCGGTCTGGAGCATGGTGGGGAAAACGAGCGCGGGCGTAGCGCAGGCGGACGTCATAAAGCGCTCCTTTAGATTTGATGAGTTGTTTGCGTGATACTGCGCCGTCTCGAGTGCGGCGAACAGCCGCCCGAGGACGTAGGCGCGGTTGGTGCTTTCTTCGTTCAGTGACACGGTCAGAACCTCCTTGTATGCTTCACAGCTTGTATTTTTGATGAGATATGCCTTGATTATGGCGGCCTTGCCCGGCGTCACCTCGTGCTCCGCGCGCACGCGGACGAGCACCGAGGCGTACAGCGTCTCGGGATAGCGCCGGTTGTTGAGAATTGCCGAAAGCAGCGCGCCGCCGAGCAGGGGAGAGACCTCGCCCGCCGCTCGGGACGGCTCCTTCCACAGCCGCGACGGAACCGTCTCGAGCAGCATCCGGTAGGGTGTCAGATAACGGCGCGACTGCGCTGATTTTTCGATTTCGAGCCGCTCGTAGTGCGCCGCTATGCTGCGGACAAACGTCCCGAAGGTGTCGCGCCAGAAAAAGCGCACCGAAAGCCGCGCGGCGTTGGGCGCGAGGCCGAGAATGCAGAACGGCTTGGACAGCGTCGCGGCGGACAGGTCTAGAGGCTCGCCGCGGCTGACGTGCCGCATGACGGCGCTCAGTGTCCCCTCGTCGTTGCCGCACAGCAGGTCGCGAAAGAAGTCGTCGCAGGTGTCGTCGGCGTCGAGAGTCCACCAGACGACGGTCGTGTCGCCGATGCGGGTGCAGTTCTCGCCCGAGATGAGGTAGTTCAGCGCCGAGGTGTAGGCGGCCATGGCATAGCGCCCGACGGGCGCGTTGAGCCCCTGGCCGCCGTCCTTGCCGTAGGACTCGAACGCCGGGGCGTTGAAGCCGACAAGGCTCGCACCGACCGACTGCGCGCCCTCGACGCCCCTGATTTTGTCGTGCAGCACGGCGATGCTGTCCTCGCGGCCGGTGACGAGACATCGTCCGTGCACGTCCGCGTCGTCGTTTGCGTAGTGCGCTTCCCATGCGGCGGCGACGGCGGGGTCTTCCATGAGATAGTTCCCGTCCTCGTCAGAGAATGTGATATTCGCGCCGCGTTCCAGCGCGTCGATGACGGCGTCGGTCATGTGGTCGATGGCAGTTCCGGGCGTGTAGATCGTGAAAAAGCGGCGCAGAGTCTCGGCGGCGTCGGATGTCACGCCGTTCAGTATGTTCAGGTGCAGCTCGCGCGCGGCCTCGAACTTCCGGGCGGCTTTTTTGTCGCTCGGCGAGACGCCGAGCAGGTAGGCCGCCGTGTCGCACATGAAGTTCGCCCGTATGCCGGACGAGCGCACCACCTGCGACGGCACGTACAGTTCCTTCGGCGTCAGCACCGTATTTTTGCCGCGCTCGACGCTGCGCCGCAGGTCAACGATGCCGAAGGTGCTGCCGTCCGGGCGCAGACGCACCGCAAAGCTCACCCGCGCGATGCTCCAGCCGGGACGCATGATCCCTTTTTTCTCGAGCGCTTCGTAATATGAGACGAGAGAGGGAAGTATCATCTTAGCAGCTCCTTTCCCTCGACCTCGACCACGCCATTCATAAGCTCGGCGTGGAAAAAGACCGGCGTTATGTCAGCGTGAGCGCCGCTGTCAGTGTCGGCGGGGTAGTCCATGTCGTAGAGCATCAGACCGAGGTCGCGTGACTCGTCGATGGGCTCCGGCGGCGGGGAATTGTCGTCGACAAGCTCAAAAAAGGCAGGAAACTCACGGCAGCCGAGGTAGGGCTGTGCGAAGAATTTCCCCTTGCGCGCACGGTTGCAGAATATGGCGTAGAACTTGTCCGCGCTGTCACCGACGCCCATTTTCTCGGGGACAAGGTCAAAGTTGGCCTCGATGACATAGCAAACGTCGCGCAGAACTGTCGCGGCGCGCTGGGCGATGGCGTCGCTGCGGTCGATAAAAATGGACTTTTCGTCGCCGTTTGCGGCGGCGAGCAGGTCCGAGGCGAGTATTTTTTTGGATACCTCGTTGCGCCGGATGTTGGTGAAGCGGATTGGCCGCTCGACCGCTATGCGCTTCACGCGCCAGCGCAGCCCCGGATGGTAATAGATCGCGTCGAGAATTCCGCGCGCAGCCGACGGCGTCATGACGTCGTAGCTGTAACGCTCAACCTTCAGCTCCGGACGGCTGAAAAGCGCGTAATCGCCGAAAACTCGCAGTCTGATAGGGGCGGGCATGTTTGGGATCACCTCCTGATATTCATTGACATATTAGTTATAGGATTCCGCGACGAGTTTGTCAATAGTTTTTTGAAAAATTTATATGCCTATTGAAAAATGGCGCGGAATCGGTTATAATACGTTTGTATTGCCGCGCGAATACCTGTGGCAAGAGGGTTGAAATATTGATATTTTCATTATTTGGAATATCGACGCAAAGCAGAGGAGATTTTTTCCTCTGCTTTGTCGTTTTTATGAGAATAAAGCTACTCCCGTCTAGCGAAACGTCAGCCCGCAGTCGGGGGAGTACCATGACGCGTCCTCGAGCACCGAGACGCCGTCGCACTCGGCCGAGAGAACACCGGCCTCACGCAGGCGGCGGTATTCGTTTTCATAAACGCTGACAGCGTCGCGCGCCAGACGGCGCAAAAGCCCGCGCGTAAGATACCCGTGCCGCACCGCGCCGCAGACGTCGCCGTTTTCCTCGTTCGGAATCAGTATCTGCCGCTGGCTATTTGATATGAGCCGGAATCGATTCGCAATCTCGCGATAGGGAAGTCTCTTGAATTTGTTCTCCTGCTGATTTATCAGCGGGAGGATTTTTTCCTTGTCCAGATTGTCCGAATTCTCGGACTTTCGCACGGCGTACAGCCGCTCAAAGTAGGCGTGAATGGCCTCGGGGAGCGAGATATCGTCGTAAAGCTCGCATACGCGTTCGGTTATAGCCGCATGGGTCGAGATTTCGACTGCGTTTTTCACGTCCTCGGTTATGGCTGCCTGGGTTGAGATTTCGGCTGCGTTTTTCACGCCCTCGCGCGAGAAAACGTAGACGGGGCTGTCATCCGTGGCACGTTTTCCCTCGCGGTTGCAGCGCCCGCCTGCTTGGATTATCGAGTCGAGCCCCGCCATCTCGCGGAACACGACGGGGAAGTCGACGTCCACACCCGCCTCAATGAGCGAGGTCGATATCACAAGGCACCGCTCCCCGTTGCGCAGCCGCTGACGTATGGTTTTAATACTGCGGCCGAGGTGCGCCGGGGTCATGTAGGTTGACAGGTGGAAGACACCGTCGCCGCGCAGGGCGGAGTAATATTCCCGCACGCCGCAGCGCGAATTCAGAACGCAGAGCGCCGAGCCGGCCTGACGCAGCCTTTCGATTATGTCCTCGTCACGGCACTGACCGAGTACGTGGTAGCGCGCGCGGGCGAAGTCGGGGTACATGTCGGCCACATCGGGGCAGATTTCGCGGGCGGCGACGCCGCAATCGTTGAGCAGCCCATCGAGCGCGGGCTGTGTCGCCGTGCAAAGAACGGCCGAGCAGCCGTAGTTTTTCACCAGTTCGCACATCGCGTGCAAACAGGGACGAAGCAACCCCACAGGCAGCATTTGCGCCTCGTCGAAAATTATGACGCTGCGCGAGATGTTGTGCAGCTTGCGGCAGGCCGATGTCCGGTTGGCGTAGAGAGACTCGAAAAACTGCACGTTTGTCGTCACGATTATGGGCTTGTCCCAATTCTCAGCGGCGAGCTCGGCGGGCGAGCGGACGTCTGAGCGCACGTCGGAATCCGGATTCCCGAAATCGGCGGTGCTGTAGTGGCCGAGCACGTTGCGCTCGCCGAAGATATTTTCGAATATGTCGACGGTCTGCCGTATTATGCTGACGTAGGGGATGACGTATATGATGCGCCGAAGCCCGTGTGCCCGCAGGTGTGCGAGCGCGAACGCCATGGACGAAAGCGTTTTTCCGCCGCCGGTCGGGACGGTCAGGCGGAAGATTCCCGGCTTGTACGGCGCGGTGTCGAGACAGTGCGCGAGTATCGCGGCGCGCCTTGCGTTGAGATGCCCCTCGGCGTCGGCAAAATTTTCGGCCATGTGCCGCCGGAATCGCTCGGCAAGGACGTCAAAAGACTCTCCGCCGTCGCGGTTGGGCGCGGGGGACATGAAGGCCTCGGTGTCGAGAAAGTCGGCGTCCACGAGCGCAGAGAACAGCATTCGCCCGAGAAACTGATAGCCAAACCAGCCGCCGCCGTTGGATATGAACCGCGTCGGCAGTGCGCGCGGGCAGGGAGGCGCGCCGAGCTCCTCACGGTACGCGGCAAAATCGTTCCCGATCTCGGCGCGGCGCTTTATTTTTGCGATGAAGGTGTCTCCGACGGACGTGTCGGTTTCGCTGCCATAGTCCGGCAGGCCGGAGTGGTGCCCGGCTATCGCATAGGCCATGAGCAGGGCGGCGGCACGCCGCGCGTTGTTTATGGAGGCGGACGTGGAGTAGAACATGTCCGCAAACAACGACATTCCGGCAGACGAATGCTCATAACGCTCGCGGCCGCCGTTAAGTCTGGCCTGAAACGCGGGGGCGTACTTGCCGACGTCGTGAAACAGCGCCGCCGTTCGGGCTTCCTCGCCGAATCCGAACTCTCCGGCAAACATTTCGGCGCGCTCGGCTGCGCCGCGCGAGTGTTCCGCGACAGTCTGGAGCCGTCCGTCGGTTGATTTATGGGCGTAGTAGAGAGATTTATCCATTGAGCCTCCGGGTGTGGATGTGAACATAATGTACAGAGTTTTCGGGGGAATGTGGGGTGTTATTATGTATATTGTAGCACGAAATTGTCTGAAATGCAATATATATGACAAAAGATGTTTGGAAAATTTACTATTGCATATGCACGTATGCTTTTTAAGAAGAGTTCTTTGGCTTTGGAGAGCTCTCGCCGTGGCCGGCCTCCGACGTGTTCGAAGTGTACTTTTCTGCTATGCGGCAGAGAAAGAACAATTTGATTATGCCGAAGGCATAATCAAA
>CAKRSS010000022.1 GCA_934401725.1 uncultured Eubacteriales bacterium | reverse complement strand
GTAACGATAAACGCCTCCGACAACAGCGGAATTGTGTTCGTCTCTTATCTGGTAACAGATCAGGACCTCTCCGAGGCTGAGCTGAAATCTCTGGTGTACCGTGCGTATGAGGAGCCGTTCCGCATAGAACCCAACGGAGAATATATCGTTTATGTAATGCTTGTTGACGAGAGTATGAACATAACATACCTCCGTTCCGACCGCCTGACTATTGACAATGTTCAGCCTGTAATCGACGGCATAGAAAACGGTAAAACCTACTGCGAAGCGCAGACGGTTACAATTAACGAGAAGTATATAGATACAGTTACCGTAAACGGAACGGCGGTCACGCTCGATGAAAACGGCAGCTTTGCTCTCTCTCCGGCAAACGGCAAGCAGAAAATTGTTGTTACCGACAAAGCAGGCAACACCGCCGAAATGACCGTAACGGTCAACGACGGGCATACGCTGCTTGCGGATGATAACGACTGCACAACGCCTGTTTACTGTAAATTCTGCAATGCGGAAGTAATTGCGGCTAAAAGTCATCGCTTCACGGGAAATTGGCAGAACGATGAAACCGCCCATTGGCATATCTGTCAAAATGAAAATTGCACCGTTACAGATAGGAAAACCGCGCACGGCGGAGAAGACGACGGCAACTGCCTGACAGCAGTTGTTTGTGAGTGCGGATATGTTATTACGGCGGCAAAGCCCGCGCATATGTTCAACGAGTGGACATCGAACGGCAATGGTACACACACCCGCAAATGCACTGGAGTCGGCTGTAATTGCATTGAAACCGATGATTGTTCCGGCGGAAAAGCTACCTGCACCGAGCAGGCGGTCTGCACGGTATGTCATACCGGGTACGGCGATGCGCTCGGACACAATTTCACAATTGCACAGCACGACGAAACACACCACTGGAACAAATGCTCACGTTGTGATGCGACAGATACGAAAGCAGAACACACCGGCGGCACGGCGACCTGCCGCGAGAAGGCGGTTTGCAAAGTCTGCCGCAGTGTTTATGGTAAACTCAGCGCCGCAAATCATGTCGGCGGTACGGAAATTCGGGATATCGAGGATAAAACCTGCACCGAAAACGGTTATACCGGTGATACGTATTGCAAGGGTTGCGGAGAAAAGCTCTCCTCCGGCACGGTCATCCATGCGGACGGACATAAGGGCGGCACGGCGACCTGCACCGATAAGGCAGAGTGTGAAGTCTGTCATGAAAAGTACGGCGAACCGGACGCCAATCATCACACCGGACTGGAAACGGTAGATGCGGTACCTGCAACGGCGGCAAGCACGGGAACTGCTGCGCATTGGCGTTGTACCGCCTGCGGAAAGCTTTTTGCCGACGCAGACGGAAAGCAGGAGATCCGCTCCGGGGACACCGTTACAAAGAAGCTTGCGCCGTCGATTCTTGACGGAGCGAACAGTGAGTGGAGGAAAGGCGATGAAAACGGACTGACCTTCAGCTCCGACGCGGCATTCTCCGACTTTGTCGAAGTGCTTGTGGACGGAAAGACCGTCGCTTCCGAAAATTATGAAAGGCAAGATAGCGGTACCATCGTTGAGTTGAAGGCAAGCTATCTTGAGACGCTTGCGGAGGGCGAGCACACACTTACCATCCGCTCGGCAAGCGGTGACGCAACTACCCGATTCACGATTGCGGCGAGCGATTCGACGAATGCTTGGGTTTGGATTATCATTGGCTTTATTACTCTCGGAATTGGAGTAACGGTTGCCGTATTCGTTGTCCGCAAGAGAAAAACAGCTTAATCGGGCGAAAGTGAAAGCGAAAGCATAAACACACACAACTGCAAAAAGCACCAAGCTGAAAAACGCAGTTTCCATAGGGAATTATTAAAATTACATTTAAGGATTGCGCTTTCAAACACGCACGAAAGGTTCACGGCAGTTTTTACCGTGAACCTTTCGTTTTACAGAAAAAATAATTCATAGATTTTCAAAATGTCTTTTCTTTTTTACTGGTACCCGGGTGCGGATGTTTTTCAATACACTTTTCGTCATACAGATTTACGACCGTTCGAGTCCCAAAATCTCGGCGGCGTTGCGCCAGAGGATGCGCTCGCGCAGGTTGTCCGGGATTGGGGCGGTTTCGACGAAGCTCAGCTCGTCGGCGGCGCAGGACCAGGGGGTGTCGGTGCCGAACAACAGGCGGTCGGGACGGTGATTTTGCAGGATTTTTATCAGCGCGTCGTGCTCGTCAGGGCGCAGGGAAGAGAGCGAGGTGTCGAAATAAACATCAAGCCCGACAAGTGTTTCGAGAACCTCTGCTGCGCACCGCAGACTTCCCATATGTGCCGCAACGAGACGCAGGCCTGGGTAGCGACCTAGCACGTTGGCAATTGCGCGCGGCGAGGCATGCATATGATCGGGAGAGACGGGGTCAAGCCCCGCGTGCGTTACCACAAAAAATCCGGTTTCGGTGCACAGCGTGAATATTTCGTCAAAGCCTGGGTCGTCAATGTCAAACCGGACGTAATCCGGGTGTATTTTGATGCCGCGTATGCCGGCTGCGCGCAGACGCGCGAGCTCGCCGCGTTTGTCCTCGCCCTCGGGATGCAGAGAGCCGAGCGGTATCAGCATACCGTCGCGCTCGGCCAGTGAGATGGCGAAGCTGTTGACGTTGTGCTGCTGGCGCACATTTGTCGCGATGTTGCAGACGACAGCGTGGTCAATCCCCGCAGCGCCCAGCTTTGCTTCTGTGTCAGACGCGGTGCCGTTTGTGTGCGGAGAGAAGTCTGTGTGCATGGCGTTGCCGCACAGCTTTTCGATGGCGCGCGGCGCAAGCGCGTCCGGGAAGCAATGTGAGTGAAAATCAATAACCATTACGCGTTCATTATGAAAAATACGGCGGTGTAGGCTATGCTACCTATCATAAGTAGCGCGAGTATCGCGCAGATTATGCGCGTGGCAAGCTGCCTCTTTGATGCTTTATTTGACATGGAGGGATCCTTTCATCAGTTATCGGTGTCTATCTTCAGCTGTCTTGACGCTATGTCGGTGCCGGAGAGAAGCGTTCCGGGCGACGGTAGCTTGAGCTTGCGGTAGCCCTTGGTGTCGCCGAACTTTTCCTCAAAGTCCGTTATCGCACGGGTAACGGCCTGACCCTTCTTGAGCGTCATGACCGAGTTGCCACCAGAGGTGCGCGTTGACATGCGCACGATTTGCGACGATTTGATTATCAGCGCGCGATCTGCGTCCGATATCATCATAATTTCAAACGGCTTGCCCTTTGGCTCGTAGAACACGCCGACCACCGGGGAGGTAGTCGAGAAAGCGCCGGTCAGCTTGCGGCGATTGCCCTTGGTCTCGTAATTCGCGACCGACACGCGCACCGCCTTGCCGTTTGCAAAGACGAACACCATGTTGTCGTCCTCGGGGTAGGTGTTCTGCACGTGCATGAAGATGGGGCGCTCGCCCGAGTCCATACCGAGCTTTGCCGGGATAAAGTCGCCCATGACGGAGGCCTTGACCTGGTCAAAGTCGGACACGCGCGCGCGGTAGACCTGTGCGCGGTCGGTGAAGAAGACGAGCTCGGCAGTGTTGTCTGTCTCCATTGTGCCGACGATCTCGTCGCCGTCCTTGAGCAGGTGGTTGTCGCTCAGACGCAGCGACTGCTGGGATATTTTCTTGAAATAGCCTTCGCGCGTCAGCACTATGGTGCCGTTGAAAGCCTCGATGTGCTCCTCCTCGCGGTACTCCTGAATCTCGTCGGCTCCGATTATCTGTGAACGGCGCGGCTTGCCGTATTTCTTCTTGACCTCGAGCAGCTGGCCGGCAATGTAGGCCTTTATCTTCAACTCGTCGCCGAGAAGCTCCTCGAGCTCGGCGATTTCCTTCTGGAGTCCCTCGATTTCGCTCACGCGGTTGAGAATGTACTCGCGGTTGAGGTGGCGCAGCTTGATTTCGGCGATGTAGTCGGCCTGAATCTCGTCAATCTCAAAGCCCTTCATGAGGTTGGGGACGACGTCGGTCTCCTTTTCGGTCTGACGGATGATGCGGATGGCCTTGTCGATGTCAAGCAGTATCTTGGCAAGACCCATCAGAAGGTGCAGCTTGTCCTTCTTTTTGTTGAGGTCGTACGTCAGTTCACGCTTGACGCAGCCGATGCGGAATATAATCCACTCGTTCAGTATATCGATAATTCCGAGCTGGCGCGGGACCGAGCCGATAAGCACGTTGAAGTTGCACTTGAAGCTGTCCTCGAGCTTGGTCACCTTGAACAGCTTTGACATCAGCTTGTCAGGGTCAGTGCCGCGACGCAGGTCGATTGTCAGCTTGAAGCCCGAGAGGTCGATCTCGTCGCGGAAGTCGGTGACTTCCTTGAGCTTACCTTCCTTGATGAGGTCGGTGATGCCCTGCATTATCTGCTCGATGGTGGTGGAGTAGGGAATCTGCAAAATGTCGATGCAGTTGGCGTCCTTGTCGTAGTTGTAGCGCGAGCGTATGCGGACGGAGCCCTGGCCGGTCATAAAAATGTCGCGCATTTTGTCGCGGTCGTATATGATAGCGCCGCCGCCGGGAAAATCGGGGGCTTTGATGATGTCCATCATTTTCTCAAGTGACGTTTTGGGGTTCTTCAGCAGCGCGATTGTGCCGTCGCAAATCTCGGCAAGGTTGAAGGGGCATATGTTGGATGCCATGCCGACCGCGATACCCGTGTTCGGCGTGACGAGAATGTTCGGAAATGTTGTCGGCAGCAGCGTGGGTTCCTGAAGAGAGCCGTCGTAGTTGTCGACGAAGTCGACGGCGTCCTTGTCAATGCCGCGGAATATTTCGTTACAGAAGGTGTCCAGCTTGCATTCGGTGTAACGCGACGCCGCGTATTTCATGTCCGATGAATACTGCTTGCCGAACGAGCCCTTGGAGTCAATGAAGGGATGCAGCAGCGTCTCGTTTCCGCGCGTCAGACGCACAAGAGTTTCGTATATCGACGCGTCGCCGTGCGGGTTGAGCTTCATTGTCTGGCCTACGACGTTGGCGCTCTTGGTCTTTGAGCCGGTGAGCAGCCCCATTTTGTACATTGTATAGAGCAGCTTGCGGTGCGCGGGCTTGAAGCCGTCAATCTCAGGGATGGCGCGCGAGACGATGACGCTCATGGCGTAGGGCATGAAGTTCTTTTCAATTGTGTCAGTTATCAGCTGAGGCTGGGCAGGGGCCGGGATTATCTCGGCCACGTCGTTAATGATTTTGCGTTTCTTTGCCATTCCTACCTCTCAATTTTGGGTTAGATTTTTATCACAGTGTGTGACGCCGCACGTATCATGCGGTTGTATAGCGCAAGCCCGAGTCCGTCTGTCGGCGGTTTGCGGGCGTATATGACAGAGCATCCGAGCGCGTCTGCCTCTCGCAGGGCAGAGAACAGCCGATGCGCCTGCTCGGCAAGGTCGTGAGGGTCGCCGTAGATTACGGTATCGACGTTCCCGAGCTGCCGCGCCTCGTCCGTCGAACATATTACCGCGCACCTCTCACCGGCGGCGCGACGCGCGGCGACGTAGGGCAGAAACGCCGACTCCTCACCGTCGAGCAGCACGAACGGGGAGGCGGGCGCATAGTGTCTGTACATCATGCCAGGAGCGATGGGGCGCTCGTTTTCGGCGGTCACGCCTGCGGCGGCGGCCGACAGCTCGACCGACTCGCAGACGCAGCACAGCGCGTCGTAGGTCACAGCGCCCGGTCGCAGCAGCACGACACCGTTACCTTTTATCATGACGATGGTGGATTCAAGTCCGATGTCGCACTCGCCGCCGTCTATTATCATGTCGACCTTGCCGTCAAGGTCGCTCACACAATATTCGACCGACGTCGGGGACGGGCGTCCGGATATGTTGGCCGACGGTGCGGCGATGGGAAGCCCGAACCGGGCTATAAGCGCGTGCGCTACCGGATGTGACGGACAGCGCACCGCGACGGTGTCAAGCCCGCCAGTCACATCGTGCGGAATTATGGGACGCTTGGGGAGTATCACCGTCAGCGGCCCCGGCATAAAGGCGCGCGCGAGCTTGTAGTACAGCTCGTTCGTGACGGTATAGCGCTCGGCGTCGGCGGGCTTAGCGATATGTATTATCAGCGGGTTGTTGGACGGACGTCCCTTGGCAGCGTAAATTTTCTGTGCCGCGCCGGGGGCGGTCGCGTCCCCGCCGAGACCGTAAACGGTTTCGGTCGGGAACACGACAAGTCCGCCGGCGCGCAGTATGCCTGCGGCACGCTCGAGGTCAGACGCGGATGCGTCCGGGTCGGTTATGCGGACGAGCTCGGTTGTAATCGTTTCGTTTTTCATGTTTATTCTTCCTCCGACCCCTTCAGGCGCTCGGCTGTATCGGCGGTTATCAGCGCGTCGATCATGCCGCCGATGTCGCCGTTGAGAAAGCTCTCGAGTGAGTAGAGCGACAGCCCGATGCGGTGGTCGGTGACGCGGCTTTGCGGGTAGTTGTAGGTGCGTATCTTTTCACTCCGGTCGCCGCTGCCCACCTGACTTTTTCTCGTGCTTGCGATGAGAGAATCCTGCTCCTCGCGCTTGATTTCGTACAGCTTGGCGCGCAGCATTTTGAGCGCTTTTTCCTTGTTCTGAAACTGGCTGCGCTCGTTTTGGCACTCGATGACGATGCCGGTCGGCTTATGCGTCAGCCGGACGGCGGACTCGGTTTTGTTGATGTGCTGGCCGCCCGCGCCGGACGACTTGCAGGATTCAAACACAAGGTCTGTGGGATTTATTTCGACCTCGACCTCCTCGGCCTCGGGCAGCACCGCCACCGTGACGGTCGATGTGTGTATGCGCCCCTGCGATTCCGTCTCGGGTACGCGCTGCACGCGATGAACTCCGCTCTCAAACTTGAAGCGCGAGTACGCGCCGTCGCCCTCAACCATAAAGGTGACTTCCTTGAAGCCACCGAGCTCGGTCTCGTTGGCGTTTAGCAGCGAGACCTTGAAGTGTGCGGTCTCGGCGTACATGGTGTACATGCGGTAGAGCACGTAGGCGAACAGTGCCGACTCCTCGCCGCCCGCTCCCGAGCGTATCTCGACGATGACGTTTTTGTCGTCGTTCGGGTCGCGGGGGAGAAGCAGTACCTTGAGCTGATCCGATAGCTCTGCGGCGCGGGATTTTGCGCTCTCGAGCTCGTCATAGGCCAGCTTGCGCCACTCGGCGTCCTCGGCGGTGTCTATCATTTCTTCGGCCTCGTGTATCTGTGCTTCGGCGGCCTTGTACTCACGGTATTTTTCAATGACCGGGGTGAGGCCTTTGTATTCCTTTATGAGCCGTGTGTAGCGCTCGATGTCAGAGCAGATGCCGGGGTCGGCGAGCGACTCCTCGAGCTTTATATATTTCTGCTCGGCCGAATTCAGCTTGTCAAGCATGGTGTGTCCCTTTGAAAAATCGGATTATTTGAAGAATGCGCCGAAAGCGCGCGCGGCCTCGTAGAGATCGGTTTTGGCTATTATCTCGTAGGGCGCGTGCATAGCGATGACAGGCACTCCGAGATCGACGGTTTCAATGTTGTGCTTTGCGATGAACATAGCGACAGTTCCGCCGCCGCCTGCGTCGACCTTGCCAAGCTCTCCCGTCTGCCACACGACGTTGTCGCGCGCCATGATACCGCGCAGCCAGCCGATGTACTCAGCGGAGGCGTCGTTTGTGCTGCTCTTGCCGCGCGCACCGGTGTACTTGCACAGTACCACGCCGCAATTGATGAGAGAGGAGTTGCGCTTCTCGTAAACTTCGGCAAAGTTGGGGTCGTACGCCGCGGAAACGTCAGCAGAGAGGCAGCGCGAGTGCGCGCGGACAACGGCGGGATTTGCGCCCTTGGCGGCGGAGATGGCGTTTATGATGTCCTCCATGACGTCGCACTTCATGCCGGTGATGCCCTCGCTGCCTATTTCCTCTTTGTCGGCGAGAATGCACATGAGAGTGTGCTCGGAGTCCTTGTTGTCGATGATGGCGGTCAGCGCAGGGTAAGCGCAGACACGGTCGTCGTGACCGTAAGCGCCGATGAGCGAGCGGTCAAGTCCGACGTCGCGCGCCTTTGCGGCGGGCACGGCTGACAGCTCAGCCGACAGGAAATCCTCCTCGGTGATGCCGTACTTTTCGTTGAGCAGGCGCAGAATGTTGAGCTTTATCGCGTCCTGACCCTCGCCGCACGGACGGCTTCCGGCCAGCACATTGAGCTTTTCGCCTGGGATAGCCTCGGAGAGAGGTTTTTTGTTCTGCTCTGCGCCGAGGTGGGGGAGCAGGTCGTTGATATAGAAGATGGGATCGTTGTCGTCTTCGCCGATGAGGATTTCTACGCGCTCGCCGTCAGCCTTGACGACCACACCGTGTAGCGCCAGAGGCGTTGCAACCCACTGATACTTGCGGATTCCGCCGTAGTAGTGAGTTTTGAAGAAGCCCATGCCGCCGTCCTCATAGACGGGACACTGCTTGAGGTCGAGACGGGGCGAGTCTATATGCGCGGCAGCGATGCGGATGCCCTCCTCGAGCGGCTCGCGCCCGACGGTGAAGAGAAACAGGTTCTTGCCGCGGTTGTTGAAGTACTTCTTGTCGCCGACGCTCAGCTTTTCGCCAAGCTCCCACGCGGTGAATCCGGCGGCTTCCGCCATGCGTATGCCCTCGCGGACGGCCTCGCGCTCGGTCTTTGCGGCGTCGAGAAAACGCATGTAGTCGCGGGCGTATTCATATGCCGGCTCGGCGTCGGCAGTCTCGAAAACGTTTTTCTTTGAGTAAAAGAGCTGTTCCTTCAGCTTGGTTGTGTCCATTTATCAAGTCTCCTTGCAATAATAAAATTTTCGTGTTTATGGCATCAGTAGTACAGCCGTTCGTACATGCGGACGTTGTCCTTCTGGCGCCTGACGTATTTGCGCGTCTCCTCAAACGGTATCTTGGTCAGGTGTCCGGCAAACGAATACCGCGGGTCGCCGAGCCACTTGTTGACGTTGCCGACACCGGCGTTGTAGGCTGCAAAAACGGTTTCCCAGTTGCCGTAAATGCCGTACAGCCACGAGAGCATGTAGGTTCCGTAGCGGATATTGGTCGCAGGATCGGAAATGCGCGAGTCGTCGAGGCCTTCGCGAAGCATGTCGTCGGTAAGCCAGCGGAATGTCGCGGGCATGAGCTGCATGAGCCCGACCGCGCCCGCGTATGACACGGCGTCGGCGTCAAATCCGCTCTCGGTCTTGATGGTCGCGTATATCACCGCCTCGGGCACGCCGAACTCGGAGGCGCTGGCGCTGACGAATTCGCTGTACTCGCGCGGGTATGCCGCACGGCGGTAGGCGAGGTGTATTGTCTCACATATTATCCCTACAACGAGGGCTGTCAGGAGCACTGCACCAATCACAAAACGACGGTTTTTAAGTGTTTGCTGCATACAAAATATTCTCCTGTGACATGATACAGCGCAGCTCGACGGCCAACTTGTCGTTGTCCCCGTTATTCTGAACGGTATATTTTGCCCGTGAGGTGTAGAAATCATCCGTCGGCTGTCCGTCGATCCGATGGGAGGCGGCGTCCTCTGTAAGCCCGTCGCGTGCCATTATTCGGCCGAGGCGAACGCTACGGTCGGCCGTGACGGCTATTACAAAGTCGCAGTGCGCGTCGTAGCCCGACTCAAAAAGCGCGGGGGCATCGACAACGGCGGCAGGCGCCCCCCGCCTGCGGAAGTCCTCCAGAAGCACATCGGTGCGCGCGAGAATATACTTGTGAGTGACAGCGTTTAGCTGTGCGAGCCGGTGCTTGTCCGAAAAAACGATTGCGGCGAGCGCGCGGCGATTGAGCGTGCCTTCGGCGGTAATCACGCCGTCGCCGAAAGTCGAGCGTAGCTCGTCGAGACAGGCAGACGGCGGGCAGAGCAGGGCGTGATAAACCGCGTCCGTGTCAACAGAGGGGATCCCGTGGGCGGCAAGTATTTTGCATACATAGCCCTTTCCGCTGCCGCTGGGGCCGGTCAGGCCGATTATCTTCAAGATGTCCACCTCGCTTGTGTCTCCGGCACGATGCTGCGGAGAGTCATAATATAATATTATACAATATTGTTCTGATAAATTCAAGAGTTGCGGGCGCTTTTATTGAAGAAACTGTTGAAAAGACGGCCGGAATAATGTATAATAAATACGAAACGTACGAAAGGATGATGTTATGAGATACGATACCCTGCTTTTTGATGCCGACGGCACACTCCTTGACTTTGAGCGCTCCGAGCGTGAGGCAGTCATCGCTTCGCTCGCGGCCTTTGGAGTTGCCGCTGACGACGAGATCGTCGCGTCGTATTCGGCCATAAACGACAGTCTCTGGAAGCTGCTTGAGCGCGGCGAGATAAAGAAGGACGACCTCAAGGTGCGCCGCTTTTCGATGTTGGCCGAGAAATACGGCTTTGATTACGATGCCGCGGCGGTTGCTGACAGATACCCGGAGGAGCTTGCGACAAAGTCCTACATACTCGGGAACGCGCTCGAGGTCTGCACAAGTCTTTCAAAAACCTGCCGCCTCTACCTTATAACCAACGGCTTTGTCAAAATACAGCGCGGGCGCTTTATGCCGACACCGCTTTATCCGCTTTTCTCGGGGCTGTTTATCTCGGACGAGATAGGCATCGACAAGCCCGCACCGTGTTATTTTGACGCAGTCAAACGCGGAATTCCCAATTTTGACGCCTCAAAGTCGCTTGTCATCGGAGACTCGCTGACATCCGACATGCGCGGCGGTATCAATGCGGGAATCGATGTCTGCTGGTTCAATCCGAAGGGGCTTCCGGCACCGCAGGATATGAAACTTGACTACATTATCGGCAATCTTGACAAACTTTATGACATCACAAAATAATATATTATGAGCCATAATAACAATACTATTATTGAATTGAGAACATTATTCGACAATCTCGGCGTTGTCTGTGCGACCGGCGAGGCGCTTTCTGAGCACTGCACCTTCCGCATAGGCGGGGCGGCGGCGCTTATGTTATTTCCGTCGGATACCGAGCAGCTGACGACTGTTCTGCGCGGCCTGCGAGGCACGGACGTGCGTCGCATGGTGATGGGCTACGGCAGCAATCTGCTGTTTGACGACGCGGGTTATGACGGAGTTATCGTTGTGACGACGGGGATGCGCCGTGTTTCTGTCGCGGACGGACGGCTACGCGCCGAGTGCGGCGCTTCCTGCTCAGCCATGGCACTGGCAGCCGAGCGCGCGGGACTGTCGGGACTCGAGTTTGCCTACGGAATTCCCGGCACGTGCGGCGGAGCCGTGTTTATGAACGCGGGGGCGTACGGCTCGGAAATGTCGGCGCTTGGCCCTGTGGTCAGCTGTTTTGACATGCGCACAGGCGAGACACTGGAGCTTTGTGGCGACGCACTGGAGATGAGCTATCGGCACAGCGTTTTTATGGAGAATCCTGGGCTGGTTGTTCTCGACGCGACGCTCAGCCTCACCCCCGGAAACGCGCGCGACATACGTGCCGCCATGGAACAGAACCGCGCAAGCCGCCGCGAAAAGCAGCCGCTGGAATACCCGAGCGCGGGCAGTGTATTCAAACGCCGTGAGGGGTACTTTATGGGCAAGCTGATAGAGGAATGCGAGCTCAAGGGCTGCCGTATCGGTGGGGCGCAGGTATCGGAGAAGCATGCCGGGTTCATAGTCAACCGAGGCGAGGCAAGCTCGGCGGATGTGCTGGCATTGGTGTCACACATTCAAAATGTGATTGCTGAAAAATACGGTTTTGTGCCGGAATGTGAGATAAGGTATATACGCTGATGTCTTTTACGATGGATGTTAAAAACGAGCTGGCGGCGGTGGCGATGCGGTCGTCCTGCTGCCGGAGGATGGCCGGCGAGGGGCTCGCTCTGTGCGCGGTTCCGACCGACACAGGCGCAACACTCGCGGTCACGGTGTGCGACGACACTGTGGCTGACTTTATCGACAAGACGCTGCGTGAACGCTTTCGCCGTGGAGGCGTTGATATGCGCCGCAGCGGACGCGGCGCTATCTGGACATTGCCGCGCGCGCTCGACGTGACAGCGGACTACCGCCCGGCGGTTGTGTGCGAGCACTGTATGTCGGCGTTTCTGCGCGGCGTGTTTCTCGCCTGCGGGACGATCAACAGTCCTGGCGCGGCGGACTATCATGCCGAACTGCTTCTGTGCGATGCCATACGTGCACGCGTGGTGCGCGCCGCGCTCGATGAGCTCAACTGCTCGCCCGGAGTGGTCGACAGACCGCGCGGCGTGGGGCTTTATTTCAAGTCGAGCGAGAGTATCGAGGCGCTGCTTGTCAGCACCGGGGCGACGTCCTCGGCGTTTACCCTGATGAACAGCAAAATTGAGCGCACCATACGCAACGACGAAAACCGCGCGACAAACTGCGTCGCGAAGAACATATCCAAGGCGGTTGAGGCGTCGAGAAAACAGATTGCGGCTATAAACGCGCTTTCGTCGTCGGGACTGCTATGCACGCTGCCGGAGGACGTTCAGTTGACTGCGCGCCTGCGTTGCGAGAACCCCGGCGCGTCGCTGACAGAGCTTGCAGCACTGCATGCCCCGCCGATTACCAAGTCGGGACTTAATCACAGATTAGCAAAAATACTCGAAAAATACGAAAAAACACTTTGAATGTGATAGAGGAATTGTAAAATGGGCGATTTTGTGCATCTTCATCTACACAGCGAATATAGCCTCCTTGACGGCGCCTGCCGCATCGACGACATCCCGGCAAGGGCGCTTGAGTGCGGCCATGATGCGGTGGCAATCACCGACCATGGCGTGATGTACGGTGCTATCGCCTTTTACAACGCCTGCCGCTCGGCGGGGGTCAAGCCGATTATCGGGTGCGAGGTGTACGTCTCACCCGAGTCGCGGTTCACAAAGACGCCGGGGCGGCAGGGAAAGGTCCAGCACCTCGTGCTGCTGTGCGAAAACGATACAGGGTACCGCAACCTGATTTACCTTGTATCAAAAGGCTTTTCGGAGGGCTTTTACTCGCGCCCGCGCGTCGACCTTGAGCTGTTGCGCGAGCACCATGAGGGACTTATTGCTCTGTCGGCGTGTCTTTCGGGGGCGGTTCCACAGGCACTTTTGCGCGGGGATCCCGCTGAGGCCGACCGTCGCGCGGCGGAGCTTGCCGAGATTTTCGGGCGCGATAACTTCTATATCGAGCTTCAGAATCACGGCACGCCCGAGGAAGTCCGGCTTTTGCCCGAGCTTGCGGCGCTCGCTGATCGCTGTGGGCTGCCCGTTGTCGCGACCAACGATTGCCACTACCTTCGCCGCAGTGACGCCACGATACAGGCGACGCTGCTTTGCATACAGACCAACCGCGTTATAACGGACGGTCGCCCGCTCGGCTTCGAAAACGACGAATATTACTACAAAACCACCGACGAGATGCGAATGCTTTTCGGACGGTACGAGGGAGCGCTTGCGAACACGGTGAAAATCGCCGAGAGATGCTCGCTTGAATTCGATTTTTCACGACTGTACCTGCCGAAATTCAGGTGTCCCGCCGGGAAATCGGCGGACGATGCGATGAGCTCCATGGCCCACACCGGACTTTCAAGACGTGTGGAGAATGGAGACATTGTATATCACAATAACGAAAAAGAATATGACGACCGAATAGAATATGAGCTGTCCGTGATACGCGAGATGGGCTATTCGGACTATTTTTTGATAGTTCAGGACTACGTTAACTACGCGAAATCGCGCTCGATTCCCGTGGGACCCGGACGAGGCTCGGGCGCGGGAAGCCTTGTGGCGTACTGCCTTGGGATTACGGATGTCGACCCTATCCGGTTCGGGCTGCTTTTTGAGATGTTCTTAAATCCGGAGCGTGTCAGTATGCCGGATATTGATGTGGACTTCTGCTACAACCGTCGCGGCGAGGTTATAGAGCACGTCATTGACAAATACGGCGACGACCACGTCTCTCAGATAATCACCTTCGGTACCATGGCGGCCAGAGCCGCCGTGCGCGACACGGGACGCGCGCTCGGAATGTCGTATTCCGATGTTGACGCGGTCGCGCGCGCTATACCGCACGAGCTGAATGTCACGATTGCTGAGGCGCTGCGCCTGCCCGACCTGAGGCAGCTGTATGACTCGTCCGAAAACGTGCGGCGTCTGGTCGACACGGCCATGGCGCTTGAGGGAATGCCGCGCAACGTGTCGGTGCACGCGGCCGGTGTCGTCATAACCGACGCGCCCGTGACAAATTACGTCCCACAGGCGCAGAGTAACGGAGTCGCCATCACACAGTACGATATGGACACGATTTCGAAGCTCGGATTATTGAAATTTGACTTCCTCGGACTGCGTTATCTTACAATAATCGATGACGCCGAGCGTCAGATACGCGAGCGTGACCCCGATTTTGACGTCCGGCGCATACCGCTCGACGACAGCGCGACGTTTGCGCTGATTTCCGCCGGAAACACATCGGGAGTCTTTCAGCTTGAGTCGGCGGGAATGCGGCAGATGTTAAGCTCGCTGCGCCCAGACTGTATCGATGATATTTTCGCGGCGCTCGCGCTCTACCGTCCCGGTCCCATGGATTCAATTCCGCGCTTTATTGAGGGGCGGCACCATCCCGATAAAATTCATTACGCGCACCCGCTGCTCGAGCCTATTCTCGCGCCGACTTACGGCTGCATAATTTATCAGGAGCAGGTGCTCAGCATTTTCCGTGACCTCGCGGGCTATACCTACGGGCACGCCGACATTGTGCGCCGCGCCATGTCCAAGAAAAAGGCGGACGTGATGGAGGCGGAGCGTCAGGGATTTGTGAGCGGCGCGGGTGAGCACGGTATCCCCGAGGACGTGGCGACCGAGCTCTTCGACAGCATGGCCTCATTCGCAAACTATGCCTTCAAAAAAGGACACGCCGTCGCCTATTCCATCATATCCTACCGAACGGCCTACCTCAAGGCGCATCATCCGCGCGAATATTTCGCGGCGCTGTTGAATTCCGTACTCGGAAACATGCCCAAAATGGCGGGCTACATCGCCGAGTGCGGCAAGCTCGGAATAAGAGTGCTGGCGCCGGACGTCAACCGCAGTATGGCGGATTTTCACGTCAGCGGTGACGATATAGTTTTCGGACTGCTCGCGCTGAAGAACATCAGCCGTCAGTTTGCCGACGGAGTGACAAAGCAGCGCGGCGTGGGAGATTTCTCGTCCTTTGAAGATTTTGTGCGGCGAATGGCAGACTGCCAGCTCAATAAAAGACAGCTTGAATCGCTTATCAAAGCGGGTGCTTTTGATAAAATGGGGGTGCCGCGCAGCCGACTGCTGGCGTCGTGCGAGACGGTATTTGACGCCGAGGCCGAGCGGCGGCGCAACAACGTTATCGGGCAGCTTGATATGTTCTCGATGACCTCCGATAAGCCCGAGACGTCGTTCAAATACCCCGATATTCCCGAGCTTACGTTGAGAGAAAAGTTGCTGATGGAAAAGGAAATGGCCGGTATGTACTTTTCCGGCCACCCGATGGACAGCTATACGCACTGTGTCACGTCGCTAAACGTCACGCAGCTGACGGATATATCGCTTTGCACGTCCGAAGACGCCGACTCGCTACTTGACGACGGTGCGGCGGTTCGCGTTGCCGGGATTATCGCCGGAATCAACGCGAAAACCACTAAAAAAGAGGAGCGAATGGCCTTCATCACGCTCGGGGACGGCTACGGCTCGGTTGAGTGCATTGTTTTTCCGAAGGTTTATCAAAGCTACCGCCAGCTCATTTTCGAGGACAGCCCCGTTTTTATCGACGGCAGGCTTCAGCTGCGCGAGGGCGAGGTGCCGCGCGTAATAGTGTCGACTATGGCGGCGCTTGTTGAAAACGCGATTTTTGATAAGGATGGCTTCGAGGCAGGGAAGTGTCAGGCACAGTCGGTTGCAGGTGTGGATGTATCCGAATGTAGCGGCTCCGCGGAAGCGGAAGCTGCGCATCCGGGCACGCCTCAAAATAAGCTGCACATGGAAGCGTCGGAAGCACCGACTCCCACTACCTCCACTGCCTCGGCTCCCATTCCCGGCTCGGCTGATTACTACGCCCGCCTTGCGGGCGAGGGAGAGAAGCGAGGGAGATCCCCGCGTCAGACTGTAACGCAAAATCCGGCAGACGCAGCCAAAGCAGAAGCCGCAAAGCGTGCCCCAAGACTTTTCCTGCGCGTGCCGGATACAGAGTCACAAAAATATAAAAAGTGTCTTAATTTGATTGAGCTTTTTCAGGGTATGATCCCTGTGACGATTTACGACAGCTCCACATCCACCTACCGTACACAGCAGCACGGCATGTCGGTGAGCCCGTTTCTGCTTGACGAGCTACGTGGGCTGCTCGGCGATGAGAACGTCGTATTTCGCACCTGATCAGCCGGTGTAGTCTTCGATCAGCGCCGCGAGTTCGCGGCGAGACATTGCCCATATGCCTGCCCCAAGCATGACGCGGTCTGCTTCGGGCAGGCTTTTTATGTCAACGTCGATGATGTCGGTGAGCACGCCGGTGTCGTCGAAAACGCCTATGACGCCGTTGTATTCTTTGAGAAGAAACCTCGTGTCAGAGCTTGTTGCCACGCTTGCCGAAAGCCGCGCAGAGAGTTCGGAGGTGTTGTCTCTCACGTCCTCGAGCCGTCCCTGAATGCTCAGTGACACGGCCAGCGTTGCCACCGACAGCACCATCGCGACGATTGCCACCGTCATGACCGCTATGAGCGCATTTTTGTTGTTTTCCATAACCTGACTGCCTTTCTTTGACCAATTGTGCCATTATTATTTGCATGAGCGTGGGTTTATATGCGTAGATAATGTCAATAATAAGCATAGTTGGCACGGGAGGAGAGACTGATGAAAAAACAAATGAGCCGCCGTTGGCGGATATTCTGGAGCGTGGCGGCGATTGCAGGTATTGTTATTATGCTGACGGTGCTTGTCTGCGGTGTGGTGATGGGGGCGTATATAGAAAAAAACTATTCGTCCGAGCTTGACCTGACGCTTTTCGAGGCCAGCGCGCGTGGCGGTACGACAAAGCTATATTATTATGACGAAAATGGCAGCGCGGTTGAGCTTACATCCGAGCGGCTTGAGGGCGGCAGCTGTATTTATATGGACTACGAAAAGCTGCCGCGCCAGTTGATTGACGCCTTTGTCGCCATCGAGGACAAGCGCTTCTGGCGTCACAGCGGCGTCGATTGGAAGCGGACGGCGCACGCCGCGTCAAATTATCTGTTGCACGACAGCACCAGCTTCGGCGGCTCGACTATAACGCAGCAGCTCATAAAAAACATCACCGGTGAGCGTGACGCGACGACACACCGCAAGATTCAGGAAATGATATGGGCGAAGTACCTCGAGCGTTGCATGACCAAGGAGCAGATAATCGAGCTCTACCTTAATATAATAAACCTGTCGCGCGGCTGTATTGGCGTGCAGGCGGCTGCGAACACCTATTTTTCAAAGGACGTCTCCGAGCTGACGCTCGCCGAATGCGCTACCATCGCGGCAATCACCAACAACCCGTCCTACTACGACCCCATACGTCACCCGGAAAACAACCTCGCGCGCAGAAATATTATACTCGATCAGATGCTCGAGCAGGGCTACATTGACGAGGAGTCTCACGCTGCTGCGGTTGCCGAGGAGCTGACGCTTGACACCACGATACGTCAGAGCGTGCAGAATGTCAACAGCTGGTATACCGACATGGTGATGGAGGACGTGATAAGCGACCTTTGCGAGCAATACGGCTACACTCCGCAGAGTGCGTCTGTGCTTATATACTCTGGCGCGCTGCGCGTATACACCGCGGTCGACATCGAAATGCAGTGCTTTCTCGAGGAGTATTTCGCCGACAGCTCACGCTTCCCGTCGGGCAGCGATGACAACGCGTTTCAGGCATCTATGATAATTATCGATCCCCGGAGCGGTGATATACTGGCCGTGGCGGGAGCCGTCGGCGAGAAGAAGGGCGACCGTGTACAGAACTACGCGACTCAGACCTGCCGCCCGTCCGGGTCGGTTATAAAGCCGCTGTCTGTCTACGCGCCGGCGCTTGAGGCGGGGCTGATAACCACGGGCTCCGTGTACGATGACGTTCCGGTGCTGTTCAACAAAACCGATTCCGGCTACACGCCGTGGCCGCGCAACTCACCGAACGTCTACCGTGGGCTTACAAATGTGACTGTCGCCGTGCGCGACTCGGTGAACACTGTTACCGTACGAATACTTGAACAGCTTGGGGTGAACGCTTCTTTTGATTTTCTATATAATAAGGTCGGTATGCGTAGCCTGATCTCGTCCCTGACTATGGCGGATGGAAGTGTCGTGACCGACCGCGGAATCGCGGCGCTGGCGCTCGGTCAGCAGAACTACGGCGTGACAGTCCGCGAAATGACGGGAGCGTACACGGCGCTTGCCAATGACGGGATTTACAGCGCCCCGCGCTCCTACTACAAGGTTACTGACTCTCGCGGCAACGTACTGCTCGAGCGTGATAGCCTCCGGACTGAGGCGCTGTCTCCCTCAACCGCTGCGTTGACGACGGTCATGCTTCAGAACGTTGTCTCCTCGGGAACGGCCGCTTCAATCACGCTCGACCGGCGCATCGACGTTGCGGGCAAGACCGGTACGACGCAGGACAACTGCGACAAATGGTTCATCGGCTACACGCCATACCTGCTCGGCGGCGTCTGGTGCGGCTATGAATACCCCAAGAGCATGACGGGAGTGTCCGGCAACCCCTGCCTTGACGTTTGGGACGAGGTTATGACGGCGCTGCACGAGAACTATCTGTCTGATGACGGTGCGAAAAGGGAATTCAGCTTTTCCGCCGGACTCACTTCGCGCCGCGTGTGTGCGGATTCAGGAAAGCTGCTCACGTCCGCCTGCCAGAGCGACGCGCGCGGCAACCGCGGCGTCGTCTGTTATTACGCTCCCGGAACCGAGCCCACGACGTTTTGCGATTGCCACACGCTGGTGGACTACGATGTGGTCGGCGGAGGCGTCGCGACGGACGAGTGCCCGGCTGGCGGCATCTCCAAGGTCGGCATGATACAGGTTCGGCGCAGCTTCCCGATGCAGATTTACGTGACCGACGCGCAGTACGTGTGGCGGCGGTTGACACCGGGGATTAAAGCGTCGCATAACGTCGGCGAGGCTTTTTTTGCCGGGATGCTGCCGGAAGAGACGTGGTGCGGAATCTCGCGCGGTGCTGTGCAGTACAACCGCGGTTGCTCGAGGCATAACGGCGAGGAATGACGAAGAGAAGCATGGCGGCAGGGGCGTATTTAGCAAAACCCTGCCGCCGTGCTTTTTATTTGGAAATCCGAGGTAACGCAAAACGAAAAGTTGAGCAAAAATCACATATTCTGCTTGACATTCCCCGAGAGTTGTTGTATACTATACTCGTAAATTCTAATCGGAGGCTGATTTGAAAATGAAATTTGTGAAAATTCTTGCCGCCGGACTGGCGATGCTTATGTTGATGTTCTGCTTTGTCGCTTGCGACAATGGCGGGGACGGCGACTCTGAGGGTACTTCTGACAGCAGCAACAGCGCGAACGTTACACTCAATGTCAGCATCAAGGTCATCGATGTGAACGGTGAGACTGTTTACTCCACCGACAAGTACACCTACATCGGTAAGAGTGCAAGTCTTATTTCCGTGCTTGATGATTACCTCTACATCGACGAGGAAATCGAGGCTAAGTACGACGAGTACAAGACGCTTCTTGGCATCGGCTCCATCGAGGTCGGCGAAGTGACCGGAACCGCGGAGAACGGTGACACTGTCGTTCAGTATTACACATACTGGTGGTACAGAGTCAACGGCAGAGACGGCTCCAAGTCCATGGCTGAGTACGAGGTTCAGGACGGCGACGCCATCGAAATCTACGTGAACAAGAAGAACGCCGAGTAATTTCGCGCGTAAAGTCAATTTGAAAAGCAAAATCCCCGCCACGTGGCGGGGATTTTGCTTTTGTGGTTTAGAGTCAATCATGGCGGCGATAAGCGCACGTCATCATTGTGTTCTTAAGCGCCCTCCCACGAGTAGGATGTAAGCTCTCCTGTGGTTAGCAGACCTTCGAAATCATTCTGCCTCAGCACCTCATAGGCGGCGATTGCCACCGAGTTTGAGAGGTTGAGGCTGCGCAGCGTGTCGCGCATGGGAATGCGGACGGAGTGCTCCGGGTTTGCGTGCAGCAGCTCCTCGGGAAGTCCGGCGGTCTCCTTGCCGAACATTAGGTAAACGGGTGAAGGATAGATCACATCGGTGTATTTTTGCGGCGCTTTGGTCGAAAAATAATACACCTGTGATGCCGGATTGCGCGAGAAAAAGTCATCGAGGCTGTCGTAATATGTTATGTCAAGCGCGTGCCAGTAGTCGAGACCGGCACGCTTTAGCTTGGTGTCGTCGATGGTAAAGCCCATTGGGCGAATGATGTGCAGCGCCGCCCCGGTGACGGCGCATGTGCGCGCGATGTTGCCGGTATTTTGCGGTATCTCGGGCTGGTGTAAAACTATGTTCAGATTGTTCATGTTGCGTCCTTTGAATTTGAGGCATCACTACGCAATCGCACCATCGGAATTACGCAGTGAAGCCTTGATGAAAATATTATACACCATGTACTCGTGTATTGCAAGAGAAAAATGAGGTGATGCAGAAGCATCACCTCGGAGGATTTCGAAATTTTTGAGAAGTCAGTTTTCCACTTCTTTAGAATACCTGTAACGCGAAATCGCCACTGCGCACCCAATAGCGAACATGGCGGCGGCTATGCTGAGAATAATAAAAACGGAAATATTGAGGTATGACCACGCAAACATCAATGCCATCTCAACGGTAGCGATAAATGCACAAAAGATAATCGAGAAGACGTTTGTCAACCGCCTGCTGAGCATAACCGGTATAATTATTGCGTTTGACATCAATGCCAGCGCGAGCGGAAGAACCACGTAGTCTTCGACTCCGACATAAATCAGTGCGCTTGGCGAGAGCTTCAACGAAACAAACGCTACCCAGACAAGGTCGGATAAAAGCACAGTCGCAGGAACCGAAACCGCAAACGTCCGATAAAGCTCCGCCGGTGTGAGTGCTTCGGCTTGTGGTGTAAACAGCGCTTTGAACATTACCGGAAGCGGCAGTATAAAGCATAGCGCAATCGGAAGCGCCTGAACTCCGGCAAACAGGTATGAAACTGCGGTAATAATTACGCCGTATGCAACCGAATAGAGCGGAACACTGCGTAATTTAGTTGTTTTCATAATATAACTCCCTTAAAGAACCAGACCACACGGCTGAGTCAGGACCGCTTGGCTGGAAGTAGTAAAGAATATCAGTGGCGGCAGTTGTATATAGCACGTTGCCACCGCTATACATATACACGCCTGCGGTATACGAGAACGGGTCGGTTGATATACATGGGCTTCCCACCAGAATTTTAAAGGCCTCAAATTGAACGGTGCACTTGCCTCGTGCCTCAAAGCTTGTGGTCATGTCTATTCTGGACAGCGAATCAGTCACAACGTCGAATGAGACGGACACTGAGGGGGAAAGACCAAGCGATACGGATATGGTCTTATTGTTGATATTGGTAAGGCCTGAGTTCGGAGACATGTGAATAAAGTAATCGACGTCCGGAAATTTGTCCTCAAAAATTGTGCGGATTCCTTTTATTGCAATGGCGTTGCCGTATGTGCGGTTATACAGGGATGCACCTTCTATTGAGTTTAGCTCATCCTGCGTGAATGAACTGATTTTAGTTCCGGGAGTTACATTGACGAATGCCACGACGACGTAAAGATCATCCTCGAGCTCATTTGCTACAATCAGAGCCTGATAGGTTATATCCTTTCTGTACATCAGCAGCGGGTAGGCTCTGCCGGATGCAAGAACATAGTTGTCAATATGGTAGTTTGTGTCCTTTACATTGAGTACGACCCTTGTCGAAGGGCTTGCCTGTGTGGAAATTGTACCTGAATTATACGCAGAGGTTGAATCGGTGATCTGGTCGCTGATAAAGCGATTTATTCTGCCTGACAGGTTGTTTTCTGCAAGCTGTGAATTTATGAATGCGTCTATGCAAGCGCTGTCGACGCAGTCGCCTCTTGATACGCTTACATATTGTACATCGACTCTGCCGCCGTGTTTCATGCATATAGCCATGTAGGTGTTTTGCATCGGATCGGGTTCCGCTAAGTTTTGTGCTTTGGCGCTGGTGGTGTTCTCGGCACCTGAAGCAGAGAACAATTTTCGGGTATCGATATTGTTACCGCATATAACTGTCATGCCGTCGTCGATTTTGGCGCCTTTTGATATTAATTCATCGTATTCGACAAACTTCACGGATTTATATATTTTTGTTATTTGTCTGATCTCGGCGGACGTTGTGATGGTATCATTCGAGGCAGATGCTCCCTGAAAGCTGGTTGAGCATGTAACAACTAAGACTAATGTCAAAAACATTGCTATGATGTGTCTCTTTGATTTTCTCATAAATCCTCCAATTTAAAAAGATGAGTTGGTAGGCTTATTTACATATTTTTAAAAAACAAGCGCAGCGGCAACACCTCCCGTTACTTATTATATCACATTGAAATGGTATTGTCAACAAAATTACCAAAATCACACTCAAATTTAAAATGTGTAGAAATGTGTGCACCAAAAAACAGAATCGGTTATAATTTTGTTTGATGCCAGTGCTGTTATTTCACGCGAACAAACTAACAAATAATTTTTTTCGTAAAAATGCAAAAATCATATTGCATTTTCTGAAAAGCTGTGGTATAATACTGTCTGTTGCTGGTGTGGCTCAGTTGGTAGAGCAGTTGATTCGTAATCAACAGGTCATGGGTTCGAGTCCCATCACCAGCTCCATGAAATCCTGCACTGCCGTGCAGGATTTTTAATTTGCCGCGGGACGGCGAATATAAAAATCAAGATCAAGGTGAAATATGTATCGTGATCTGACGCGCGGGAGCATTACCCGCGGACTTGTGCTTTTTGCCCTGCCTATGATGGTCGGCAACCTGCTTCAGCAGCTGTACAATATCGCAGACACGCTGATAGTCGGGCAGGCGCTCGGACGCGACGCGCTTGCGGCGGTCGGCTCGGCGTACACACTCATGACTTTCCTGACGTCGGTTTTTCTCGGCCTTTCAATGGGCGCGGGCGCGCTTTTCTCAATATACCTCGGTAAAAACGACCGCGACAGCCTGAAAAGTGCCATCGTGCATGCCTTTGGTCTGATAATGACGGCGACGGTTGTCATAAACATATCGGTATACCTCATGATCGACCCGATACTACGCTTTCTGAAAATTCCGGATGAGCTGTACGGCGGTATGCGCGGCTACCTCGTTATTATTTTCGCGGGACTTGTCGCGACCTCGCTGTATAACTTTCTGTCGTGCCTTTTGCGCGCGGTGGGCAACTCGGTGACACCGCTCTGGTTTCTCGGCGCGGCGGCGCTGCTCAATATCGGACTTGATCTGCTGTTTGTGCTCGTCTTCAACCTCGGAATCGAGGGGGCGGCAATCGCGACCGTGATTGCGCAGTACGTGTCTTGCGTTGGGCTTTTGATCTACACGCTCGTTAAGTGTCGCGACCTGCTTCCAAAGCGGTGTCACCTGCGCTTCAACCGTAAAATTCTCGGTGAGATATGCGATCTCTCGCTGCTAACATGTGTCCAGCAGTCGGCCATGAACTTCGGAATTCTGCTTATCCAGCGCCTTGTCGACAGTTTCGGCGCGGTGACTATGGCGGCGTTTGCGGCCGCGGTCAAAATCGACTCGTTCGCCTACCTCCCGGTTCAGGACTTCGGCAACGCCTACTCGACCTTTGTCGCGCAGAACTACGGCGCAGGCAAGACCGACCGTCTGCGCGGGGGAATGCGGCGCGCGACCATGCTGTCTGCTGCGTTTTCTGCGGCGGTGTCGGCGCTTGTGTTTGTCTTTGCCGAACCGCTCATGCGCATTTTCGTCAAAGCGAAGGAGGTCGAGGTGCTGGCGTCGGGGGTGAGGTATCTGCGGATTGAGGGCGCGTTTTACGTCGGAATCGGCTGCCTGTTCCTGCTTTACGGCTTCTATCGTGCGGTGGAGCGGCCGGGTATGTCTGTTGTGCTGACAGTGGTCTCACTCGGTACGCGCGTTGCGCTCGCTTACATACTTGCGCCGGTGATCGGTGAGGTCGGCATATGGCTGGCGATTCCCATCGGCTGGTTTTTGGCCGACGTTATCGGCTACGGCTTTTACGCGCTGCGGCGGGGCAAGCTGCTTCCGGTGCGCGACAATCAGAGCACATGATAAAATCCCGGAAAGCGAACAATAAAATAACATATGAAAATAGCCGCCCGGTCCGCAATTGCGGGCCGGGCGGACTTTGCGTTATGTGGTGCTTCGTGGCTTGCGATAGAGAGCGATGTTGCCGTCGGTCATGACAAAAACGCGGTCTGCGCGCTCGGCTATCAGCATGTCGTGCGTGACGACGACCATGGTCTGGTTGAGGTCGCGCTTGAGCGAGAGCATGAGGTCGAGCACCTCGTCGGCGTTGTGACGGTCGAGGTTGCCGGTCGGCTCATCGGCGAAAATTATGCGCGGATAGTGTATCAGAGCGCGCGCAATGGCCACGCGCTGCTGCTGTCCGCCGGACAGCTCGCCGGGCAGATGGTGCAGTCTGTCGCCGATGTCGAGGCTTTCGACGAGCAGCTTCAGTCGCTCTGTGTGCTTGTCGAGCCGACGATCGGCGGCGTTAAGCGGTAGGATTATGTTTTCATACGCCGTCAGATAGGGAATCAGCTTGTGCGACTGAAAGATGAATCCGACGTTTTTGCCGCGGAATTCGGTCAGCTGGTCGTGTTTCATGCGTGTGAGATCCTGGCCGCCGAGCATGACGGTTCCGGAGTTCGGCGACTCAAGGCCGCCGCAGATGTTTATCAGCGTGCTCTTTCCGGAGCCGGACGCACCGATTATGGCGACGAATTCGCCCTCGTCTACGCTTAGATTTACGCGGTTCACTGCGGTTATCACATTGTCGGCTACGGTAAACTGCTTAATTATATCAATTGCATTAAGTATTGACATTTATAGGTCTCCTTGACGTGTATGCAAAGTGTCCCATCCAGACGGAGGCAGCGCCGCTCACACACCCGATAAGAGCGGAAAGTCCGAGCGAGCCCCACGCGAAGTGGTGTAGGCTGAAGCTCAGCGGAAGCTCAAAATACTTTGTCACAAATCCGAAGATAGCCACGCCTAACGGGCAGAGAATTATTATTCCGAGAACTGCTGCGCCAGCTACGAGCAAAGATTCAAACAGAAATATGCGCCGTATATCGCGGCGGGATTTGCCGATATTGTCGAGCATTACGTAGTCCTGACGACGGCGCACCATCATCATTGTCTGCGGATAGTACCACAGCGGGAAGATGAGGAACGGCACGAGCAACGAAATCAGTCTAAGCCAAGCGCTGTAATCGGCCGAGTGGCGCAGGGTGATGTCAATGAAGCTGTTGCTCGATGTGAGCTGGATTTCCGCCCTTTCGGGATCGGAGGCAATCCATTTTTTCAGCGAGTTGTTGAGGTTTGCGTATTGTTCGAGCGTTATTTTTGGTGAGATCAGGACATCTATCTGCGTGTAGGGCGAGCTCTGCCCGGTGATGGTAGTAAAGTCGTCGCGTGTGACAATCACGACGGCCTCGCTGAGCCCCGTAACCGTGGCGACCGACTTTACCGTCAGCTCGGAATACCTGTATTCGAGCACCTCAATCTGCTTTTGCAGCCGCGTGACGGCGTCGATAATGGGTTCGTCCGATGAGAACGGTTGCGATATGGCGAGACGGATTTTGTCGCCGGTATCGTAACGGAAATTCGGAAACTTTGGGTAAAGAATCACAGCTTCGCCGTTGCGAAGCTCGGGAATGTCGATGCCGTATTTCTCGGCTGCCATTTCATCGAAATAGGCGAGACTGAAGTCATTTATTGCGAATGTCTGCGCCACTGCGGCGTGATTTGACGGATTTGTGAGCAGGTTTGAGTCGCAGCTTACAAACGTTCCGACATCAACCGCACGGTGTGCGGTGGCGTAATTCAGTGTCATTGAGCCGAGGCTCAGTCCGGAATAGCTTACAGAGAAGCGGCGCGAATAATTGCGCGCATTGTAGTAGGCGATATCGTGCGTGACGTCGCAGTCGTTGCTCTGAATGTCCGGCGCGCCGAGAACAAGGCAGTTTCCGAAAATGACGAGGCCGTAGCGGAACATATGAAGCCCGATAGTGACGCGCGGCGAGACGGTTATGACGGTTCTGTCGCCGTCGTACCTGGCGCTCAGCACATAAATCTCCGAGAATTCGACAGGCTGTGTGACATTTTTGACGGTCTCCTCAACCGGCTGGAGCTCTGAATCGTAGCTGATGTACCTGCCGTCGACAGAGGCGTTCACTGTCGCCTGTCCGCTCACGGATATTGAGCAGCCTTCGGTCGGCAGCTCGTCGAGGCGTCGATTGACGATAATATCGAAGCTGCCGTTGCTGTATGCCGCAGGAACAAGGGTGAAATCGTCCGTGCTGATGCGCTCGGTGCGCTGCGTCAGGGATGTTATAGCGGTGTAGTCCTCGTGGTTCAGCACGAAATAGGGATGAGCGATTTTGGTGTAAGAAGTATTCGTATAGTTGCTGATAGTCTCCGCATGGGACGGGAAGGCCGACTGTATGCGCAGCTCGACGAATTCGTACTCCTTCGCCGCCATGCTTCGCAGCGACGCGTTAACGTCAGACACGACGGTGATGCTGCCGTTCTGCTTCGATACGGCAAGCTTTATGTACTCTTCATTTATAACAAGCGATGACGAAGAATCGTCGCCCGGTGTGCTGTCGTCGGAGCTGTCGGTTGTGTCGAACAGATCGCTGAAGTCGAAAACCGTGTAGTTCTCTGGGTAGATTATCGACACGCAGCCGCGCTCCGGATGTGCGTTATATCCCGTGCTCAGACGGAACGACGGATCGGAGGCATCGACGATACATATGTCACCAATCGCGTAAGTCGGCGGAAAAATGGCGGCAGATGCTGTCGATGTGAGGCCAGAACGCTCGAGCTTCATGTGCGTTCCAAGCATGGACGCCAGATAGTTATCCTTGTACTGCGCCGAGCGGACACCGGTCAGGGCCTCGAGATACGGCACATATTCGTCGTCAAGCTGATCCTTGTCAAAGCCGGACGACAGCGTCAGCGAGAACTCGTTTATGTCAGAGCTCAGCCGGGCGGTCTCGCTCGTTGAAGCTGTCATGCAGCACACCCAGACGACGCATGGAACTGCCGCCGCAAGTGCGACCAGGGCGTAATATTTGCGCAGGCGCAGAAATGCGGTCAGCGCGTATCGCGCGGGTGTGAAGCCGCCGGTAAGCCATCCGGAGCCGCGCGGCGAGGTTACGTTTCCGGCCGTGTCCTCGGCTGAGAGCAGCACAGAGCACGAATTCGACGAGATTGACCTGACCTCTAGCACTATGCATATCTTTACCGTTACAAACGATATGGCGACGGCAATCAGCGTCACCGTCGACAGGTAGCCGGGGAAGGTACCGCTGAAGGCGCGGCATAGGAAAAACGCAGTCGGAAGCCCGAGCACCGTGCTGCAAAACAGCGTCAGGAACATGTCCACACCGAGCATTTTCCGCAGCTTGCGTCGCTCGGAGCCGAAGGTCATGTACATGCCCCACAGGTAGCGGTTGCGCTCCGCCGAGGCGGTTGCAAGCCTGTAATAGACCGTCACCGCGCATAGCCACCATATTATAAGAGCTCCCGCGAATATTCCGGCGCTGTTCATCAGCACCTTGACCTGTTCTGCGAGCGCCTCGCGCGCGTCGACATTGAGCCCGGCAATGTAGGATGTGCAGGCCTCAAGCAGGGCATTCTGATTTTTTGTGTTGTTGACGCCGGCAAAGCATATCACGCAGAGCAGCGTTTGAAGCACAAAAACGGCCAGCAGCATACTAATGAAAAAGCTCTTTGACGAGAAAAGACTGCGCAACGCAGGTCGCACTGTCATGCGGACATAGTCCTGTATCCGCTCGATTACGTCCCAGAACAAATAACATCACCTCCTCACTTTTAATATATATAACCGAAAAAATTCTTAAAAAGATTCACCTCGGCAAAATTATATCATAATTTTTTTCGAAAGTCAAAAAATCTATACATTCACAAGTCAGAAATCCCGCCACTTGGCCAATGCTCCATATATTCCGACATGACTCAGCGTCTTGTCAATAATATTAAAAAATTTCTTTCAGAAAAATTATTTTTCCGAAAGATTGTGCCAAAAAATGGGTTGACAAATCGCCCGCTATATTGTATAATATGCGGTGTTAATTGCATCACCATATTTGGTTTACATAATCGGAGGTAGAATATGCCAGGAACAAAGAGAAGAGAAAATGTGATGGCTGTTTTGGACGCCGTGACCGGAGCCGATTGTTTTACACGTTCCGCTATATCGGCGGAAACCGGACTGAGCACAGTCACTGTCGGCAAAGCGGCTGAGAGCCTGCTTGACTGCGGGGTATTTGCAACGTACACGGATCAGAAAAAGGGAGTCGGGCGCAAGGTCGAGAAAATCAAGGTGGCCGAGGACCGTCTGTTTGTCGTGCTGGATCTTTCGGGGTACGACATGGTTATGACGACATACGACATCAAGTGCACGCCGCACGAAACAGTCCGTTTTCACGAAATTGCCGATTTCAGTTACAGAGACAATTTGAGAATGTTTCTTCACCGCGTCAAAAAGCACATGCTCGATAACAAGAAGTTCAAGTATCTTGCTATCTGCCTCATAGTGCCGGGACGCTACAACAGAAAGACCGATACAGTGATGGATTCCCATCCCGGATTCAACGAGATAAGACTGAAGGATTTCATCCGTCAGGCCGTGGGAATACCGATCGACATGGTCATCGACAGCCGGCGCGCGTCGATGAGATACTGCCTGAGCAAGTGTCTCAAAACGGACAACGTGCTCTTGCTTACGGTCAACCGCGACATAGAGGTATGCGTTGCCGTCGGCGGCAAGGAAATTTCGGCGGGCAGAAATTCCATGAGCCTGTTTGAGACGGATGTGCTGGGACAGCTGGCTGATATTATCGTGGCGGCGTCGTGCATAATGAGTCTTAACGCGGTATTCATTCAGACCGAGGGACTCCGCACGTGGCCTACCAAAGCGCAGATGGAAGAGCTGATTGAGGGCAGGCTGGAGCGCAACCGTCTGATGCCGCGCGTGACCATCTCGAACAACTGCGGCTTTTCAAGTGATGGAGGGGCCATCGTCCTTTCGCGCAGCTACGTCAGACAGCTTATTTCGAGTAAGTAACAGCCGGAATATCAGATATACCAGAGTGATGCCTGTCACGGCGCCGCAGAAGTCAAGCAGCATGTCGGACACCTGACATGCGCGCCCGGGGGAGAGAAGCTGAAGCAGCTCATCCGCGCAGGCGACTGCAAGGGAGGCCGGGGAGGCGACAAACCACGGGTTTATTCTGCGGCGGGCTGTGAGGCAGGTTGATGCTAACAGCGCACCAAGCAACGCAAATTCGGAGAAATGCGCGGCTTTGCGGACGATGTGGCTCGTCAGAAACGGATATATCCCGACTGACTCGAGAACACTGTTAAGCCACGCAAGAACCCGGCCGCTGTCACTGCCAGACGCGGAGGCGTCCTTGAGCGAGTTGCTCCAGATGAACGCCACGCAGAGCAGGGAAGCGACGCTGAAAATTATGTGCAGTATTTTCCGGCTTGTTTTTCGATTCGACATAATAAAATCCTTTTTTGTGTTGATAGGTATTGAAATTACGCTGAAAGTGTGGTATAATCGCAGAGAGGCGCGGTGGCCATGCGTCCGCCGCGCCGCATCCGCACGTTTCCGTAGCTCAGCTGGATAGAGCGATCGACGCCTTCGCGGTAGGTCGTTCGAATCCTGCGAAGGCTCAAAACTGAATAATTCCTGCATACGTTTCCGTAGCTCAGTTGGATAGAGCGATCGCCTCCTAAGCGGTAGGTCGTTCGAATCCTGCGATGGCTCAAAACTGAATAATTGTTGCATACGTTTCCGTAGCTCAGCAGGATAGAGCGATCGCCTCCTAAGCGATAGGTCGGGTGTTCGAATCACCTCGGGAACGCCAAAACCCTTGCCGTAAGCCGTTTTTTGATGGTTTACGGCATTGTTTTTTCTCTCTCGCTCGTCAAATTTGAAGGAATCGAACGATCCGAAATTTTTGACGGGCTTGTTTTTATGCGTTCGGAAGTGCATATCCTGCTAATTGGATTCGAACGGTTTCTAAAAGTTTGCTAATCAAAATCGCTTGTCTGCTAATTTGATTTTTCGGTCTTTGTTGCCGTGCCCTGCGCGGCGATGAGTGCCGCGAGCGCACTTGCGAGTTCGGGAGACTTCTGAAGCTGCTCCACAAGACTTGCCAAATCCAGCGTTGCCGGCGCCGGCTCCTTCGGCTCTGCCGGAGGACGGACGTCGTGCAGGTCGGGATTGGAATAAAACGCGGTTTCGAATTTCTGCGCGTTGACCTTCCGATCCTCGTCAAGGATATGCGCATACACGCTTGTGATCATGTCGATCTCCGCGTGTCCCGTGTCGCCCTGTGTGGCTTTCAGGTCGCCGTGGTTGAGTTTCAGCTTGTAAGTCGTACTGGAATGACGGAGGGAGTGAAAGACCACTTTCGGCAGTCCTGCGTCCTCTCGGAGCTTTGCAAACTCTTTGAGGATCACACGGTCCTCACAAGGCCGCCCGTTCGGGAGCGAGATAACAAGATTGTAGTCCTGATATTCGTCACCGAGAAAGTTCCGTATCTCGTCCTGCGCCTTCTTCCATTCGCAGAGGATATAGGCAAGCGTTTTCGGTAGCCATACCTTGCGGATACTGGAATCGGTTTTCGGCTTTTTCAGAATGATACGGGTGCTTGTGTTCGGCAGAAGCGGCGTGAAGATATGGTAGATATCCTTTTCGCCCAGCGTCTCGATTGCCCGTTTGGAGGCGCGCGTCAGTTCCTTGTCGATATAGACATAGGCGTTGTCCGCGGCGATCTCGTCCTCGGAAATATGTACGTTGTCCCAGGTCAACCCCAAAATCTCACCCATACGGAGCGAGCAGGCAAATGAAAGGTTCATTGCCACATAGAGCTTGCTGTCGATACACTTGTCAAGAGCCGTTCGGATCATCTCCGCGTCCCAAATGTCACGCTTTTTGTACTCCGTTTTCGGAAGTACCACATTGTCGAAGGGATTGCGTCCGATGATCTCCCACCGCACCGCCTGTTTGAACGCACAGCGCAGAAGTTTTATGATCTTCTCGATGGTCTGGTTGCTGACATAGGTCGTTGTCGCCTTGCGCGTCTTTGTGGAAACGGAAGCGGTCTTTTGTAAAGTCTGAATGTATCCGTCCACCACGCGCGGCGTCACCGCCTGTACTTCCATATCTCCGATAATCGGATTGATATAGTTGTTGATCAGCGAATTTTGGCTGTCGTACATCGACACGCCCCATTTCTTTTCTCCGTAAAGAGAAACGAAGTCATAGAGAAAATCGGAAATCTTCTGATTGCTCGGCGGGAGGAATGTTCCCGTGTGCTGCTGATTCTCGATCTCGGCTTTGCGTTTCAGGGCTTCTTTGTGGGTGCCCCATGTTTCCCACTTTTGTTTTGTCTCTCCGTTCTCGTCCACGTAGTTGTAGATGACGGAGTAATTCTTTTTTCGTTTGATAATGGATGCCATACTGTTCTTCCTTTCATGAATCAGATGTTGAGTGAGTCAAGCCACTCGTCAAATGACCGCTTTGAAATCCGTATGGCGTTTCCGATTCGCACGATTTTGAAATGCCCCTCTTTGACAAGAATATATGCGGAGGTTCTGCCGATACCCAAAATATGAGCGACTTCTTCCACCGTGTAGGTCCTCTTGTCGGGAAGCATTTCCTTCGTGCCGTTTTGTACCTGAGACATGGTTGCCTCCTTTCATTATTGCAGATACAGAATGACACGAAGTATCAAGTAGTATTTTCCTAACGATACTATTATACCGCGTCTTTCTGTGTTTGTCTGCTGCTTTTAAGAAAAAAATCCGACTTATCCGAAAATAAATCGGATTTTCATGTATCCAAAAATATAGGCTGTACGGACGGCTGTCGGTTCAGCTCCACGGGAATCTCACCCTCACGCGGTTCTCGCGCGACCCTACCTATCGCCTGCGACGCCTCGCCGCCTGAATCACGGTTGCACGCTCGGGCTGTAGCTGTAAGGGAGTCTCATTATCCTGTCGGAAGTCGTCGCCCGCGGGAGAACCGCTCCCGCTTCACGTCCTCGTGTCTGTCGCTCGCTCCGTAAAATACAGGAGGTCGTGGCGCACCGTCCGCATGGCTCGTTGCCGACAGATCGTATCCGTCTGCCTTATACTGCCGGGAATATTCCGCCCGGCTTTCTTTGTCAAAGAACCCGGTCGCCCATGCGGAAAGGGGTACGCATGGGTGCCTCCGGACTTTAATTCAGGTCAAAGCCCAGGATTGAGATAATCAATTTTGTTTCCAGGCGTCTGCGAAGTTCTTCATCCACATAGGTACAGTAGTTGCCGTTTTCGTCACGGCCTGTCCTCTTGCAGAGCGCAGCTATGTAGCCGGAATAATGACGGATCACCTCGTTTACCGCGTCTGTGTCGCCACGGACTGCGGCTTCGATCACCGGGTACGGGATCATGCGGGTATGTGTCGCATTACTCATCCGCGTCACCTCCCATCAGCTTTTTAAGCAGCCGATAGGCATTCTGCCGGTGTGTGTTCACCGTTCGCCTTGCGATTCCCATGCGGTCAGCGATTTCTCTGTCCGCCAATTCCAAGAACCAATACAAAAGAATGATATTGCGTTCTCTTTCGGGAATCGCCGCAAGTGCCTCAGCCAGACGGTCGTCTTTGACAAGTACGGTTTCGTCACCGACCTGAAAAGGCGTGTAGTCCCAGGGATAATCGTCATACACCGCAAGTTGCTCCATCGCTTCTTCCGGAAGGTCGCTCATGGATATCTCCATACGCGCCCTGCGATTTATCTCCCTGTGACCGTTGCCGGCTTCGTGTTTCAGCACTTTCTTGCAGAAGCTATCGAAAGTGTGCTGCTTGTGAATTTCATGGAGATCAGGTTTCATTTTCTCACCTCCCTTCTTGCCGGGAGGCAGGTCCTTGTTTCCCCTTTCGTCCATTACTGGTCCGGTGAAGGTGCGTTTTGGCTGGTTTGCGGAGAATTTCTCAAAATTATTTTTTCTGTCGCTCATAACAGCGTCTCCTTTCATTCGTTTCGGGTGAATTTCCAAAGCGAATGAAGGTCGGAGGCGAGCGGCAGCGGGGCATGCCAAAAAGCAAAATGCGCCCGTTTGAAAGACACGAACGAGCACAAAAAGAGTTGTAAGCAGTATTAAGTTGAATTGTCAGTTCATACACATAGCCGTAATATCCCGACGGCGGGTGATAGCTTTTTTTGACCGTAGGATATTAGGCGGGTGAATAAAGCATAAAAATAACACGGCGATACCTCCATTTGATACCGCCGTGTGTGGTTAGTAAGTCGTCAGTAGGTTTGTGGTAAACGCAAAGAAACGGCGGTTTGATATTTCAAACCGCCGTAAGGCTTCTGTATTTTGTTTAGACGCGTGAAAATACTGCCGCCCAATCAACGGTTTT
>CAKRSS010000021.1 GCA_934401725.1 uncultured Eubacteriales bacterium | reverse complement strand
CTGGGCAGGCTAACCATTGACGCCCCGCCCCGGCGGCCCCCCGTGCGTCCCGGTGGGGGCGTCTGCGGTACAAATGGTTCTCGGAATGAGGTCTCCGGAGAGCGCTTCACCGCTCGGATGAGGTTTGATGTGGGCGATAGCTCACGCCGCACTACCCGCGCCATCATATTGCGGCTCCGCCGCTCATGAAGGCTATTTAGGCGGAGATTCTTTCGGAATCAGCGCACCAATCAAAGCAAAACTAACTCCTTCAAGCCTGCTTTGCCCATGCTTCACCACTGTAAGCTGCCATCCGCACGCACGCACTGGTCGACCTCGAAAGACGTCCCGCTAAGTTTAGAACAAACGCCTTCAGAACCCCTCCGGCGAGTCCGAGCGGGGACAAAGCCGTGCGTCACCAAAAGGTGTGATGCCGGATGCGTGCGTGCAATGAGGCCAGCGTGCGTCACCGCCAATCCATCAAGGGAGTTGGGGGTTGTCCAAACGTTGGTGCACTCTTTTGAATTTGATTATGCCGAAGGCATAATCAAATTGTTCTTTCTCTGTTGCATAACAGAAAAGTACACTTCGAACACGTCGGAATTCGCCACGGCGAGAACCCGCCAAGGATAAAACTAACTTTTCAGAATACAGGCATATGCCAATACTCCTCACCTCCCGCCCCGCCCAAACAACTCTTTTATAAAAAATCTCGAATACTATTGCCAAGGGCGCGCATTGTGTGTTATAATAATATGAAAACGTACTATTGCAAAAATGCCGGAGGACCGGCGGGAGGGTCAGATTGATAATCGCACTTGAAGACGCAAAATATAAACTTATAGCACTGCGCGAGGATATAAAGGAGCTTGGCTCGGCGCTGCGTATCGAGGAGCTGCGCGGGAACGTCGCAGAGCTCGAGAAGCAGACGCTTGACGCGGATTTCTGGAACAACCAGGAGAACTCCTCCCGCGTGCTCCAGACCATAAAGCAGACCAAGGACAAAATCGAGGGCTATGACGCCCTGCATAATCGTCTTGAGGATGCCATCGCGCTCGCCGAAATGGCAATCGAGGAGAACGACGAGAGTTCCGTCCCCGAGGTGCAGGCCGAGCTCGATGCCATCAACCGCGAGAAGGAAGCGCGCAGAATTGAGATACTCCTGTCCGGTGAGTACGACAGAAACAACGCCATCGTCTCGTTCCACCCCGGTGCGGGCGGCACCGAGGCGCAGGACTGGGCGCAGATGCTCTACCGCATGATAACACGCTGGGCGGAGCGTCATAAATACAACGTCAAGCTGACCGACTGGCTCGACGGTGAGGAGGCCGGCCTCAAGAGCGCGACCATCATGGTCGAGGGCATCAACGCCTACGGCTACCTCAAGAGCGAGCACGGCGTGCATCGCCTTGTCCGCGTCTCGCCGTTTGACTCGTCGGGACGGCGGCATACGTCGTTCGCCTCAATCGAGGTCATGCCCGAGTTTGATAAGCTGGACGACATCGTCATTCGCGACGAAGACTACGATTTCATGCCCTACCACTCCAGCGGCGCGGGCGGTCAGAACGTCAACAAGGTCAGCTCGGCCGTGCGCATACTGCATAAGCCGACCGGCATTGTCGTCACCTGCCAGACCGAGCGCTCGCAGCTCCAGAACAAGGAAACTGCCATGCGTATGCTCAAGTCCAAGCTGATGGAGATCAAGATCCGCGAGCGCCTCGACACCATAGACGAGGTTCGCGGTGTCAAGACCAACATCGAGTGGGGCAACCAGATACGGTCGTACGTGTTCATGCCCTACACGCTGGTCAAGGACACCCGCACGGGCTATGAGGACGGTAATATTTCCGCCGTTATGGACGGCGAAATCGATGGTTTCATCAATGCCTACCTCAAGATGACAGCAAAATAATAACCGCATACAAAACGGCGAAGTCTTATACGGCTTCGCCGTTTTTGCGCGCGCGGCGAGCGCGGGGCGGGGCAGGGAGCGGTATAAATAGGCGCGGCGGACATGGGCGTCATACCTTGACAAAACGGCGCTGTTGTGATATTATAAAAAGGTATATATCCAAATGTACATCCGGATGTACATTCAGTCCAAAGATCACGGGGGAAAGTATGGCAAAACACATCAGGTTGCTGACCGCGCTTGCGGCGGTGACGGTGCTCGTCACCAGCCTATGCGGGTGCGGCGTGTTCAGAGACGATACCGTCTACGCGCCGGTGTCCAAAAACAATCAGTCGTCGGACGGCTTCTATTACGACCTTTACGAGAACGGCACCGCCGTTATCTCGGGGTGCGACAACGCCGAAAAGTTCATCACTGTCCCCGAGAAGATAGACGGGCACACTGTCACCGGGATAGGCGATGCCGCCTTCCGCGGGCTTGAGACTGTTTATTACATAAAAATGGGTTCGAATATCAAGACCATCGGCGCCGAGGCCTTCGCGGGGTGCGGCGCAATGGTTCGCATAGACCTCGGCGGCAGCGTCCGCAACATCGGCGACGGCGCGTTCTACAACTGCGCGCTGCTCAGCGAGGTGCAGGGAATGGAGTCGGTTGAAAGTATCGGCTCGTCGGCCTTCTTTCAGTGCGGGACGCTCAGCTTTATTTCACTGCCTGAGTCGCTGCGCTCTGTCGGCGAGCAGGCGTTCTTCGGCTGCACCTCGCTGACGACGGTCAGGCTGCCGTCCAAGGGCTGCACGCTGGGGCCGGGCGCGTTTTCCTACTGCGACTCGCTCTGCCGGGTCGACCTCGGCGGCCTCAGCGAAATACCCCACTGCGCATTCGAAAAATGCCCCATGCTTACTTCCATTATTATAAGCGACCGCGTCACGAGCATAGGCGAGAGCGCCTTCCGCGCCTGCGCCTCGCTGACCGACGTTAAGGTCGGCCGCCGCGTCGCGTTTATCGGGCCGAGCGCGTTTGAGGAGACGCCCTGGCTCGATTCCTCGAAGGAGGAGTTTCTCATCGTCGGCGAGGGCGTGCTGCTCCGCTACAACGGCAGCGCGGGCAACGTCGTCGTGCCGGACAGCGTCCGCCTCGTGGCCGACGCCTTCTGCGGCAACGAAGCAGTTCGCAGCGTGACCATCGGCGGCAAGGCTAACGCCATCGGCGACTACGCCTTCTCGGGCTGCACCGGGCTCAACCGCGTGACAGTCAGCGGCAGCGTGACGAGCCTCGGCAGGTACGCCTTCTCGCAGTGCCGGGCGCTGACCGTCATCTACCTGCCCGCGACGATAAGCTCCATATCCGCCAGCGCGTTTGCGGGGTGCCAGTCGCTCGGCAGCGTCAACTATGGAGGTAACGCTGCGGCGTGGAATAAAATAAGCATCGACAAGGCGGGCAACGATTACCTGATTATTGCCACCGTCAACTATTCGCAGAAACCGTAAGGAGGCAGGGAAATGAAGCGTATAAAAACATACATTGCGCTGATACTGGCGCTTATGCTGGTGCTGCCCTGCCTTGCGTCCTGCTCGGGCGAGACGGCGTTTGAGTTGCCGACCCGCACGCTTATCGAGGGCGAGGAGCAGAGCTTCGGCAGCTTCCGCTACCGTCTTTACGACGACGGCAGCGTCATTATCACAGGCTACACGGGCAGTGAGGGCTCGGTCACGATTCCCGACCGTATAAACGGCGCGCGCGTCGTCGAGCTCGGCATCGACGCCTTCAGCGAGAACACCTCGATTGTGTCTGTAAAGCTCAATTCTTCGCTCGAGATTGTCGACGACTACTGCTTCTACAACTGCACTTCGCTCGCCGAGGTGACGTTCGGCAAGCGGGTTTGGTCGGTCGGCGTGGCGGCGTTCGAGGGGACGCCCTGGCTCGTCGCGCAGACGGACGAATACGTCATCGTCGGTGACGGCGTGCTGCTCAAATACCAGGGCGAGGCACAGGAGCTGACGCTTCCCGACAACATAAAGCACACCTCCTACGCCTTCAGCATGAACGACAGGCTGGTCTCCGTCCGCCTCAACGACGGGCTGCTGACGCTCGGTACGAGCGCCTTTGCCTACTGCGTGAACCTGCGGTTGGTCGAGTTCGGGAGCCGGGTCAGGCTGATAGGCGACGGCGCGTTTGACGGCTGTGAAAACCTGCCGTCGATAGAGCTGCCGGACAGCGTTGAGGTCATCGGCAGCTATGCCTTCAACTTCTGCAACTATATCAATCAGATAAAGCTCGGCTCGCGCGTGCGCTCCATCGGCAGCTACGCCTTCCGCAACTGCCTGCGCATGAAGCTGATAAACCTGCCCGAGACCATCGAGAGCATAGGCGAGTATTCATTCGCCGACTGCGCCTCGCTCGGCATCGTCTTCTACGGCGGCTCGGCGGAGCAGTTTGCCAAGCTCGAAATTTCGTCGTCGAATTTTATTCTCCGGGATGTTGACAAGATATATCTCAAATAATCCGAGGAGCCCAAACCAATGAAAAAACCTCAAAGACCGTTATGGAGACTGCCCGCGGCGGTGTCACTTGTGTGGCTCGTGGCCGTGGCGGTCGCCATGATGGTGGCATACCGATTTACAAAATACCTGCCGCTCATGCTCGGCGGACTGACCATACTTCTGCCGTCCCTTGTCTACCTCGTGCTGTTTCTGTTCGGCGGAGAGGGAAGGGCAGAGGGACGCGACGGCGGGCCGGGTGCGAAGGTCGCGCCCGAGATGCCCGAGACACCCGAGACGTCCGAGGCAGCAACGTCCGGGACGGTCGCGTCAGACACATCGGTGTCCGACACGACTGCATCCGATTCACCGGTGTCCGACACGGCTGCGCCTGCCGGGGATGAAGGCACGCCGGGCGCGCGCAAGCGCCGCCCGCTTGGCCGGGTTCACACGGTGCTGACGGCTGTCGGCCGCTTCTTCCGCAGCGTCGGCCGCTTTTTCGTCCGGCTTTATGAGAACAGCAGACTCGGGGCGATAATTGCCCTCTCGGCGGGGTCCGTTATTGTGGTGCACGTCGGGTTCTGGCTCATGATGCGCCGCACGACGACAGTCTATACGCTGAATTACGTCATCCCCGTGGCGCTGGCTGCCATGTTTGTCATGTGCGTCATTTTTGAGAAGTGGTGCGCGCATGCCCGCACGGGCACTGACGCCGCCGCGGCTCAGCTGCGCAACATACGCACCGCACTTGCCGCCGCGCGGCTGGTGTTCGTCGTGCTGACGGTTGCCATGGTCGTAAAGCTGCTCGGCTTCTATGACCTTGTGCGCTGGGTCGGCATCGCGATTGCGGTCATGTTTGTCTATGTAACGCTGTTTATCGCGCTCTCGCTGGTCGTCCGCGGCATACGGTGCGAGCTGTTCACGTCTCCAGATCTCAGCATTCCCGTGCCCTTCACACACGGGCGCGACCGCGAGCTCGGCGTGCTCGGCTACCTCGAGAAAAACACCGGCATCACCATGCGCTCGCTGTGGAGCATGAAGCTGGTCAAAAAAATGATACCATATACCGTCATTCTGTCGGCGCTGCTGCTGTGGATGTGCTCGGGAGTGGTGCAGGTCGAGGCCTATCAGCGCGGGGCGGTCTACCGCTTCGGGCGGCTGTGCGAGGAGACGCTCGGGCCCGGACTGCATCTCACCTTCCCATGGCCCATCGACCGCGTGGCCATATATGACACCGACACTGTCAGCACGCTGACCATCGGCTACATCTCCTCCGAGGACACCGACAACACCTGGACCGGCACGCATGGCTCGAACGAGTACAAGCTGCTGCTCGGTGGCGGAAATGAGCTGGTCTCCATCAATCTGCGGCTTGAGTACCGCATTTCCGACCTCGACGCCTACCTGCGCAGCTGCTCGCGACCCGAAAAGCTGCTCGAGGCCAAGGCCTACGAGCTTGTCACCGACCGCACCATCGTCACCGACCTCGATTCGCTGCTCTCAACCGACCGCGCCGCCTTCGCCGACAGCTTCCGTCAGGAGCTCGAGGGCAAGCTCTCGGGCTACGGCACGGGGCTTGAGATTGTCAGCGTGGTGCTTGAGAGCATTCACCCGCCTATCGACATTGCGTCAGTCTATCAGGAGATAGTCGGCGCGGAGGTCAAGGCGGATAAGTACATTCTCGACGCAGAGGCCGAGGCCGCCGTCAAGATTGCCACGGCGCAGAAGAGCTACGACACTGCCGTCAACGCCGCCAAGGCCGACAGCTACACCAAGACCGCCGCCGCCGAGGCCGACGTGGCCGAGTTCATGGCGAGCGTCGCGGCCGACAAGCAGTATTCGGACTCGTACAGGTATTATAAATATCTGAAAGCAATCGGAAGCGCCTACGGCAACGCCCGCCTCGTCATCGTCGGACGGGATATTGACAGCTCAAACATTTATTTCGGTAATCTTACCGTGACCCCGTGAGGTCAGAGAGGTACGTGCTATGAACAATGAGCAAGTGAAAACAAAAGAAAAACGTCCGGTGGCCTTCACCGCGCTGAAATATACCATTGCCGCAGTGCTGATAGTGCTGCTGGCCTACTTCGGCTTTACCTGTGAAGTGAGAGAGGGCAGCTGCGCCGTCATACTGCGCTTCGGTGCGGTGCGCGAGGAGATAACGGACGCGGGACTCTATTTCCGCCTGCCGTGGCCGTTTGAGACGGTGGTGTCCTACGACAACCGCCTGCAATACCTTGAATCCAACTACCTCGAGACCACCACCAAGGACAAGCGGAACGTCATAATCCAGTCCTATGTCGTCTGGAAAATATCCGACCCCGTGCGCTATCACAACAGCGTCGGCTCGCAGGGCAAGGTCGACACCTACATAAAGGACCAGGTGTTCAGCGCGACCAACAGTGTCATGGGCGCGTATGATCTCTCGGCGCTGGTGTCGCTCGAGAAGGAGCAGATCAAGACCGAGGAGATACAGAACGAAATATACAAGCGCGTGCGCGAGAGATGCGTCGCCAACTACGGCATTGAGGTCAGCGACGTCAGCATACTGCGCCTCTCGCTGCCCGACATCAACCTTCAGAGCGTGTTCGAGCAGATGCGCGCCGACCGTCAGAAGGACATCGACACCATACTCGCCAACGCCCAGCGCGACGCCAACAAAATTACCTCGGACGCTGACGCAGAGGCGGCGCAGATAGTCGCGGAAGGCGTCACCGCCGCCGCCGGGATCAAGGCCAAGACCGAGACCGAGGTCGCGCGCATATACGCCGAGGCGCAGGCCGCCAACATCGAGCTTTATCAGTTTTTAAAGCAGCTTGACACCGTCGTAGCGTCGGTGGGCGACACTACAGTGCTTGTCGTCAAGGCGGACGAGTACCCCTTCAAGGTTCTGACCGAGTACGGCAGCTACCTGACCGACGAGGGCGACGCCACCGTCGTAAATGATCTCAGCTACATTCTCACCAAGCTGAACGACACCGACCGGCAGGCACTTATCGACGCTGTTTCTGCGCTCATCGCGGCGGCGGCCGGAGAGGGCGGGGACACGAAATGAGAGAAAAAAAGAAAACCATGCTCGCGGACATCCTCGGCAGCGTGACCAAGTATTTTCTGGTGCTGGTCGGCGTTGTGGTTGTGCTTATCGCGCTGTCCGGCGTGCGTATCATCAAGACCGGCGAGGTCGCGCTGATACTGCGCTTCGGAAAGCTGGTCGGCAACAGCTATGAGGAGTCCGTTCACGAGCCGGGGCTGCTTTTCGCCTTCCCCTACGTCATAGACGAGGTCATAACCGTGCCGACGGGCAGCGTCATCGAGCAGAAGGTGACGACGCACTACACCTCGGGCAGCATGACCACGCTGCACAACAACGGCTACGTCATAACCGGCGACCAGAATATCGCCGTCATCAGCGCGTCGGTCAAGTACGTCATATCCGACCCGGTCGCCTATGCGCTCAACGTCAAGGATATAGAGCGCATAATCAACGCGTCGGTCAGCAACGCCATGATTGACGAGGCGGCCTGCGTCGGCGTCGACGATCTGCTGACGTCGGGCAAGGATGCCTATGCCACCGCCGTGCTCGAGCGCTCGCAGGCCAAGCTGAGCGCCGCCGGTACCGGCGTGACGCTGGGCAGCATCGAGCTCACCAACGTCTCCATGCCGATGGCAGTCAAGGACACCTACGACATGGTCAACTCCGCTACTGTTCAGGCGGCGACGCTGCTTGAGCAGGCCAAGCAATACCGCGAGAACCTCATTCCGAAGGCGCAGTCCGAGGCTAATGCGCTCATAGCGCAGGCCAACTCCGACTATTCCTCCGCCATCGCCGCGGCGAATAACGACCTCGCCGAGTTCTGGGGCGTTGCCGACGAGTACGCGCAGAATCCCGACGTCGTGCGCACGCGGCTGTACAGCACCAAGGCATCCGCGGCGCTCGCCAGGATAGGAAAGATACGCGTAGTCCAGGACGGCGAGACCAAGATAGTGCTGAGTGGGGATTGATATGGAAAACATAAACAATATGGCGGCCAACAGCCTTGAGTCGCTGTCCCGCGAAAACCTCAGCGAGCGCGGCAAGCGCCGGCTCACAAGGGAGATTGTCTGCGGCGCCGTCGCGATTTCCTGCCTTGCGGTGGGGCTGATTTGCAGCCGCATATTCCCGACAAACGCAACGCTCCCGGCGCTGCTCTACACGGTCGCTTTCCTTGTCGAGGGCATACCCGTGTTCGTGGCGGCGGTAAAGGGCATCGTCACCCGCAACTTGACCAACGCCATGGAAATTCTCGTGGCGCTGGCCATTATCGCCTGCTATTTTTCGGGGCAGCTGGTACTCGCCGTGCTCATTCCGCTGATACTCAACGTGGTGCACTTCCTTGAAGAACGCAGCATTATGGGCGGGCGCGACGTCATCGAGGGCCTCAAAAAAATGCAGCAGTCGACGGCCATACTGCTCGACGGCGACACCGAAACGCAGGTCGATGCGCGCACGCTCAAGATAGGGCAGCTGATAGTTGTCCGCCCCGGCAGCGGAATACCGATTGACGGCGAGGTCGTCAGCGGCGAGAGCCACATCGACCAGAAGTCGCTGACCGGCGAGCCCAAGCCCGCGCACGTACGCCCCGGCGACACCGTTTACGCCGGAACCGTTAACATCGACGGGCGCGTCGTGGTGCGCGTGCAGAAGGAGCACGTCGACACCTCGTTCTCCAAGATACTCAAGCTGCTCGAGAAGTCGGAGGGGATATCCATCCCCGAGTCGCGGCTCATCGACAGATTTATGATGTACTATATTCCATTTGTGCTCGCCGTTGCGGTGGCGGTGGCGCTCATCGAGTCCGACATCTCGCGCGCTATCGCGATACTCGTCGTCTCCTGCCCGTGCGGGCAGATGCTGGTCAGCTCCGCGCCTATGATTGCGGCGCTGTCGGTTGCGACGCGGCGGGGAATACTTATCAAAAACTCCAAGTTCATCGAAGAGCTCACCGAGATAGACGCCGTCGTCTTTGACAAGACCGGTACCGTCACCGAGGGCGACCTGTTTCTTAACAGCTGTGTCCCGGCCGAGGGGCAGTCGGAGGAGGCGCTGCTGCGCGCCGCGCTGACGCTCGGCGAGGCCTCGACGCACCCCGTCTCCCGCGCGGCGGTCAGCTATGCCGCGGGTCGCGTCGCGAAATACGACGGCTGCACGGCGCGCGAGCTGTCCGGTCACGGCATGGAGGGCACGCTGCCTGACGGACGCGTGCTGCGCTTCGGCAGCCGCAGCTGGATAGAGTCGAACGGCGTCAGCGTGCCGGACGATATGTGCGGCGACGCCGTCGGCAGCGTCAGCTATGTGACCTGCGACGGGACACTGCTGGGCGGGCTGTGCTTCGGCGACCGCGTCCGCGAGGGCGCGGCGGACAGTGTCGGCGAGCTGCACGGGCTGGGTGTCGAGAAAACGGTCATGCTGACCGGCGACCGCGAGGCTCCGGCATCGCGGATATGCGCGGAGGTCGGCATCGACACGCTGCACGCGGGACTGCTCCCGCAGGAAAAGCTGGACTGCCTGCATGAGCTGCGCCAGGACTACCGTGTGCTGGCCGTCGGCGACGGCATCAACGACGCGCTGGCGCTGCGCGAGGCCGACGTCGGCATCGCCATGGGCGCTATGGGCTCCGACCTTGCCATACAGTCCGCCGATATTGCGCTGATGAACAACAATCTCGGCAACATTCCGTTTGCGATAAAGCTGGCGCGGCGCACGCGCCGGGTGGTGTACCAGAACCTCGCGTTGTCGATAGGCATCAGCGCGGTCATGATAGCGCTGTCGGCGTTCGGCGTCATAAGCGCGCTGGCGGGCTCGGTCCTCCACAACTGCGGCGCCTTCGCAGTGCTCATCAACAGCTCGAAGCTGCTGCGGATGAATGAAAAATAAGCTCAGGTCTCCCCGCGCGCGGTATTTCCGCGCGCGGGGAGACTTTTTTTATTTGTTTCGTTTCAGTTTAGAAATGAATTGTAACATTTCGGCGAATCATGTCGGACTGTGTCCGGAATTTTGCGGAGGCTTATTATGCACAAGGTTAAAATAATCACGGATTCCTGCTCGGATCTTACCCCCGAGCTCATGGAGCGCTACGGCATAGACTATGCCAAAATGAACACCGTCTACGAGGGTGTGACGTCCGCGGCAGATCTCGCATGGACCCCCGAGGAGGTTCACAGCTTTTACAACATAATGCGTTCGGGCAAGAGAATAACCACCACTCAGGTGCCCGTCGACGAGTTCAACCGCGTCTTCGGCAGGTACATTGCCGAGGGCTACGATATCGTTTACATCGCCTGCGCGTCCAAGCAGTCGGGCTCGGTCAACACGGCGCACGTGCTGGCAGAGAAGCTGATGGCCGACAACCCCGACCGCACCGTCATAAGCATCGACTCCTACAACGCCAGCCTCGGCGAGGGTCTGCTCGCCATCGAGGCCGCCAAAATGAACGACGGCGAGCACTCCGCCCGAGAGATTGCGGACTACATCATCAGCATCCGCAAGCGCGTCAATGAGTACGTAACCGTCCACTCGCTCGACGCGTTGCGCCGCTCCGGCCGCGTCAAGGGACCGGCTGCCTTCTTCGGCAACCTGATGGGCGTCAAGCCTATCATCATCTCCGACGTCGACGGTGAGCAGGCCGCCTTCAGAAAGGTCAAGGGCAGACAGACGTCCTTCCGCGAGATAGTCTCAATGCTGAAGGAAAGCATCGAGAACCCCGAGAACCAGACCGTCTTCCTCGCGCACGCCGACTGCTCGGACGAGGAGGTCGAGGTGCTGCGCAAGCTGATACGCGACGAAATCAACTGCCGCGAGGTGTACGTCGGCTACATCGGGCCCATCATCGGAGCCTCGATAGGGCCGGACGCTGTCGGAATATTCGCGCTCGGTAAGCAGGTGACTTTCAGGGCGGGCGCGTGAGGAGCGTTGACACAACGTACACTCCCACCTTAAGGCATCCCCGCGCAATTCCGATGGTGCAATTGCGCGGGACGCCTTAAAACGAAAAATGTTTCAGCCGTCAAGGACGGCATGGAAGGGATTATTTCATGAATATATATACTCTTGACGCGGCCGCCTTCAAGCACATGGTGACGGCGGGAATGGCCAATCTGCGCCGCCACGCTGCGTCTGTCAATGATCTCAACGTTTTCCCGATACCCGACGGCGACACCGGCGACAACATGCTGCTGACCATGCAGGGCGGCACCGCAGTCGACACCGACGGGTGCGATAACCTCGGCCGCGCCGCCCGCGCCGTGGCGGACGGAATGCTTCTGTCCGCGCGCGGCAACTCTGGCGTTATACTCTCGCAGCTGTTCGACGGCATCGCCGCCGGGCTCGACGGCGTGGCCGAGGCCGGCATTCCCGAGCTGACGCGCGCCATGCGCGAGGGCGTGGCGCACGCCTACCGCGCCGTCATGGAGCCGACGGAGGGCACGATACTCACCGTCGCGCGCGAGGCGACCGAGTTTGCCGCCGCGTCGGGCGCGGAGACTGTCAACACGCTGCTTGACGCTTTCCTCGAGGAGGCCGAGCGCTCGCTGGCGCGCACGCCGGAGCTTCTTCACGTGCTCAAAAAGGCGGGCGTCGTCGACTCGGGCGGCGCGGGACTGATACGCATCTCCGAGGGCGCGCGCCGCGCGCTCGAGGGCGTTGACGACGATGACGACGCCGGGGAGACGGGCGGCAAGGTACCGAAGGTAGACGTCAGCCGCTTCACCGAGGACAGCGTGCTCGAGTTCGGCTACTGCACCGAGGTGCTGCTGCGCCTGCAGAACGCCAAGACGGACGTGCATAATTTCGACGTCAACGTCATAAAGGACTATCTGGCCACCATCGGCGAGTCGGTCGTCACATTCAAGACGGGGAGCGCCGTCAAGATACACGTGCACACCATGACGCCGGATCGCGTGCTGGCCTTCTGCCGTCAGTTCGGCGAGTTTCTGACGGTCAAAATCGAGAACATGTCGCTTCAGCACAACAGCCTCGAGAGCGAGCCGCTGCCGGACGACGGCGCGGGCGAGCGCAAGCCGTACGGCGTGGTCGCCGTGGCCTGCGGGGCGGGCATACAGAACATGTTCCGCGAGCTGGGGGCCGACGTCGTCGTCAACGGCGGGCAGAGCATGAATCCGTCCGCGGCGGACTTTCTCGACGCCTTCCGGCGCGTCAACGCCGACACAATAATCGTCCTGCCGAACAACGGCAACGTCATTCTCACGGCACGACAGGCCGCCGGAATGTACGACGGGGCCGACGTCCGCGTGCTCGAGAGCCACAACATAGGCGAGGGACACGCCGCTATTACCATGCTCGACACCTCGTCCGGCGACACCGAGCAGATACTCTCCGACCTCAGCATGGCCATGGAGGGCGTCGTCACGGCCGCCGTCTCGACCTGCTCGCGCGACACCGAGGCCGACGGCCTGTCGCTCTATCGCGGCGAGTACATCGGCTTTGTCGGCGACAACGTGCTCTCGGCCGACAACGACCGCGCCGATACCGCGCGATGTCTGCTTGACGGCATCGACTTTGCCGACCACGAGGTCTGCATAGTCATCTGCGGCCGCGACGCCGACGCCTGCGAGACCGACGCCATCCGCGAGTATCTCGCCGCCACCCACCCCGGCTGTGAGGTCTACGTGACCGACGGCGGGCAGGATATTTATCACTACATTTTCATTATCGAGTGAGGCTGTGCCTCTCATTGGAGACATGCAATGAATATCGCCGTATATTTTATTGTGGCGCTCGCCGCCTACTTTATCTCGGGGCTCAACCCCGCGATAATTCTGTCAAAAGCAATATATCATGAGGATATACGCAAATCCGGCAGCGGAAACCCCGGCTTTACCAACTTTGCGCGTGTGTTCGGGCATAAGTACGCATGGCTTGTGTTCGTGCTCGACATAGGCAAGGGTGCGCTTATATCCGTGGCGGCGGGGACGCTGTTCTCGTACTATTGCGGCTCGAGAACGCTCGGAGTCGCCTACGCCGGTACATTCGCGCTGCTCGGACACGCTTATCCCGTCATGTACCGCTTCCGCGGTGGCAAGGGCTTTCTGGTCTGCCTCTCGACGCTGTGGTTCATTCACCCCGGCGCGGGGGCTATCGGAACGGCGGTGCTGGTTGTGGCGCTGCTCACGACAAAATATATGTCGCTATCGACGCTGGGCGCGCTTATCGTGGGGGCGATATTCGTGGTCGTCTTCGGCGGGACGACTGCGGTCTGTCTGATGTATGCCGGGTGCGTGCTGTTCGTGATTGTGCGGCACCGCGGCAATATTGCGCGGCTGATGCGCGGCGATGAGCCGAAGTTCAGCTTCGGTCATAAAAAAGTTGAGGTGTATCAATGGAAAACCTGAATAACGCCCCTCTGCGGGCGGGAATTGATATAGGCTCCACCACCGTAAAGCTGGCGGTGCTGGGGCGTGAGGGTGAGGTGCTGTTCGGCGAGTACCGGCGGCACATGGCGCAGACGCGCGAGGCGCTTGCGGCGCTTGTTGCCGAGGCGCGCGCGGCGCTCGGCGACGTTACGCTCGATATACATATGACCGGTTCGGGTGCTATAAGTATGGCGGGGACACTGTCCCTGCCCTTTGTGCAGGAGGTGGTCGCCGTTGCGACGGCGCTGCGCACGCTCTACCCGCGCACCGACGTCGCCGTCGAGCTCGGCGGCGAGGACGCCAAGATAATTTATTTCGACGGCGGCCTTGAGGAGCGCATGAACGGCGTCTGCGCGGGCGGCACGGGCTCCTTCATCGACCAGATGGCGGCGCTGCTTCAGACCGATGCCGCGGGGCTAAACCTCGCCGCCGCAGACGCGCATGAGATATATCCCATCGCGTCGCGGTGCGGCGTTTTCGCCAAGTCGGACATCCAGCCGCTCATAAACGACGGCGCGGCTCGCTCCGACATCGCCGCCTCGATCTTTCAGGCGGTTGTCAACCAGACGGTGTCCGGGCTTGCCTGCGGCAAGCCGATACGCGGCAACGTTGCGTTTCTCGGCGGCCCGCTTCACTTTATGCCCGAGCTCAAGGCGGCCTTCGTCCGCACGCTTCACCTGACGCCCGAGCAGGTCATCGACCCGGACAATTCGCACCTTTTCGCCGCCATGGGAGCCGCCATGCAGCGCGACGGCGGCGAGCTCATGACCATGGGCCAGCTCGACGAGGCGCTCGAGCGCACGTCGGGCGTGCGGTACGAGACGGGGCGGCTGTCGCCGCTTTTCGTCGACCGCGCCGAATACGAGGCGTTTGAGGCGCGCCACGCACGTGCGCGCGTCCGCCGCGGCGAGCTTTCGAGCTACACGGGCGACTGCTACCTCGGCATCGACGCCGGGTCGACCACGACCAAGCTGGTGCTTATCGGGGAGGAGGGTGAGCTGCTGTTCTACGACTATCAGAACAACCGCGGAGACCCCGTCCGTACCGCCATCGACGCCATGGGGCGGCTGAGCGCCGTCATACCGAAGAGCGCGCGCATAATGCGCTCCTGCTCGACGGGATACGGCGAGCAGCTGCTGAAATCGGCCTTTTCGCTCGACGAGGGCGAGGTCGAGACGGTCGCGCACGCGCGCGCCGCCATGTTTTTCGACCCGCTGACAGATTGCGTGCTCGACATCGGCGGGCAGGACATGAAGTGCATAAAGCTGCGCGACGGCAACGTCGACAGCATACTGCTCAACGAGGCCTGCTCGTCGGGCTGTGGCTCGTTTATCGAGAATTTTGCCGTTTCGCTGGGGCTGACGGCGGGGCAGTTTGCCGAGGCGGCGCTGTTCGCCGACGCGCCCGTCGACCTCGGGACGCGCTGCACCGTTTTCATGAACTCCAACGTCAAGCAGGCACAGAAGGAGGGAGCGAGCGTCGAGGACATCTCGGCGGGACTTGCCTATTCTGTCGTCAGGAACGCGCTTTTCAAGGTCATAAAGCTGGCCGACGCGCGCGACCTCGGCGAGCACATCGTCGTGCAGGGCGGGACGTTTTACAACAAGGCGGTTCTGCGCGCGCTTGAGAGCATTGCGGGCACCGAGGTCATCTGTCCCGACATATGCGGTCTTATGGGGGCGTTCGGCGCGGCGCTCATCGCGCGCGAGCGTGCGGACGGGCGACCGGGCTCAATGCTCGGCTTCGACGACATCGCGGCGCTGAGCTACAGCAGCGTCACGACTCGCTGCGGCGGCTGTGAGAACAACTGTCTACTTACCGTCAACACATTTTCGGGCAACCGCAAATACATCACCGGCAACCGCTGCGAGCGGCGCGTGGGCGTTGGCGGCGGCAAGCGCGGCGAGGACATGTTCGAATACAAGCGCCGTCGTCTGTTCGACTACAAAATGCCGGAGAACCCGCCGCGCGGCGTCATCGGCATGCCGCGCGTGCTGAATATTTTCGAAAATTACCCCTTCTGGGCGACGTTTTTCGGCCGACTCGGCTTTTCCGTCACGCTCTCGCCCTACTCGAGCCGCAAGATATACCAGCGCGGCATGGAGTCGATACCGTCCGAGTCGGAGTGCTACCCGGCAAAGCTGGTGCACGGGCACATTCAGTGGCTTATCGACCACGGCGTGGGGACGATTTTCTATCCGAGCGTGTTTTTCGAGCGCCGCGAGACCGAGTGCGCGCAGAACCACTACAACTGCCCCATGGTCATTTCCTACCCCGAGAACATCAAGAACAACGTCGAGGACGTAGCGGGCGGGCGGGTGCGCTTTATCCACCCGTTCCTCGCCTTCACCGACGAGCGAACCGTCACCTCGCGGCTGATTGAGATCTGCCGCGGCGAGTGGGGCATTCCCGCGCGCGAGGTGCGTGCGGCGGCGCGCGCCGCCTGGGTCGAGCAGATAGCGGCCAAGGAGGACATCCGCCGTGAGGGCGCTGCCATGCTCTCGCGTATGCGTGCGGCGGGGCGGCAGGGAATAGTGCTCGCGGGGCGGCCTTACCACGTCGACCCCGAGATAAACCACGGAATTCCCGAGATGATAGCGTCGTACGGGCTGTCGGTGTTCACCGAGGACAGTCTGCCCGCGCGCGGCGCGGGCGGGCGTCGTCTGCGCGTGCTCGACCAGTGGACCTACCACTCGCGCATGTACGACGCGGCCGAATTTGTCGGGGCGAGCGACGACCTCGAGCTGGTTCAGCTCAATTCGTTCGGCTGCGGGCTTGACGCGGTCACGACCGACCAGATAAGCGACATACTGACGGCGGCGGGCAAGTTTTACACCGTGCTCAAGATCGACGAGGTGAACAACCTCGGCGCGGCGCGCATACGCATACGCAGTTTGCTGGCCGCGATGAAGATGAAGGAGAAAAAGCCGTGCGCAGAGCACGGCGGATACGATTACGAGCGGTGTGAGTTCACGCGCGACATGTTCGACGCGGGCTACACCATACTTGCGCCGCAGATGAGTCCGGTTCATTTTGATCTTATCGAGCCGGCGTTCCGCAAGTACGGCTTCAACGTTGAGATACTCAACAACGCCACGCGCGGCGCGGTGGACATCGGTCTGAAGTACGTCAACAACGACGCCTGCTATCCGTCTGTCATAATGGTGGGGCAGATGATGGAGGCGGTTTTATCGGGGCGCTACGACGTGCACAAGCTGGCGCTTCTTATGACGCAGACGGGCGGCTGCTGCCGTGCGAGCAACTATGTCGGGTTCATCCGGCGGGCGCTTGACCGGGCGGGGTTGTCGTTCATTCCGGTAATTTCGCTCAACGCGGGCGGGCTTGAGAGCAACAGCGGCTTCAAAATGACGCCGGTTATGCTGATGGACGGCATGCGCGCGCTGATCTGGGGGGATCTGCTCATGCGGTGTGTGTACAGGGTACGTCCGTACGAGCTTGAGGCGGGCAGTGCCGACCGGCTGCACGCCAAGTGGCGCGAGATATGCATAAACACGCTGCTCGGCGTCGAGAAGCGGTACAGCTACCGCGCCATCTGCGAGGGCATTGTACGCGATTTTGACGAGCTGCCCATAGACGAGGGGCGGCGTCTGCCGCGAGTGGGCATTGTGGGCGAGATACTTGTCAAGTACATGCCGCTGGCGAACAATCACTTAGTCGAGCTGCTCGAGCGGGAGGGTGCGGAGGCAGTTGTGCCGGACTTTCTCGACTTCATGGCGATGATGGTATACGACAAGGAGCCGCGTCGTCGCGAGCTGGGCGGGGCGTGGTACAACCGCATTATAGCGGCGGTGGGCGTTGACGCACTGGAGCGTTTGCGCCTGCCGGCGACGCGTGCGCTCGTGGCAAGTCGGCGGTTCTCGCCACCGGTGAGCATCGGAAAGATTGCCGACTACGCGCGGCCCTTCCTCTCAATGTGCAATCAGTACGGTGAGGGGTGGTTCCTCTGCGGCGAAATGGTCGAGCTGCTTCACGAGGGTGTGCCGAATATTGTCTGCATACAGCCCTTTGGCTGTCTGCCCAACCACGTTATGGGCAAGGGTGTCATCAAGGCGCTGCGCGCCGCCTACCCCGAGGCCAACATAGCCGCCGTTGACTACGACCCCGGCGCAAGCGAGGTCAACCAGCTCAACCGCATCAAACTGATGCTGGCTGTGGCGAGGGAGCGGAGTTAAGGGGGCGCCTGTGGGTGGCCAGCGTGGGGAGTTCTGCGCTCTGCGGAGCGCGGCCAGCGCTCCGCGGCGCTGGACCCGCGCCGCCTCCCCAAAGGCGGGCGAAAACTTTGAAAAATGGGCGGGTTAATGTCTGCGGACGGACATGGCGTAAGGTTTTAGGCGTTTAAGTGCATGTGTTACGGCATCCCACGATAGACCAGCACCGCCCTGCTTCGCGTCCGGTGCCCATTCGGAACGGGTGGAAAACCGTTCGTCCACCGCGTTATAGTTCAGCGGCAAAACGCTTCGCTGTTGCCGCCCTGACGGGAAAGAGTAACCTCATTGATACAGGCAAAGCATCGGTTCAAGCCAAGGCTCCCTTGTGCAAAGGGAGCTGTCACCGAAGGTGACTGAGGGATTGTCAGGCGAACGGTTTCGCTGAACAAAGCTGTTCTGAACCCAACGTAAAACAATCCCTCAGTCGCTACGCGACAGCTCCCTTTACACAAGGGAGCCTTGGCTTTAACCGACGTTTTGCTTGTTAGGATGAGGTTGCTTTTCGCTAAAGCAAGCGGGCGACCGGTGGTCGCCCCTACGTCGGGAGACGTGACCGACCACGACGCTAGCCGCCGCAGGCGGGGTATCTTTTTCGAGAATCGGGTGCACTTCACAAACGCCCCTCCACCATTCCGAATGGGCACCGCACGCGAAGCAGGGCGGTGCTCGTCCACAACGTGATGCCGCACCGCACGCACTTAAACGCTCAAAGCCTTCCACCTCGGCGTCTCACAGACTTTGCCCCGCCCATTTTTGAAAGTTTTGCTGGGTCTCGGGGGCTTTTTCAAAAGCCGCCCGAGCGGGGTTCGGGGCTGGCCCCGAGAGCGAGCGGTTTTTGCTCACTTCACCCCGCAATCAAAAACAGCTGTCCTTGCGGACAGCTGTTTTTTGATTATATGCGCTCTGCGAGGGGAATGAATTCGCGCTCGCGTTCGATGCACTTGTAGCCGGGGCGGATGATGCGGTGAGCCGTGCTGAATTCCTCCATGCGGTGCGCGCACCAGCCCGCGACGCGAGCGACGGCGAACAGGGGAGTGTACATTTCGACCGGTATGTCAAGCATGCGGTAGACGAGACCGGAGTAGAGGTCGATGTTGGCGCACATTGCGCGGTCGATGCCCTTGAACTCGCGGAAAACCTCGGGCGTGAGACGCTCGATGCTCTCGAGCAGCTCGAAGTCGGCGCCGTAGCCCTTTTTGAAGGCGAGGTCGCGGGCGTAGCGCTTGAGCATTTTCGCACGCGGGTCGGAGACGGTGTAAATCGGATGCCCCATACCGTAGATGAGCCCCGAGCCGTCGTTGGCCTCGCCGCGCAGGATTTTGACGAGATAATCGCAAAGCTGACCGTCGTCGCGCGTGTCGGCGACGTTTGCCTTGATGTTGTCGAACATCTCCTGAACCTTGATGTTCGCGCCGCCGTGACGGGGACCCTTGAGCGCGCCGACAGCCGCGCTGATGGCGGAGTAGGTGTCGGTTCCCGAGGAGGACAGAACACGGCAGGCAAAGGTCGAGTTGTTACCGCCGCCGTGCTCGGCGTGAAGCACGAGACAGAGGTCGAGCAGGTGCGCCTCGTCCTCGGTAAAGCTCTTGTCCGAGCGCAGGACGCGCAAAAAGTTCTGCGCCGTCGACATCTCCGGGCGCGGGTTGTGTATGTGCAGACTGCGGTCGCAGAAGTAGTTCTTGTAGACCGCGTAGGCCTGACCGGCGATGACGGGCAGCCGCGCCGTAATCTCGATGCTCTGACGGAGCATGTTCTCAAGCGTCGTGGTGTCGGGATCCTCGTCGTAGGCGTAGAGCGAGAGAATGCCGGTCGAAATTTTGTTCATGAGCGAGCGGCAGGGCGCCTTCATGAGAATGTCCTCGGTGTAGCGGGGCGGCAGACGGCGGTATGCGTCAAGCAGCGTGTTGAACTTCGCAAGCTGCGCCTCGGTCGGCAGCTCGCCGAAAAACAGCAGATAGGTGCACTCCTCAAAGCCGTACCGACCCTCCGACGCGTAGCTCTCGACCAGCTTCGACATGTCGTAGCCGCGGTATTCGAGCTTGCCCTCGTCGGGCACCTTTTCGCCCTCGTTGACGACGTAGCCGTGCGCGTTGCCTATGCGCGTGACGCCGGCCGTGACGCCGGTGCCGTCGGCCTCGCGCAGACCGCGCTTGACGCGATAGCTGTCGAATGCGCGGCTGGGTATACTGTATGAACTTTTCGCCTCCTCGACAAAATCGTCGAGAAGCTCGACAATTTCGGTCGGGACGCTGGGCTGTGAAATATTTTCTCCTGAAAATTGCATGGGTTTGACCTCTTGGGTGAAATTGTAACTGATATTATACCATATAACGCGCGTAATTGCAAGAGGTTTTTGACAAAAATTCAAAATCGCACGCAAAATTTTATTTTTGCAGACATATAATTGTTGTTGACAATCACGTGAATGCATGGTATAATATATTTGAACGTAAAGCCCCCTAAAATTCAATCGGAGGACAACAGCATGGCAAGAAACATCAACAAAGAGCGTTTTTTCGGAAATATGGAGGATCTGAAGCAGGAGAGCCACGTCAGCAGCGGCGACGGATATGAGAACATGACCGCCGAGGAGCGCCGTCGCGCGCGTGTGCGCAACCACTACTCGAGACAGCCCTACCGTCGCTTTGGCGTCGGACAGAACCTGTCGTACGCTTCGGTGGTCTTCCGCGAGACGCTGATTGCAATGTTCGCGGCGGCGTTTTACGGGATGTATGTCATTACCTTTATCTTCGGCGTTGGCGGGCTTCTGTACGCGACGCGGTTCAGCGCGACGCTTACGGTCGTGCTTGTCGGCGTGGCTGTCGCCGCCGTCGGACTGCCGGTTTTGCGCCGGATACTGCGCCGGGTGAGATTTATGAAGCACCTCGTAAAGCTGGCAGAGCGCGAGAGTCTGGTAGTCACAATCTACCGCAGCCCGCTGCGCAGTCTTTACCGCGACGGCGGCTGCCCCGATTTTGCCGTGGAGTGCGGCGGACGGGTGTACGAGTGCATGTTTTTCCCCTGCCGACGTCGGCTGACTGTGCTCAAATTCGAGCAGCCTGGGCGGGTCAAGATTGTGACGGGCATTGTCAAAAACCGCTTCAAGGAGGCGCTCAGCCTGCACGAGCGCGTCCGCGAACGCGATTTCGGCTTCGAGGTGCTGACGCCTGCGGACGGGCGCGACGTCGTCAAGACGGTGATACTCAACCCCGTGCCCTACCGGCTGTTCTGCCTTGACAAACGCGACGGCTTTGTCGCCGAGGGCGGCTCGGGCTCGGAGGCGTTCGGCTACCGTTTCTTCAACGCCAGCGGCTTTTTGAGCGAGGTCGAGCGCAACGCAGGACAGTCCGATGGACAATCCGGACATTCAGGACAGCCCGGCGAACATTCGTGAGATGAGACAGGAGGACGGAAAAATGAAGAAAATGACACGCGAGCAGGTTCGGTCACTGATAAAAACGGGTGCGCTGTGGCTTGTCGGCATCTGCGCCTTCCGGCTGGTGACGCTTATATTTTATTCGATAGTTTTCGCGTCGGGCGTCAACGCCGCGGTCGACTATGACAAGGACGTCGCGCTCGCGCGGCGGGTGGTCGTCGGGACGTCGTTCGCAGCGTGGGTGATCTTTATGGCGGTGTGGCTGGGCATCCGCGTGCGTAACAACGGTGAGGAGCGTCGGCGCGTCATTGCCGCCGCGAATCAACCGGGTTTCTCGGTTGCGCGCTTTTGTCTCGGATATTGGCCGGGGATGGCTGTGAGAGTCGCGCTGCTGGCGCTGACACAGCTGGTTTTCTGCGGCTTTTTCGCCGCATTCGGCTATAAATTCAGCTTCGAGAGCGGCTCGACGCTGATAGAGCGCTTCCACATCGCCGACGCAGGGTGGTATCTGCTGACCGGCGTACCCATACTCGGGCTACTGCTGAACATTTTGTTTTCCGCGCTCTCGCTTTACGCCATGCACATGGCGTCGGTCGCGCTGTGGCGCGGCGGACGGGACGTCTGAGGCACGCGGGGAGGCGTGACACTTTACGCGCCGCGGAGATATTTTCGGTACCTCGGAAAATATCTTCTTGACAAAGCCGCCTTGTTAGTTTACAATGAAGACAGTATTTGTTGGAGGTCTGTATGGAGTATACAAAGCGAATGACCGCCGCACGGGATAACTTCTTCGCCGGTTACAACTGCGCGCAGGCGGTGCTTCTGGCGTTCGGCGACGTCACCGGGCTCGCTCCCGACGTTGCGGCGCGGCTTGGTTCGTCATTCGGCGGTGGAATGGCACGTATGCGCGAGGTCTGCGGTGCGGTGAGCGGTATGCTCATGGCCGCCGGAATAGTTTTCGGCTACGCGACGCCCGAGACTGGCGGGGTCAAAATGCAGCATTACGCCTTCATCCGCTCGCTTGCTGACGAATTCCGCGCGACAAATGGCACGATAATCTGTCGCGAGCTGCTGGCGAATGTCCCGACCACGCCCGGCGGCGACCCAGAGGCGCGGACGCCTGAGTACTACCATCGCCGCCCCTGCGGCGAGCTCATTGCGCAGTGCACGGGCATACTTGAGCGACGGCTCGACGCCGCGCACCGTACCGAGCCCGGCGCGGAATCCCGATAAACCGTAAAAAAATAAAGCGAGGTACACCATGTCAAAAATACTCAAACTGATTGCCGCGGCGGCGCTCGTTGCGCTGCTGTGCTGTGCGCTCGCGGCCTGCAACGGCGCGAACAATCCCGCCGACGGCACCACAACGCCCGACGGCACTACGTCCGGGCAGGGTGGCGACAACACCCACGGCACCACGGCGGGCGACGTCGATTATACGACAAAGAAGGATTTCAACATAGTCAAGGACGGCAGCGCGGTCTGCCGCGTCGTCTGCCCTGAGGACGCGACGCCGGACGAGACGGCGCTTGCCGACGCTATCATCAGCAGCGTTACGCGCAGCACGGGCGTGACGCTTGAGAAGTCGACGACGCTCGGCCGGGACGACGAATACGAGATCGTCATAGGCTACGGCATATACGACAAGGCTTCGGAGATATACGACCGCGCGAGCTACGGTCAGTGGGTGGTCACGGGCTGCGGGAACAAGCTTATAGTCTTTGCGACGGACAGCGCCTCCTACACCAGCGCCTCAAATCAGCTCTCGCGATACATGGGCCGCGCCGAGGGCAACAGCCTGACGCTTGCGACCGCCCTGATGGGCGCCGACACCTCGACGGCGGTGTCGATTTCCGTTCCCGTGCTGCGCGGAACGGGAGTTCCGGCCTACATTCAGAAGGTCGGCGGCGTCGACACGCAGAAAAAGTGCACGCAGGTGGCTTTCGGCAGCGTGTCGGCGGATGTGTATTCGCAGTATATCGCGCGGCTCGAGTCGCTCGGCTATGCGCGCGTTGCGGAGAATGAGATAAGCAAGAACGTCTTTACCACGCTTGTGAAGGACAACGCCATGCTGACGGTCGATTACCTGCCGTCAAGCCGCCTCATGCGCGTGATTTCCGAGCCCGCATATGAGAATTACATAGGCACGCTCACGGGCGGCGAGCGCAAGGGGGCTGTCAAGCTGATGCAGATAGAGGACACGACGCACGAGCACCCCTCGGCCTTTGTCGTCACGCTGGCGGACGGCCGCTACTTCCTCTACGATACCGGCTTTGACGCAGGCAGCAGTGCCACCGCGCCCCAGCTGATGGAATACATGCGCAAAAACAACACCTTCACCGACGGCAAGGTTCACATCGCGGCTATATTCATCAGCCACCCGCACCCCGACCACATGGGCGGTCTGTTCCACCTGGCGAAGGATTATTCCTCCGAGATAGTGTGCGAAGCGGTGATGTACAACCTCGTTTCCGTCGAGATGCAGAGCGTGCTGAGCACCGAAACGCTCAACGCACGCCAGGACGGAATCAACAACGCGGCAAAAACGCTCGGCGCTGCCGTTTACTGCGTGCGCGCGGGGCAGAAGTTCACGCTGTCCGGGACGGAATTCAACGTCCTCTTCACGCCCGACGAGCTGGGCAACTACAAGCTCACCGGCAAGAACGACAAGGGCGAGAGCGACACCAACTACGACATGAACAACGCTTCCGTCATCCTCACCATGCTTGAGTCGGGGCAGAGCGTCACGTTTATGGGCGACTGCCGCGGCGGCGAGGCGGCCAAAATCAAGACAATGTACTCTCGCGGATTTCCCGGCAACATAATGCAGGTTGCGCACCACGGCTTCAACGTCTCGGCCACGCTCGACCTCTACAACATGGCGCGCCCGTCGGTACTTTTGTGGCCGATACGCAGTGAGGACGCCGAGACGACACGTTATTTTGTCAAGCAACTCCAGGCGGCCTCCTACGTCAAGAAGCATTTCTACGAAAACCAGCAGGTCGAGCTGACGCTGCCGTATACTCCATAAAACCAAGAGCTTCAGAGAGCTCCCGAAAGGGAGCTCTTTTTTGTCCTCTGGGGTTGCACGTGGATTTTAGTGACAGAACCCTGTCAGTCGCAGGGGAGGGAAGGGTGGTATGATTAGTCCGGGATAACCAAAAGCGCCCGCCCGAGGGGCGGAAAGGAGATAGTATGACATGGGAAATCGCGGTAGGGCTGTTCACCATCCTGTCCGCCTTTTGCGGCGTGATGAGTGTGGTGGTGAAGGTCAACAAAACCCTTACCACGCTTGACATCTCTGTCAACAGGCTGAACGAATCCATGAAGGAGCAGTCGGCCAAAACGGAAAAAATATTCACACGGCTCGAGCAGTATGACCGAAGGCTCGGCGCGCTGGAGCGCGCCGAGCCGCGCCCGTCGACACCGTCGCGTCCGTCGCACCCGCCGCGCAGGCGTCCGACGGTGTCGGTCTGGCCGGAGCCGCAGAGCTACGGAAAGGAGGTGAGCGGATATGAAGAAAATTGACTGGAAGGCCAAGCTGTCCAGCCGCAAGCTGTGGGCGGCAGTGGCCGGGTTTGTGACGGCGATTGCCGCCGTCTTCGGCGCGGACGAAATGACGACGCAGGAGATAACCGCCGTCATAACGGCGGTCGGCGTGCTCGTCGCCTACATCATAGGCGAGTCCTGCGTCGACGCGAGCAGGGAACAGAACACCAAATGAGTTCCGTGACTGCTGAAATATGTCCTTTTTGGACAAATGTTTTTATTAATCGACCAAAAGATTTTGATTAACCTCTTTACTTTTGCGCTGTTTTGTGGTACTATATAGAATTGAGGCAAAGTGTAAACAATGCCCCCCTGACGTAAGAAAATATATTACCTATACAGGAGGATTACCAGATGGCAATCAAGCGTAAGAAGATTTCTATGGATGGTAACACCGCGGCGGCGCATGTATCGTATGCGTTCACCGAGGTTGCGGCCATCTACCCCATCACGCCTTCCTCTCCGATGGCGGAGCAGGTTGACGCATGGTCGGCTGCCGGCAAGAATTATACCGGCGATCCGGCTGTAAACATTTTCGGTGACAAGGTAAAGGTCATTGAGATGCAGTCCGAGGCAGGCGCCGCGGGCGCCGTTCACGGCTCTCTCGCCGCAGGTGCGCTGACGACTACCTACACGGCATCTCAGGGTCTGTTGCTCATGATCCCCAACCTTTACAAGATTGCGGGCGAGCTGCTGCCCTGCGTTATTCACGTTTCGGCACGCTGCGTAGCATCGCACGCGCTCAACATTTTCGGCGACCATTCCGACGTTTACGCCTGCCGCCAGACCGGTTTTGCCATGCTGGCTGAGACCAACCCGCAGGAGATTATGGATCTCGGCGCAGTTGCTCACCTTGCAACCATCGAGGGCCGCGTTCCCTTTATCAACTTCTTTGACGGCTTCCGTACCTCCCACGAGATTCAGAAGATCGAGGCCTGGGACTACGCAGACCTCGCAAAGATGGTCGACATGAAGGCTGTTGACGAGTTCCGCGCCCGCGCGCTTAACCCCGAGCACCCCGTGCTCCGCGGTTCCGCCGAGAACGGCGATATCTTCTTCCAGCACAGAGAGGCCTGCAACCCCTACTACGACAAGCTGCCCGCTATCGTCGAGAAGTACATGAAGAAGGTCAACAAGCTCATCGGCACTGACTATAAGCTGTTCAACTACTACGGCGCTCCCGACGCTGAGGAGGTCATCATCGCTATGGGCTCCATCTGCGACGTCGCCGAGGAGGTCATTGACTACCTCACCGCCAAGGGCAAGAAGGTCGGCCTTGTGAAGGTCAGACTCTACCGTCCTTTCTGCGCAGACAAGCTGGCTGCCGCGCTGCCTAAGACCGTCAAGAAGATTGCGGTTCTTGACCGCACCAAGGAGCCCGGCGCGCTCGGCGAGCCGCTCTACCTTGACGTTGTCACGGCACTTGCCCGCGAGGGCGTTGACGCACAGATCGTCGGCGGACGCTACGGTCTCGGCTCCAAGGACACGCCTCCCGCCTCCATCTTCGCAGTGTTCGACAACCTCGCAAAGAAGAATCCCAAGAATGACTTCACCATCGGCATCGTCGACGACCTGACCGGTCACTCGCTGCCCGAGAAGAAGTGCCCCGACACCTCCGCAAAGGGCACCATCTCCTGCAAGTTCTGGGGTCTCGGCGGCGACGGTACTGTCGGTGCTAACAAGAACTCCATCAAGATCATCGGCGACCACACCGATAAGTATATTCAGGCTTACTTCCAGTACGACTCCAAGAAGACAGGCGGCTTCACCGTGTCTCACCTGCGTTTCGGCGACAAGCCCATCAAGAGCCCTTATTACATAAATAAGGCCGACTTCGTCGCTTGCCACAACCACGCATACCTCGACAAGTACGAGACCATGATTACCGACCTCAAGCCGGGCGGAGTCTTTCTGCTCGACTGCCCGTGGAGCGAGGCCGAGCTTGACCACGAGATTCCCGCAAGAGTCAAGCATTACATCGCCAAGAACAACATCAACTTCTACATCATCGACGGTACGGGCATCGCGGCCAAGATCGGCAACGTCAAGGTCAAGAACACCGTGCTGCAGTCCGCATTCTTCTCGCTCGCAGGCGTGCTGCCCAAGGCAGAGGCCATCGAGTACATGAAGAAGATGGCATACAAGTCCTACATCAAGAAGGGACAGGCTATCGTTGACCTCAACTACGCCGCTATCGACGCCGGCGCTGACGCTTATGTCAAGGTCAATGTTCCCGCCGCCTGGGCTACCTGCCCGGATGACGCTCCCGTCGCTCCCGTTACCGACAAGCGTGAGGATCTCGCTGACTTCGTCAACAAGATCGTTCGCCCCGTCAACGGTATGCAGGGTGACGCGCTGACCGTTTCTGCCTTCAAGGATTGTGCCGACGGTACATATCCTCAGGGCGCTGCTGCGTTTGATAAGCGCGGCGTTGCAGTTACCGTTCCCGTATGGCACGCCGAAAACTGCATCCAGTGCAACCAGTGCGCTTTCGTCTGCCCGCACGCTGCTATCCGTCCCTTCGCTATGACCGAAGAGGAGGCTGCTGCCGCTCCCGCACAGACCAAGTTCACCGAGAAACCCGTTATCAAGACCAACTACAAGTTCACCATGGCTATAAGCCCGCTCGACTGCATGGGCTGCACGCTTTGCGTAAAGGCATGCCCCACCAAGCCCGAGAAGAGAGCGCTTGAGATGGTTCGCACCGAGACTCAGCTTGACCAGCAGCCCGTCTTTGACTACGCTGTCAGGAACGTCTCCGAGAAACCCGAGATCATCAACAACACTACCGTCAAGGGCAGCCAGTTCAAGCAGCCCCTGCTTGAGTTCTCCGGCTCCTGCGCAGGCTGCGCCGAGACCTCCTATGCACGTCTCATCACACAGCTGTTCGGTGACAGAATGTATATCTCCAACGCGACCGGATGCTCCTCCATCTGGGGTGGCTCCGCGCCTGCAACGCCCTACACCGTCAACCGCGAGAGCGGCCGCGGTCCCGCATGGGCGAACTCCCTGTTCGAGGACAACGCCGAGCACGGTCTCGGTATGGCTCTCGGCCAGAAGACCATTCGCGAGAGACTGATCGCAAAGATTGAGAAGATGGCCGCTTCCGACAAGGCAAGCGACGAGTTCAAGACTGCCGCACAGGCATTCCTTGACACCAAGGACGACGGCAAGGCCAACGATGCCGCTACCAAGGCGCTCATCGTCGAGCTCGAGAAGGCCGCTGCCGCGGGCTGCCCCGACGCACCCGCAGTTCTTGCCGAGAAGGATTACCTCGCCAAGAAGTCCGTCTGGATCTTCGGCGGCGACGGCTGGGCTTACGACATCGGCTTCGGCGGTCTCGACCACGTGCTGGCTTCCGGTGAGGATGTCAACGTCATGGTCTTCGACACCGAGGTTTACTCCAACACCGGCGGACAGGCGTCCAAGGCTTCTCAGCTGGGTCAGGTAGCGCAGTTTGCGGCTGCCGGCAAGGCCATCGGCAAGAAGAACCTTGCAGAAATCGCTATGTCCTACGGTTACGTCTATGTTGCACAGGTCGCTATGGGCGCTGACATGAACCAGACGCTCAAGGCTCTGCGTGAGGCTGAGGCTTACCACGGTCCGTCGCTCGTCATCGGCTACGCTCCCTGCGAGATGCACGGCGTCAAGGGCGGCATGCAGAACTGCCAGCTCGAGATGAAGAAGGCAGTCGAGGCAGGTTATTGGCAGATGTTCCGCTTCAATCCCACGATTGAGGGCGAGGGCAAGTTCGTAATCGACTCCAAGGCTCCCACGGCCAACTACATCGACTTCATCACCAGCGAGGTTCGTTACGCCCGTCTGGCACAGCAGTTCCCGGATCGTGCTAAGGTGCTGTTCGAGGAAGCCGCTGAGAACGCTAAGGCTAAGTACGAGAGACTCACAAAGTACGGCAAGCTGTATCAGTAAGCCGCATATAAAAAACCCCCGCCGACCATCCGGTCGGCGGGGGTTCTTTCATTTCGGTTAACCGAGCGTCGCGACGGCGCCTATAAAGAGGGGCAGACCGCTCTCAAAGTCGACCACGGCGTAGACGAAGGGACGGTCTAGAACGACCTCAATGGGGACGACATATGCGACATCATTTGCAACACCCCACGAGATGGCCGCGGCCTTGGTGCCGTTGCGGTCGACCTCGATGACAGCCTTCTGCCGGAAGGCGGAGCAGTAAAGCTCGCGCGTGTCGGACATGCCGGAGAAATCGGCGGTGGCCTCAAAAATGTCGGTGACGCCGAGCGAGGCCATGAGCGCCACAAGGTCAGTGTCGGACGAGCACTTGAATTCCGGCATGGTGACGGAGGCCAGCCCACCCGTTCGCGAGCCCCACAGCGCGCGCCACGTGTCGCCGTCGAGCGAGGCGATATAGTCGTAGATGTCGGTTTTCTGATCCGGCAGTATGCCGACGAAGGCGTAGCGGCCGCCCGCATAGCGGCGTGCGAACGCCTGCGCGTTGCCGTAGCTCATGTAGACCTCTTCGGAGTGCAGCATGGCGACGTTTGACACCGAGCCGTTGTAGCTTGTGAACTTGCCGTCGTTCACGTCGGCTCGCTCGTAGGGGGACTCCCACTTGGCGTCGAACAGCAGGGCGTTTATCAGATACATGCAGGTGTTCTCGGGGATTTCCCTGAGGATTTCCTTTATCAGTCCGTCGGTGTTTTTGCTGCACCACGAGTTGATGTCGCGGACGGTGGAGGCGTCCATGGGCGTGTTGTAGACCTGCGCGTCGTACCAGTCGGCGTTGGCCTGGAGGAAGGAGGACTTGATGTCCGGGGCGGTGGACTGGTCTATCCAGATGGAATTTGCCAGATTCAGCTTGACGTTTTCCTTGTCGAGCCCCGAGGTGAAGCCGTACAGGCAGCGGTTGAGCTGATCGACCGTCATGCCGAGTGCGCTCTCGATCTGGGCGCGGGTGTTGCCGTCGCTGCCGTTGGCCATGAGGGCGAGGCAGATGATGGCCGAGAGCGGCGAGATGACGCTGTTCTGCCCCTCCTCTCCTGCGGCGATGCTCTCGCGGAACAGCGAAATTGTGACGTCCGTCAGCGAGCCGCGCACGCCATTCGAGACATCCGACGCGGCAGGCGTGCTGCCTGTCTTTCGGCTGTATCCGGCGGAGAGACAGTTCGAGCGTATGTGCCCCGCGGAGCAGGCGGTCAGCGCCGTGACGAGCAGCACGGCCGTCAGCGCCAGCGTGAGGGCGGACAATATGACCTTGTTTTTCTTCATGATGGGGTTCCTTTCTGTATTTGTGGTTTGGCGAAAATCATTCTCTACCAATATAGACGACAAAACGGCCGAAATGTTTCAGCTTGTGGGAAATTTTTTGAAAAAATTTCGGAGATGAGGCTTCAGCTGCTCTCCATGGCCTTCCGCCGGGCGAAAAATCCCCTGCGCCGTGCGGCGCAAGGGATTTTTGAGCGTTTATTATCAGTCGATGCTCTTGTCGATGTTGAAACGGGTGATTTTGCGAGAAGTGTTCTTGACGAACTCGGTCTTGCGTATCTTGACCAGCCCCACGGACTTGTAGGGCGCCATGTTCTGGTTGGCTCCGCGAACCTTGGTGTCGAAGTAGGCCTTGACGGCCTCGTCGCCTGATATGCCGTGGCCCTCGAGCGCCTCATAGTCGGGGTAAATCTCGGCGACGATGACCTCACGGTTTTTATCCGAGCGGCTCTCGCCCTCGTAAACCACGGCCTCGCTGACGCCGTAAATGCGCGAGAGCTCGGTCTCGATTTCCTCGGGATAGACGTTTTTGCCGTTGGAGAGTATGATGAGGTTCTTGATGCGTCCCGTGATGTAGACCCAGCCGTCCTCGTCGATGCGGCCGCAGTCGCCGGTGCGGAAGTAGCCCTCTTCGTCGAACGCGGCGGCGGTTGCCTCCTCGTCGCGGAAGTAGCCCAGCATTACGTTGGGACCCTTGACGCAGATTTCGCCCTCGCCGTTTTCGTCGGGATCCTTGATTTTGACCTGCTCGCCGATGATGGGCGTGCCGACGCTGCCGCTCTTCTGGTAACGGTTGCGGTTGCAGGTGATGAGCGGCGCACACTCGGTGATGCCGTAGCCGTTCAGAATGGTGATGCCGATGGCGTCGAAGGTGTCGATGATGTCCTGGTTGAGCGCCGCGCCGCCGCAGATTATCATCTCCAGCTTGCCGCCGAAGGCGGAGGTGACGCTCTTGAACAGCGTCTTGCGCAGGTCGATGCCGACCTTGCGCATTCCGTTGCTGACCTTCATCAGCTTGCGGAGCGCGTCTGCCTTGCCCTGTTTCTCAGCAGCGGCCCAGATGCGCTTGTAGAACGTCTCGACAAACAGCGGAACGAGCACCAGATGCGTCGGTTGTTGCTCCTTGAGCTCGTTGAGAATATACTTTATGCCGCTCGAAATGTAAATCTCCGAGCCCTGCGAGAAGTGACCGACGAAGTTGACCGTCGAGCCGAAGGTGTGGTGCGGGGGCAGCACGTTGAGCGTCTTGGGCGTGATGTCGAACAGGTACATGCCCTGCGTCATGTCGGAAACTATGTTGGTGGTGGACAGCATGACGCCCTTGCCCTTGCCGGTCGTGCCCGAGGTGAAGACGATGGAGGCCATGCGGTCAGGGTCGATCTCGTAGTCGTAGTAGGAGTTATCGCCCGCGGCGAAGAGCGCCGCGCCCTCGGCCTCGAGCGCGCGTACGGAAGAGTCGGAAGTGTCGGTCGCGTCTGCGTCGTCGCCGGTCAGACGGAAGAAGGCGCTGACGGCCGGTAGCTCGGCTTTGATGCTCTCAATTTTGTCGGCGATGGCCGCGCTGTAGCAGACAGCCGTGCACTCGGCGCGGTTGACGATGCCGGCAATGTCGGCGGCGGGGTAGTCCTTGTCGATAGGCACTGTCACAGCGCCGATGGACATGAGCGCGAAGTAGGTGCAGATCCACTCGAAGGAGCTTTCGCCGATGATGGCGACCTGCTTGTCGCGCATACCGCGCGCGATGAAGGCGGTTCCGAGGTTGCGGATGAAGTCGCGCGCCTCGGTGTATGTGACGTGGATGACCTCAGTGTCGCGGGGATTCTTTTTGTAGGAGATAGCGTAGCGATCCGGATATTTGGCGGCTACGTTTTCGGTCATGACGCGGAAATCTCTGAAAACTGTCGTTTCGTAGAGCGGGTAATTGGGGTTTTTGAAATTTTTCATGCTTTTCTCCGTGCCGTAGCTAACGCGGCTGACGCAGTGTTATTACGGGTTCTTATATAAAATTTTTGCCGAACCGCAGGCGGCGCGGCGGAATCAGGTTTCAATTAAATGCGTAAATGCGTAACAGATACATTGTAATGTTTTTCCGATGAAAAATCAAGAGGTTTTTTCATCAATATCATATATGCTTTAAAAAACTTCTCTACCACGGGTAGAATTGCGGTATACAGATAGGAGAATGGCGCGTGCCGTGCCGAAACGCTGTTGCACGGAGGGGTACAATATGATATCATTTATGAAACTGACGTTTTATATACCACACAAATATAAACTGAAAATAAATAAAACGAACGAGGTGCAGATATGGCTAATTCCGGTCGTGCGCGGCACGAAACGCCGATAATTATTTTCAATCAGTGGGGAAAGGTGCTCGTCACCCTCCCGGATTACGGCCCGGCGCGGTGTCTTGACAATATATGTCCGGGACTTGAGCGGCTGCGGGACATCGTGCGCGAAATACACCCCGAGCTGCCCTACCTGCCGATAATACCCGAGGGCACACCCTGCCGGAGTATAGTTTTTCGCGGTTTCGGACGGTTCAACGGCCTGTACCTGCTTATCGCCGAGGGTTTGGCGGTCCACAGACTGGCGGCGCAGTGGGAGTCGGGGTGCGCGCAGGTGGTGCAGCCCGAGGAGAACGAATCGCGCATGGACGTCGCACTGCGCTCGGCGCTTGAGGCCTACAATATCGAGCGCTCGTCCGCGCCTGACGCGCGCCTGCTTGCCGACGCCGTCGCAAGGACGGTTGGCATCACGCTCGAGCGGTCGGACACGCAGGTCAAGGCCTACCCCGGAGTCGTACCTGACGGCTCGCTGCTGCTGGTTCAGCTGCTTCTGACCTTCATCGCGGCCAAACGGCGTGGAGTGCACCGTGCCGTCATGAGCGAACGCTCGCTTCCGCACCACGTCGAGCTCGACTTTCCGGGACTGCGTTGCAAGGGCGACGACGTGCTCGGCCTCGACCGCTGCCGTCAGATGGCGGACACCTACAACACGCTCTACATCGCGCACTACGATGAGGCGCGCGGCGGGCTGCACGTCACCATTGACGCCTGCCTGCATAACAGCGCCGTGTTCGGAATAAAATCCGATATAGTCATTGCGAACTGATTTTGGCAGCAAAAAGTTCTGTTTCACGTAATTATTTTTATAAAACTGTTGATTTCGGAGTTGATTTGTGTTATCATTACGGCGTAACATTTCAATGGAGATCGAGTTTATGAAACATATTTTCGTTATCAATCCGGCGGCAGGCACCACCGATCAGACCTCCGTTATTACGGAGTTTCTTAAATCCGGGTGCGCTGACCTCGACACCGAGGTTTATGTCACTGCCGGTCCCGGCGACGCTACGCGCTATGTCGCCGACTATTGCCGCGCTCACGAGGGCGAGAGTGTCCGCTTTTACGCCTGCGGCGGCGACGGCACGCTGAACGAGGTTGCCTCGGGCGCTGTCGGGTTTCCGCACGCCGAGATAGGCGTCTACCCCTCCGGCTCCGGCAACGACTATGTCAAATATTTCGGCGGCGCTGACCGCTTCAAGAATATCCGCGCGCTGATGGAGGCCCCCGGCGTCGACATCGACCTCATGAAGATCGGCGGCCGCTACTGCGTCAACGTCTGCAACTTCGGCTTTGACACCACCGTCGCCAAGACCATGATAAAGGTCAAGCGCAAAAAGATTATCGGCGGCAAGCGTGCCTATGTCACCGGTGTCGTCACGGCGCTCATCAAGGCCATGAAGAACGATTGCATCGTCACGGTCGACGGGGAGCAGCTCAACGACAAAAAGATACTGCTCTGCACTATCGCAAACGGCAATTACGTCGGCGGCTCCTTCCGCTGCGCGCCGCGCTCCGTCAACAACGACGGTCTGCTCGAGGTCTGCCTTATCAACAAGATTTCGCGCTTCCGCTTCGTCTCGCTGCTCGGACCCTACACCGCAGGCGAGCACCTCGACGACGAGAAGTTCAAGGACTGCATCGTCTACCGCCGCGGCAAGCACATTCACGTCACGGCTCCCGAGGGCTTCTCGATGTCGGTCGACGGCGAGATTGTCGACGGAACCGACTTCGATATCGAGGTCATGCCCTCCGCCATTCGCTTTGCCCTCCCGCCCCGGTCCGACGCTGACGCCGCTGCCAATGCGGCGAAAGACGCTTCAGCCGCCTTCGGTGCCGCCAAATAAGCCATGCTGATTGATATTTACATAGGGCTGTCCCTCATCGGGGCGGCGGTCACAGTGTGGCTGACGCACATTCACTGGCTGTTTTTCCTGCTCATCGTGCCGGGGTACATTCTCGGGCTGTTCGTGCTGCACCTGACGGTGGCGCTGATAATTTCGCTTTTCGTCGACAAAAAGCGCCCGGTCGACCACGTCGGCGGCTTCTGGCACTACGTAACGGTTCAGACGACGTACGCCGTGTTGCGTGTGGCGGGGGCGCGGTATCGTGTCGTCGGCGACGAGCTGCTGCCGCGCGATCGCCGATTTATGCTGGTTTCGAACCACCTCTCGCGATTTGATCCCATGATATGCATGGTGCATTTCCGCCGGACGCCGTTGGCGTTCGTGTCGAAGCCCGAGAACTTTGACATCCCGATTGCGGGATCGTTTATTCACAAGTGCCGTTTTCTCCCCATTGACCGCGAGAACGCGCGCAACGCGCTGACGACGCTCAACACTGCCGCCTCTTACATCAGCTCGGGCGAAATGAGCGTCGGAATATACCCCGAGGGCACCCGTTCCAAGACGGGCGAGCTGCTCGAATTCAAGGACGGCGTTTTCAAGATCGCGCGCGACTCGCACGCGCCGATTGTGGTCATGACCGTCCGCGGCACAGATCGGATAAAGGACAATTTCCCATTCCACCCGACACCGGTCGAGCTGCGTATTGTGCGGGTGATACAGCCCGAGGAATACGCGGGAATGCGCATCGGCGCAATATCCGCGATGGTGCGCCAGTGCATGGTTGACGATCTGCGCGAGGAGAATGAGCTCAGCACGCCTGCTGTGGCGGAGTGAATTGTTTAAATTGATTTTTGCGGTTCTCACCGATAAGCTCGGTGGGGGCCGCTTTTCATTAATAAGTTCTTTGGCTTTGGAAGGCGCACGCCGTGAAGGCCACCGACGGTGGAGAAGTGTACTTTTCTGCCGCGAGCAGAAAAGTACCAAAAGAGTCGCCCCAAAGGGGCCGAACCTACGGTTCGCCCCCTCTGGACT
>CAKRSS010000020.1 GCA_934401725.1 uncultured Eubacteriales bacterium | reverse complement strand
TCAAGGGAGCGGAATCCGCCTCCATGAGGCTCGCATCCGGCGCGGCTCGGTCAGAATCGCTCTACCGCGCCTTTGTTTTAGTACGTCCTGTCCCCGGTTTTACGTTTTCCGGGGGACTCGCCAAACCCATTTTTCGCTGGCAAAGTACTCGCGCTGCGCGCAGGATTGCGGGGGTAGCCGAGAGCGCTCGCTTTGCGGCTCATTTTAAGGTGAACCGCTTCCGTTTGTTTTGCGCCTTGCCTTGATTGGTACGCATTCGCTCGCCTTGCACATCGCTTTGAGGTCCCCCGCTCCCGCTCATTTTAGCCATTTTCGAAAGAATCTCCGCCTAATTAGCCTTCATGAGCGGCGGAGCCGCAATATGACGGCGCGGGTCGTGCGGCGTGAGCTATCGGCTCTATCGAACCTCATCCGAACGGTGAAGCGCTCTCCGGAGACCTCATTCCAACAGCCATTTGTACCGCAGACGCTCCCACCGGGATGCACGGGGGGCCGCCGGGGCGGGGCGCCAATGGTTAGCCTGCCCAGTGTGGGTTGCAGTGAATGTCCCGGCGAGTATGAACGCGGACGCAGTTCACTTCCCGAAAGGCGTCTTTCCGCCGGATGCTGACTTCGGCAAGGGTGGGCACGTACCCCTCACGCATCCCCACGGGAGTGGGGGAGTCCAGAGGGGGCGAACCGTAGGTTCGTCCCCTTTGGGGCGACTCTTTTGAAGATAATTATGCCTTCGGCATAATTATCTTGCTCTTTCTCTGCTCGCGGCAGAAAAGTACAGTTAAAACTCGTCCCGCCGACGTTCGGCGAGTACACTTCTCCACTGTCGGTGGCCTTCACGGCGTGCGCCTGCCAAGGCTAAAGAACTCTTTTTTCAAAAACGCTTTTCGCCGACGTTATGGCGTGCGCCCTCCAAGGGCTCAGAACTTATTCTGCATACAGGCATATGCAATACGCCTCACCCCGGCGCGCCACCGGGTGAAGGCCTCTCCTTCATCAAAAAGCAGTCCCCGCAGGGCGCCCCCTGCGAGAACCGCAAAAACAATTTAATAAATCATACGCGCACAGGCATATGCAATAGCCCGCACCCCTTTCCCATCCTCACTGATAACGATCAAAATAATCCTTTATCATGTCATACTTTTCCTTTAGCCAGGTGATGGCGGTATCGTAGCTGTCGCGGGCGTCGCGGAGCTGATCCTCGAATTCGCTCTTGATGCCAAGTCCCAGCAGCTTGGCCTTTATTATGCCGTGGTAGGTCTCGCCGATGAACTTTATGCCGGCGTCGTACCGCGCGCGAGAGGGGACGTACCCCTTCTCGTGATACCGCGCCAGTACTTCGTCGTAACGCTTGACCGCACGCGCGATGCTGTCGTCCCACGAAACGTAAAGAGTGTCCGCTGCGCGCTCGCCGAGACGCTTGACCTCGGTCGGGTTCCTGAGCAGTGCCGTGAGCTCGCGGGCGAGATCGTCGGCGCACCTTTTGGTGCTCTCGTCGGCACCTTCGCGACTTTTCTGGCTGTCGCCCACATTTTCGCCTGCGCCGTCGTTCGCGCTGTTGACCGCGCCGGTGTTCCCGCCGATGAGAATGCCGTTGTCGCAGTGCGTGACGCCCTCGGCAGAGCTGGAATCGCGTATCAGCACGCTCGCCGTGCCGCAGGCCGCCGCCTCCTTGACCACCAGCGGGTTGTTGTCGAACACGCTCGGCAGCAGAAACAGATCGGCGCGACTGTAATACGCCTTAAGCATGGCGCGGTCGTATATCGCGCCGGTGAATACGCAATCGCCGCCGAGCCCGACGTCGGAGGCGTATTTTTTTACGTTCTCGAGATCGTTGCCGTTGCCGACGAATATCATCCGGAACCGCTGCCCCGAGTCCTTTACCTGGCGCAGTCCGTCCAGAATTATGCGCAGTCCCTTGTACCACAGGACGCGCCCGACGAAAAGCAGCACCGGCACGCCGGGCCCGAGCCCGCAGTCGCGCTCGACCGCCTCGATAAGCGCCGCGTCGGCGGGGGTGCGATCGATGTCGACGCCGTTCGGCATGACTATGTAGTCGCCCTCGTAGCCGAGACTCTTGAGGTTTTCGCCCGCTCCGCGGTTGACGACCCATACGTCGTCCGCCGCTTTGATGTTGTTTATGACCTCGCGGATGGCGGGCTCGTGAATGAATTTCAGCTTGACGGCGCGCTTTATGTCGATGTCAAACTTGGTGTGGTAGGTGAAAACGAGCGGCACGCGCGTGATGTCCCGCAGCTCGCGGCAGAGAAACAGCGAGGCCATGGGGCAGTGCGAGTGTATTATATTCGGGCGAAAGGCGGACAGCCGCTCCATCGCGTCCTGCGCGAAGGGGTAGCCGGTGCGGTAGCCCACCAGCTTGACGGTGTTGAGGCTTGCGTACCGCACGACCTCAAAGGGATATTCGTCCTTGACGCCGGGGTAGCGCGGTGTGGCAACCACCGCCGCACCGTATTTTGACTGAATTATTTTGCCGTAGTTTACAACCGTGTTGCTGACCCCGTCGATGAGCGGGGGGAAGGAATCGTTTGCCAGGCAGACTCTCATGTGCTTTGCCTCCGTGTTTCAGTCCAGCAGCTTGATAAAGCACCGGCGGCGCTTGTGCTGGCGTGTTTTAAGAAATTTCCACTGAAGCTGAATGTTCATATTGTTCTCGAGCATGGGGCCGGTTTCGGCGGTTTTTATGCCCATTTTGTGACAGCCGCGCAGGACGTGGTCCATGATGATGGCATTGGCGCCGGTGCCCCAGAGGTCGGGGTGGACGGCGATGAGAAACATGTCCATGCTGTCGTTGCGGCGCAGCGAGCGCAGAACGCCCACCCAGCCGGTCGGGAACAGACGCCCGCGGCTGCGCCGGAGCGCCTCCTCCATGGACGGCGCAGCGACTCCGAAGGCCACCATGCGGTTCTCGCTGTCCATGACAAAGCAGGTCAGGCGCGGGTTGATGAGCGGGATGAACTTTTTGGCATAGCGTCGTATCTGCCGCGGCGACAGCTCAACTGTGCCGTACAGCTTTTCGTACGCGACGTTGACAAGCCGGAACACCTGCTCGACATAGGCTGCGTACTCGGCCTGATGTCGCACGCGCGCGACGTGCAGTCCGAGCCGCTTTGAGACGAAGCGTGCCGTACGGGACAGCATGTCCGCCGTGCGCTGATCCTCGGGGACCTCAATGAGCTTTTCCGTCCAGTCGACGTCCTTGACGTAGCCGAGGCGGACGAGATGATCGATGTAGTAGGGGTAATTATAGTAGGTGATGAAGAGGCTGCGCTCATCAAAGCCCTCGACCAGCATGCCCTCGCGGTCGAGGTCGCAGAATCCGAGCGGGCCGTGAATCTCAGTGCAGTCGCAGGCGCGGGCGTAGTCCTCGACGGTGGCAAAAAGCGCGTCGGAGACCTCGGTGTCGTCGATGAAGTCAACCTGCGTGAAGCGCATACGGTGCGTTCCCCACTTGTCGTTGGCGCGGTGGTTGAGTATTGCGCCGATGCGGCCGACGACCTCGCCGTCGCGCAGAGCGAGAAAGCATTTCGCGTCGCAATATTCGAATGCCGGGTTCTTTTTGGGGTTCCAGTCCGACATGTCGTCGCCGAACAGGGAAGGGACGTACTGCGGGCAGTCGGCGTACAGCCTGTTCGGAAAATCGACAAAAGTACGCAACTCGCTCCGGGTTTTGACTTCTTTTATTGTTACCATGAATGCCTCGCTGAATGATGGTTTGATGCCTTAATTAATTATATCACATAAAGCGCAATCTGTCAGCAGTTTTAAGGGATTTTAATGAAAAAACTAATATTTTCACACGCCGGATATCCGCGTTTCGTGGCGATATTTGCGACGCGGCGCGGCTCATGACGCAAAATAACAGGATTCTCCAAAAAGAGCTTGATTTTTGTTTTAATATGTGATATAATAAACTTGAATTTGGATTTGATCCGGAGATGATAGTAAAATGAAAAAAACAAAAATTATATGCACCATAGGTCCTGCATGCGATGACGAGAAGGTTCTCGAGGGAATGATGCTTGCCGGCATGAACGTTGCAAGATTCAATTTTTCGCACGGGACGCACGAGGAGCACAAGCGCAAAATGGACACGGTCAAGCGTGTGCGCGATCGTCTCGGCCTGCCGGTGGCTATCATGCTGGACACCAAGGGCCCGGAATACCGCATACGCACCTTCAAGGACGGGCGCGTCACGCTCAAAGAGGGCGACACCTTCACCTTCACGACCAAGCAGATCGAGGGCGACAGCACCCGCGTGGCGGTCTCCTACGCCAATCTGCCCGCCGAGCTGTCCGCGGGTGACCCGATTCTTCTCAATAACGGACTTATCGAGTTCCGCGTCGAGTCGACGACCGACACGGACGTTATCACGCGCGTCATTATCGGCGGCGAGCTGTCCGACCGCAAGAGTATGAGCTTCCCCGGCAAGGTACTGCGCCAGGAGTTTCTGAGCGAGCAGGACAAGTCCGATTTGCTGTTCGGAATTGAGAACGACGTTGATTTTGTGGCTTGCTCATTCGTCTCGAACGCCGGAAACATCAACGACGTGCGCCGCTTCCTGCTTGAGAACGGCGGCGACGAAATCGACCTTATTGCCAAGATTGAAAACCGCTCGGGCGTCGACAACATAGACGAGATAATCGAGGCCTCCGACGGTCTGATGATCGCCCGCGGCGACATGGGCGTCGAGATACCGTTCGAGCAACTGCCCGCGATACAGAAGCACATTATAACGACCTGCCGTTACCGCGGCAAGCGCACCATCACCGCGACCGAGATGCTGGAGTCCATGATCTCCAAGCCGCGGCCGACGCGTGCCGAAATTTCGGACGTCGCGAACGCGGTTTATGACGGCGCGTCGGCTGTCATGCTGTCGGGCGAGACTGCGGTCGGCAAGTACCCGGTTGAGGCGGTAGAGGCTATGTCGCGCATAGCCGAGCAGGCGGAGAGCGACATCAACTACGCCGAGCGCTTCCACAACTCGGCTTTCAAGATAAAGAACGATATAGATGCCATTTCTCACGCGACCTGCGCGCTGTCCATCGACATCGACGCGGCGCTGATAGTGGTCTGCACGCGCAGCGGTGCGACGGCGCGCATGGTCTCGCGCTTCCGCTCGCCCAAGCCCATTATCGGTATGACGACAGACCCCAAGGTCTGGCGCAAGCTGGCGCTCTCCTGGGCGGTGACGCCCGTGATGAGCGAGGAGTTCCAGTCGACGGACGTGCTGTTCTACCACGCGACGCGCTGCGCCAAGGAGTCCGGAATCGTCAAGAATGGCGACAAAATCGTCATCACCGGCGGACTCACCAACGGCCAGTCGGGCAACACGAGCCTTATCAAGTTTGAGACGATAAAGTAAATAAAGGCATAACCATGCAGCGCCCGGATGGCGCGGTGAAGCCTAAAAACCGGCAGAAGCGTTTCGCTTCTGCCGGGATTTTTGTTTTTGGAAAGGCGTCGGGGACGCCGGTCCCTACAGGAGCGGCCAGCGCCGGATTTTCCGGGTGATGGGGACGGTGTCCGTCAGATTTCCCGGGTGAGCAGGGCGGCGATGTCGTGGGACTGGGCGTTTTCGGAGCCGAGGGCGGCGGAGAGGGCGCGGGCGTTGTAGAGACAGCCGCGCAGGCGGGAGGCGAGAGAGGCGATATATTCGGCGTCGAGCGCGTCGGAGAACACCTCGCAGTCGACGACGTGACCCTCGCGCACGTCGAGCTCGAGCGTGATGCCGCCCCAGGGGAATCTGTCTGAAATTTTATGCGAAAACTCGGGCGTGCGGCTGTATTTCCAGTCCGGGGAGGCGAACTCGGCGCGTATGGGGGCGAGCACGGTGTCCGTCGGCATGGGGCGCTCGGCGACGGGCAGGCCGTAAACCTTGCCGAACGCCTCGGCGAGTGCCGAGGTCATGGTGTCGACGTTGATATCCTCTGACAGCGAGGACAGGTTGACCACGCGCGAGCGCACCGACGCCACGCCTTTGGCCTTCAGCTTGTCCGCCGGGACGCTGAGGTAGCGCGACATGGCCTCGGTGTCGGTTTTGATGAGAATTGTGCCGTGGTGGTAGCGGCGGTCGCCGAAGCACCAGAAGGCGTTGCCGGAGAACTTGGCGCCATAGGCGAGTATGTCGTTGCGCCCGCTGACCTCGGCCTCAATGCCGAAGCGTCCGACCGCCGCGGCGATGACAGAGCACTGCCGCGCGACGTCGTAGTTTTCCGACGTGGCGGCGAAGGTGAAGTTGAGATTTCCGGCGTCGTGATAGACGGCTCCGCCGCCAGACAGCCGCCGCGCGAGGTGTCCGCCGTCAGCCTCAAGCGTGCTGACGCGGCATTCCGCCCAGCAGTTCTGGTTGCGCCCGATTACGACGGTGCGCTGGTTGCGCCAGAGATACAGCACCACCTCGTCGTCGCCGACGGTCTCGGTCAGGTGGCGCTCGGCGGCCATGTTGTAGTAGGGGTCGAGGCTCCCGGAGATGCAGAGTGTCAGTTTTTTAATCATTTTTTACCCTTGCCTTTGCGTTTTTCACGAGCTATTATACATCACCCGGGCGGGGCTGTCAAGCGGATTTTCAAAAAGTGTAATTACAGCGCCCAAATCCTCAAAAAATGGCCTTTCGCCGTCTTTCGCCGTTGACTTATGGTGCGGGAGGGTTTATAATTATGCTGTAAGCAAATTTTTCTCAGTCCGCATGACGGACACGATGTAATTACACAAGAAGGAGAACAACAAAATGCCACATATGCCGCAAAGGGAAAAAGCCCTTGGTATGTACCGCAAGATGTACACCATACGCAAGTATGAGGAGCGCATCTATTTTCTGTTCCTTGAGGGCATTATGCCCGGAACCATCCACCAGAGCCACGGCGAGGAAGCCTCGGCTGTCGGTATGATTTACGACCTCCGCCGCGAGGACGTCGTTTTCTCGACGCACCGCCCGGCGGGACACGATATTGCGAAGGGAGTCAGCCTGCGCGCCATGATGTGCGAGATGTTCGGCAAGGCGGAGGGCTGCTGCCACGGCAAGGGCGGCGCTATGCACACCGGTGACTTCGATCTCGGTCTGCCTCCTGCAAACGCCATCGTCGGCGGCAACATTCCGATTGCCGCGGGCGCTGCGCTGGCCTTCAAGATGCAGGGACGCGACAACGTCGCCATGTCCTTCATGGGCGACGGCGCGACCAACGAGGGCTCCTTCCACGAGACCATGAACGTGGCCGCCGTATGGAAGCTGCCGGTGGTGTTCGTCTGCGAGAACAATCTCTACTCGGCGACCACCTCCATCCACCTGACCTGCAACATGGACAACCCCGCTGCTGACCGCGCCGTGGCCTACGGCATTCCCGCCGAGGTCGTCGACGGCAACGACGTGCTGGCCGTCAACGAGGCAGCAGAGCGCGCCATCGCCCGCGCAAGAGCGGGCGAGGGCCCGACCATTCTCGAGCTCAAGACCTACCGCCGCGGCGGTCACTCGCGTAACGACGCCTGCGGCTACCGTCCGAAGGACGAGGAGAACTACTGGCTCAACGACCGCGACCCCGTCAGGCTGTTCCGCGAGAAGTTGCTCGCCGAGAACGTGACCACCGAGGAAGAGCTCGCCGCTATGGAGGCCGAGGTCGAGAACGAAATTGAGGATTGCGTGGAATATGCTCAGAAAGCGCCCTTCCCGACGCTTGAGTCCGCGCTTGAAGATGTTTATTGCGAAGGAGGTAACAACTGATGGCTGTACTTTCAATTGCCGACGCCCTCAAGGCGGCTATCGCCGAGGAAATGCGTCGTGATCCCAGCGTCTACTGCATGGGCGAGGATGAGGACATCCCCGGTGGCATGGGCGGCGCTTTCACCGTTACGAAGGGTATCGGTGACGAGTTCGGTTACTTCCCCCCCATCCCCGGACATAAGCAGGTGGACGGCGTAGGCCGCGCCATCAACACGCCTATTTCCGAGATACTTATCGCCGGTGCCTGCGTCGGCTCGGCTATGATGGGTATGCGCCCCGTCGCCGACCTTCAGTACTGCGACTTCCTCTTCTGCATGATGGATCAGCTGGTCAACCAGGCTGCCAAAATGCGGTACATGTCCGGCGGCAAGGTCAAGGTGCCCATGGTCATGAGATGTCCGTCGGGTGCGACCAACCGCGGCGCGCAGCACGCACAGTCGCCCGAGACCTATTTTGCACACGTCCCCGGACTCAAGGTCGTCTGCCCCTCCACGGCTTACGACGCAAAGGGGCTTATGAAGACGGCTATCCGCGACGATAACCCCGTCATTTTCTTCGAGCACAAGCTGCTCTACGGATCCAAGCGCAAGGAGGCCGGCGCTATCAACTCGTCCGGCGAGGTTCCGGATGAGGATTACACAATTCCGTTCGGTAAGGCCGCTGTCCGCCGCGAGGGAACCGACGTTACCATCGTCGCCAACCTGCTGATGAACCACCGCGCGCTCCAGGCCGCCGACAAGCTGGCCGAGGAGGGTATCAGCTGCGAGGTCATCGACCCGCGCACGCTGCTGCCGTTCGACTACGAGACGGTTGTCGAGTCTGTCCGCAAGACGGGCAAGCTCATGATAGTCCACGAGGATACATACAACTGCGGCTGGGGTGCACAGGTCGCTTCCTACTTCGCAGAGAACGAAATCTTCCTGCTTGACGCGCCCATCGTCCGCGTTGCCGCGTTTGACACGCCCGCGCCCTTCTCGCCCGTGCTCGAGGATTACGTCATTCCTTCCACCGACCGCATTGCCGACGCCGCACGCAAGCTCGCGCGCATGTAAGACAAGGACGGATTGCCATGATAAAAAAGATCATAATGCCCAGCGCCGGTCAGACCACCGACACCGCAACCGTGACGCGCGTCTGCGTCAAGGTCGGTGACAAGGTCACGCGCGGGCAGGTGGTGGCCGAGGTCGAGACCGACAAGGCCACGCTGCCGGTCGAGAGCTTTGCGACCGGATACGTCTGCGGCGTTTATGTTGAGGACTTCCAGGTGGTTGACGCCGGAAGCCTGCTGTTTGAGGTCGGCGACGAGGCCGATCTCGAGGCGGCAAAGTCGGGCAAAAAGGCTGACGCAGCCGACGCAGTCGCTGAGGAAAAGCCCGCCGAGAAACCGGTTGAGAAACCGGCTGAAAAACCGGCTGAAAAGCCGTCCGACAGCGCCGATAAAAAGGCCGGGGCTGCCGCGAAGGCTCCCGAGGTCAAGACGGCGAACGTCGCCTTCAATATGACAGTCAGCGCCGCGACCGCGGTGTCCGCAACCTCCGCCGCGCACCGCGCGGCTCCCGCGATGCCGTCCGCAAAGAAGCTGGCGGCCGAGCTTGGCGTAAGTCTCGCCGATGTCGTGCCGTCGAACGGCAGCTTCATCAAGGCTGCCGACGTCAGAAGAAGCGCGGCTCCTGCGGCGCTTGAGCAGCACGACTTCACCGCGCTCGCTGACTACCTGCGCTACCTCGTCGAGGACTTCGGCGTCCCGGCGGTCGGTATCAGCGTGCGCCAGGGACACCGCGAGCTGTTCCGCGCGCAGGCCGGTACACAGAATGCCGACAGCCAAGCGCCTCTGCGTGATGACGCGCAGTTCTACATGTACTCCTGCTCCAAGCCCGTGACCTGCGTGGCCGCGCTCAGGCTGCTCGAGCAGGGCAAGATACTGCTCACCGACCCCGTGTCCGACTATCTGCCCGAGTTTGCAGATCTCGAATACAGCCGCGGAACATATTCACAGCCCACGAAGCACACCATGCGCGTGCTTGACCTGTTCACCATGTCCTCGGGACTTAACTACAACCTCGCCACCGCAAATATCGACGACGCCATTCAGGCCACCGACGGCATTTGCCCCACGCGCGAGATTGTGCGCGCGTTCGCGCGCTCGCCGCTGAGCTTCGATCCCTCCACACAGTGGCTGTACGGCCTGTCTCACGACGTGCTGGCCGCGCTGGTAGAGGTGGTGTCCGGGGTGAAGTTCTCCGAGTTCGTTGAGCGCGAGATATTCCGCCCGCTCGGCATGAAGGACTCGCACTACCACCTCGCCGAGGTCGACCTTGACCGTCTGGCAGGGCAGTACCGCTACAACGAAAAGCAGAAGAAGGCGGTCTCCGTGCCGCTGACAAACAGCTTTATTCTCGGCCCGGGCTATGAGAGCGGCGGGGCGGGACTCATCTCCACGCTTGAGGACATGAGCCGCTTCACCGACATGCTGGCCTGCGGCGGCAAAGCGCCGAACGGTCAGCGCATACTGGCGCCCTCCACTGTCAGGCTGATGCACGAGAACCAGCTTGACGCCGTCCGCCTCGACGACTTCCACCGCGCCTTCCCGCAGTTTGAGGGCTACGGCTACGGTCTCGGCGTCCGGACGCATATCGACCGCACGCTCGGCTCGCTCTCGCCGCTCGGTGAGTTCGGTTGGGCAGGCACCGGCGGTGCCTTCATGTGCGCCGACGACACAAACGGACTCTCGATATTCTACGTTCAGCACATGCTCAACAGCCAGGAGCGCATAATCCATCCCCGCCTGCGCAACATAGTTTACGCCTGCATGGGACTTTGAGAAGGTAATCAATGGAAACAACACTTTACATAGTCCGCCACGGCGAGACTGACAACAACTACACCCACCGCTTCATCGGCAGCACCGACCATCCCCTCAACGAGAGGGGAATGGCGCAGGCGGCATGTCTGCGCGAGCCGTTCTCGAAGGTGCACCTTGACGCGATATATTCGAGCCCCCGCCGCCGCGCCTATATGACTGCCGAGCAGATTCGCGGCGACCGCGACATGCCCATCATTTGCGACGAGGGGCTGGCCGAGATTCACTGCGGTCAGTGGGAAGGCCTCAACCGCGCCGAGATTGAGGAGCGCTGGCCGGGCATGATTGATTTGTGGCAGTTCCGCCCGGACGAGCTGCGCATGCCCGACGGCGAGACGTTCGAGCAGGTTCAGGACCGCTCGGTCGACGCCATCGTGCGCATTGTGCAGAAGGAGCGCGGGCATGACGTCGCCGTCGCCTGCCACATGCTGACCATTCAGCTCATCATGGCCAAGCTGCTCAACGTTCCCATCCGCGAGGTGTGGAACATGGTTCGTATCGAGAACACCGCCGTATCCACCGTCAAGGTGTACGACAACGGCGACTTCGACATCGTCCGCTGGGGCGACGACACCCACCTGCCGCCCGAGCTCAAGACGGGCTACGTCCGCATTGCGGGCTTCGTCCAGAAAAATTATAACGCCGACTACGACGTTATCAAGGTCGAGGGCAGACACAACTTCCCCCGATTCGCAAAGTAAGCAAAAAGGTTTACAGAAAGGCACACACTATGCAGCTTCTTGAAAATAAAGTTGCCGTTGTCACCGGCTCCGGTCAGGGCATCGGCGAGGCCATCGCGCGCAAGCTGGCCGAGTACGGCGCACGCGTCATCGTAACCGATATTAACGCCGAGAAGGGTCAGGCAGTTGCCGACGACCTCAACGCGCAGGGACATGAGGCGGCCTTCCGTCGCTTCAACGTCATCGATTTCGAGCACATCCGCGAGAACATCAACGAAATGCGCGACATTTTCGGCCGTATCGACATCTGGGTCAACAATGCCGGTATCACGGGCGTCGCACGCGTCGAGGAGATCACCCTCGAGGAGTGGGACAAGATGCAGACGCTTGACATCAAGAGCGTTTTCTTCTGCACGCAGGCCGTATTTGAGATAATGAAGGAGCAGAACTACGGCAAGCTGGTTCACATCTCCTCCATGGCAGGCGAGCGCGGTGGAAGGTCGTCCTCCTGCGCCTACAGCTCTGCCAAGGCCGCAGTGCTGAACATGTCCAAGTGCTTTGCGCTGTCCGGCGGAAAGTACAACATCACCTCCAACTGCGTCTGCCCCGGACGTACCCTCACCGCTATGGCGCAGGGTCTTTCGTGGCTGACCGATCCGAAGGATGATCCCAAGCTCACCATCCCGCTCTGCCGCTTCGGCAAGCCCGAGGACATCGCAAACGGTGTTCTTTTCCTTGCGTCCGATCTGTCAAGCTACGTCACGGGCGACACGCTCGATGTCAACGGCGGACTCTACATGAAATAAAAAACCGGGCTGGGGTGGCTGAATAGCCACTCCGGCCCGTTATGCGCTGAGAAGCGTCAGCGGCGGCGCTTTTGCGCGCCGAGTTTTTTCACACTTTGAACTTTTACGCTCTTTTGCGCAATTATGGGTCTCGGACGCTTCACGCTCTTATACCCTCCGCACGCTGTCCTTTTCGCACAGCTCCGGCGGGAAGACCACCCGGCGCGGCGGAATGTCGTGGCGCGCGATGCGCTCGATGAGCAGCTCGGCGGCAGTGCGCCCCATGAGCTGCGGGTTCTGACGGTAGCAGGTTATGTCGGCGTTGCAGGGCATGTAGTCCTTGCTGTAATCGTCGTTGCAGATGACGCTGATGTCGCCGGGGACGCTGAGTCCGCAGTCGCGCAGCGCGTCTGTCATACCGGAGGCCATGAGGGCGGTCGTCGAGAAGACGGCGGTGCAGCGGTTTTCCATGGCGGCGATGCGCCGGCCGAACTCGTAGCCACTCGGGTACTTGCGGTCGCCGTAAAAAATGCAGGCGGGGTCGGGGCGCAGCCCGGCGGCGTTCAGCGCGTCGATGTAGCCCTGCGTGCGGTTGCGACAGGTGATCGACGTTTCGGGCCCTGCGATATGGGCTATGTGCGTGTGCCCGTGGCTGAGTAGGTACTGCGTGGCCATGTAGCCGGAGCGGTAGTTGTCGACGGTGACGACGTCGGTGTCGAGCGCCTTTAAGTAGCGGTTGACGAGCACCACGGGCACGTCAAGCCCTGACATCAGCTCGATGAGCGCCGGGCTCTCAACGACGTTGAGCATGAATATCCCGGCATATCCGCTTGAGGACGCGTACCGGATAAGTCCGCACTCGGTTCCGCTGTCGTAGTCGCTCAGCGACAGAAGACTGCGTATGCCGGACTCGGCAAGGCGTCGGCGGATGCCGTCGATGTAACCGAGAGTTATGGGATTGCTGAGCTGCCCCGCGATTATCATGGCCGTGTCCGCGTTCTGAGCCGCGACGCTGCGACGACGTGTGCGCGGGATGTAATTCTGTGCCTCGAGAGCGGAAAGAATCCGCTCGCGCGTGGCTGCTGAGACGCGGCTGTCGCCGTTGAGCGCGCGGGACAGTGTGGCTGTCGAGACATTGAGCTCATGCGACAGCTCGGTAAGGGTTTTACGCATAGCGACACCTCCTTTTAGTAATGTTATTATACAACATTGTGAGATATTTGTCAATGTAATTTCAACATAAAATACGGTTAATATTACAAAACAGAAATATAGAAAGCAGGATCAAATCATGAAAAAAAGACTGGTTGTTTTCTCTGTCGACGCAATGATAAGCGAGGACATCGACTATCTGCGCGACAAACCGAACTTCCGGCGTTACCTTGCCGGAGGCAGTGAGGTGCGCAAGATACGCACCATCTACCCCTCGGTCACATATCCGGCGCACGTCAGCATGATGACGGGCTGCTATCCCGACCGCCACGGTGTGGCGTCCAACTACGCCTTCACTACCAACAGCAAGGAGGACACCTGGCAGTGGTTCCACTCGGCCGTCAAGGTGGGCGACATTTTCACGGCCGCCAAGGCCGCGGGCTACTCGACCGCCTCGATTTTCTGGACCGTCACCGGCAATCACCCGGCTATCGATTACAACATCACTGAATACTGGATGCCTAAGAAGGACGACACGCTGCGCTCGGCGTTTGAGCGCGTGGGCGCGAACGAGCAGTGCCTCGAGATAATCGAGAAGAACGCGGGGCTGCTGGCCGAGTCGTACAAGCTGACCGGGCGCAAGAATTTCATGATTCACCCGCAGGTCGACGATTTTCTCATCACCAACGCCTGCGATATAATCCGCCGCTACGCGCCCGAGGTGCTGTTCGTACACAACGGAAATATGGACAACGGCCGCCACCAGAACGGCGTCATGGCTGACTGTCTGCGTCATGAGCTCGACCTTGTGGACGGCTGGATAGGCGACATCGGCCGCGCGCTCGAGGAGGCCGGAGTGCTCGAGCAGACCGACATTTTCCTTGTCAGCGACCACGGTCAGCGCGATATCAAGCGCACCATCAAGCCGAACGTCTACCTCATGGAGCACGGCTTCATCGATCTCGACGAGCGCGGCAAGGTCAAGGACTGGCGCGCATACTGCCTCTCGAACGCCATGTCGAGTGAGGTGTTCTTAAAGGATCCGAGCGACAAAAAGACGTACGACGAGGTTTACGCGCTGCTTCGTCACATGTGCGACGAGGGAATTTACGGCTTCTCGCAGGTGTTCACGCGCGAGGAGGTCGAGGAGAAGGAGCATCTGTCGGGCGATTTCAGCTTTGTGCTTGAGTCGGACGGCTACACCTCATTCTCGGACAGCTACCGCCGCCCGGTGCTGGCGCCGCTGGATCTGACCGACTTCCGTTTCGGTCACGCGACGCACGGATACCTGCCGGACTACGGCCCTCAGCCGACGCTTGTTGCCAAGGGTCCGCACATCAAGGAGGGCGTCGTAATCGAGCGCCGTCCCATAGTCGACGAGGCCCCGACCTACGCCAAGCTGCTCGGCGTCGAGCTGCCCGACGCGCAGGGGTGCGCTATTGATGAGATATTGAAGTGAGTGGGGCGTATTGAATATGCCGGTGTGCGGTTAAATTGAATTGATTTTTGCGGTTTCCGCCGGGATGTCCGGCGGAGGCCGCTTTTTTGTTAAGAACCTTTCTTAACAAAAAAAGCAGTCCCCGCAGGCTTTCACCTGCGAGAACCGCAAACTCAATTTAACTTCCCCTCACTCACCACTCTCGCGGCGGAATTTCCGCAGAGTCTTCGGGTCGAGCGCGAGGCACAGCGGGACGATGAGCACGCCCGCGATGATGGCGTTCGGAATCATGTATGTAGCGTTGTAGCCGAACGAATATTCCCAGACGTTCATGCCCTCGGGCGTGTACGAGTACCACAGTATAACGCCCGAGAACGAGCTGCTGAGATAGCGTATCAGGTTGACGGCCACTGCGCCCACCGAGTAGCCGACGATGCGGTTTTTACCGCACATGCGGGCGAATACCGGCGCGAGTCCGACGACAGTGAAGGCGATCAGATAGTCGAGTAAGAAGCAGAGAGCGTTAGCCCACAGGGTTCCGGCAGGAGGCGGGTAGAAGCCGCCGGTCAGCAGCTGCGTGAACGTCCACACAAGCCCGGCAAGCAGACCGCAGCCGGTGCCGCGACGATATGCGTAGTAAATCAGCGGCACGGTTGCGATGGTGATGGAGCCGCCGTTCGGCATGCTCGGCAGCAGCGACATGAGAAGGTCCAGCACGACGGCCAGCGCTACCATTGCCGCGCCCTCAACGAGCGCCAAAAGATTGTTTTTTGTTTTGCTCTTCATTTGTTTTCCTCCGAAGAAAAAAGATAAAATAAAATCGCCGTGTCGGGTTACATAATCTGACACGGCGATAGTTTGACTGTGTATCTACGGCGCGCAGCCATCGCCGCTGCACCGAAGCATCTCCCTACGCCGGTATTACCCGTATCAGGTTCATAGGGTTCGGGAGGACGCTCCCGTCTCAGCCGTTGTTCACAGCACCCCTTTATTTCATTTTAATAGCAGTAGTTAGGGTTGACCATTTAATAGTAGTAGTTAGGATTGACCATAGCAATGTCAATCTGCCCGAGCAGCTTGTCGTCGACTTCGATTTTATCGATGTATTCCTCACAGCGGCTGGTGAAAAGCCACTGCTGAACGTCGTCGGTGAAGCTGTTGGACTCGTTCTCGAACCACACGGACTTGTCCGAGTCCTCGTACGCGCCATCGTCAAGTTCGTACTTCATGACGACGTGATAGCCGTACTCCGACTCGACCACTCGTATCTCGCCGTCCTCCATCTGACACAGCTGCTCGATGATGTCGACGATGTACTTGTAGCTGTACTGCGCGTTGACGGGGAAGTAGTAGCCGTCGGGATTGGCGGTCTGGCTCTCGGAGTCGTCGCTGTACTTCTCGATGTAGCTCTCGAACGTTTTGGTGTCGCCGACCTTGGTGAACTCGGCGATGTCATTTGCTTCAGAGGCGCGCTTCTCGAGCTCCTCCTTTGTGTAGGACGCCGTGCGGTAGTTGCCGGTGTCGGGGTCGGTGGTGTAGGAGGGGACACCGTTCTCGGTGTCGTAGGCGATGGTGCCGTCGGCGTTGTAGTAGATGACGTTGCCGTTCTCGTCGGTTTTGACCTTGCCGTCCTCACCGACCTGCCGGGTGCCGTTTACCTTGTCGTACACAGGCTTTTCGGTCTCGGGGTCGTAGTAGATGACGGTTCCGTCAGCATCGGTGACGTAGATGTAGTAGTAATTGGCGAAGAAAATCTGTTTGAATCGGACGTAATTCTTGCGGTAGTATTCGTCCTTTAGCGCGTCCGAGACCTTGGAGAGATTTGAGCCGTAGAGGTAGTCCTGAAGGTAGTTTATCTTGGCCTCGATGAGATAGGACTCGCGCAGCATGTTGTAGTTGACGCCGTAGTCGGAGAGTATTTTGTTGAGCGCGGCCTTGGAGCCGTCGCCGTCGCCGATTACAAGCTCCTCGAGCTTTTTGTCGACCTCGTCAATTGCAGACTGCGGCAGTGTCAGCTTGTACTCCTCCTCAAAGAGGTAGAGCCCGGCGAGGTAGGACTTGACGCACTGGAGAATGTAGGCCGTCCAGTAATCGTTGTAGGTCGTGCCGTCGGCGGAGATGGTGGTCTGCCAGAACTCGCTGTATTTCGCCTTGGAGCCGTAGTAATAGGTGGTGCACAGCGTGCCCTTCTGGCGCGACAGATACAGCTCGTAGAGATTGAGCGAAATGCTCTGGCGCGAGAGCTTCATCAGCTTATCGGACGAGCAGGATGTGAGCGACATGCCGAGCGTTATGAGTGCCAGCAGGCAGCAGACGACCCGCAGGATATTCTTTTTCATAGGCTTTGTCCTTTCATGGAAAATCTTTAGACAGGGTTCCGGACGGGTCTTATGATATTTTACTACACTTTTTACTTTTTGTCTATACCCTGAGCGCTTTTTTGCGCAATATATTTTTTGAGCACGTCGTCGGCGAAGTCGAGTACGTCGACTCCGGTGGGCTTTTTGAGCGCGATGTGCTCGGACGGCGCGCCCGAGAGCCGCGCACCCCAGACGGGATTTGCGCGCGAGAGTGCCTGCCAGATGAGCGGATCGAGCGAGTCCGAGTAGAGGCGTAGCGTGTTGCCGTCCTCGACGATTTTGTCCATGCCGCACTCGCGGCCGCGGGCGCGTATGAGCGCGATGCGAAGCAGGCTCATGACGGGCTTGGGCGGGTCGCCGTAGCGGTCGATCAGCTCGTCGGTGATGTCGCGGCGGTCGTCCTCGTTGCGGATGCCTGCGATGCGCTTGTAGAGCGCCATGCGCTGGGCGGCGCTTGAGACGTAGCTGCCCGGAACGAAGGCGCTGACGTCGAGAGTCATGGTGCACTCCGGCACCTTGACCGGCTTCTCGCCTTTTTGCTCGAGCACGGCCTCATTGAGCATTTTGATGTAGAGGTCGTAGCCGACGGCGTCGAGATGTCCGTGCTGCTGTGAGCCGAGCAGGTTTCCGGCGCCGCGCAGTTCGAGGTCGCGCAGGGCGATGCGGAAGCCCGCACCGAACTCCGCGTACTCGCGCACGGCCTCGAGACGCTTTTCCGCAATCTCTGTCAGCGCGCGGTTGGGCGGGTAGGTGAAGTAGGCGTAGGCACGGCGCGAGGAACGGCCGACGCGGCCGCGTATCTGGTGCAGCTGCGAGAGGCCGAGCCGGTGGGCGTTGTCGACTATCAGCGTGTTGGCGTTGGGGACGTCGACGCCCGTCTCGATTATGGTGGTGCAGACGAGAATATCTATCTCTCCGAGCAGCATCTTCTCCCAGATGTTCTCGAGTTGCTCGTGATCCATTTTGCCGTGCGCCGTGACTATGCGCGCGTCGGACAGCGCCTCGCGCAGGTGTCCCGCGACAAGATCGATGTTCTCGACCTCGTTGTGCAGGTAGAACACCTGACCGCCGCGGCGCAACTCGCGGCGTATGGCCTCGGTGATGATTATGTCGTCGTGCTCGAGCACGTAGGTCTGCACGGGCAGGCGGTCGCCGGGCGCTTCGTCGAGCACGGAGATGTCGCGGATGCCGCCCATGGCCATGTTGAGCGTGCGCGGGATGGGCGTCGCGGAGAGCGACAGCACGTCGATATTGCCGCACAGCTGCTTGATTTTTTCCTTCTGTGCGACGCCGAAGCGCTGCTCCTCGTCGATAATCAGCAGACCGAGCTTGGGGAACTGCACGTCCTTTGAAAGCAGACGGTGAGTGCCTATGATTATGTCGACGTCGCCGCGTGCGACGGCGCGCAGCGTGGCCGCCTGCTGCTTTGGCGTGCGGAAGCGCGAGACCATGTCGATGGTGACAGGGAAGCCGCGCATACGGCTGACGGCGGTCTGGTAGTGCTGGAGCGCGAGAATGGTGGTCGGCACGAGAATGGCGACCTGCCGCCCGCCGAGCACGGCCTTGTAGGCGGCGCGGAAGGCGACCTCGGTCTTGCCGTAGCCGACGTCGCCGCAGAGCAGTCTGTCCATGGGGACGGGACGCATCATGTCGGCCTTTATGTCGTCGGTCGCGTTGAGCTGGCCCTCGGTCTCGGTGTACTCGAAGGAGGCCTCGAAGTCCTGCTGAAAGTCGTCGTCGGGCGGGAAGGCGTAGCCGGGGCGCTTCATGCGCTGGGCGTAGAGCTGTATGAGGTCCTTGGCAATGTCGGCGACGGCGGCGCGAGCCTTGGCCTTGGCGCGCCCCCACTCGGTGCCGCCGAAGTGCGACAGCTTGACGTTTGCGTCGTCGGCTCCCGCGCCGATGTAGCGCGAGACGAGATCCATTTTCTCGACCGGCAGGAACAGCCGGTCGCTGCCCGCGAACTGCAGCTTGATATAGTCGCGGCTGACGCCCTGAACGGTCAGGTTTTCGATGCCGAGGTAGCGGCCGATACCGTAGCTCTCGTGGACGATGAGGTCGCCCTCGTTGAGCTCGTTGTAGGACATAATGGCCTGCGTACCGGAGCGGCGGCGGTTGCTCTTCTTGATTTTGGACGCGCCCGCCGTCGCCTTGCGCGTCTCGGGGCGGGTGGTCAGCACCGCGATTTTGGGCACGACCAGCTCGTACCCGCGCACGCCCGCGTCGGGACGTATGAGAATTGTTCCCGCGGGCAGGTTGTGCGGGGTGAAGTCGCCGGTCTCGGCGCCGAGGTAGGCGCGGAAGCCGGAGTCCGCGAGCATGCCGCGCAGATTTTCCGCCGCGGTCGCGTTCTCGGCCGAGATGAATATGCGGTAGGAGGCCGAGACGTAGCTCTGCAGGTCGTCGCACAGCAGCTGGTAGTTGCCGGCGTAGCTTACGGTGTGCTTGGTGCGGAAATTGAATATTCCGGCAAGCCGCTGCGAGCCGACGCCGCCCGCGAGCGAGTCCATGTGCAGCGTGACGCAGCGCTCGCGCAGCCGGTCAAAGTCGGCGACGGGGCGGTTATACTCGGCGTATTTCGCTGCGACCGTGCCGCTCTCGATGAGCTCGGTGACGGTCTGGTTCGACATCCACTCGAAGGATTTGAGCCGTTCACCGACGGATTGCGTCGAGCGGACGAGCATGAGCGTGCGGTCGGGGAAATATTCGGCGAGCGTCGACTTTTCGGGGTATATCAGCGTGATGTATTTGTCGAGAAAACCGACGTCGGCGCTGTTGTCGAGCGTGTTGAGCTCGCCCGTCAGCTCGTCGGAGATGCGGTCGTCGGTGGTGCGGTGGCGCAGCGCGGATATGGCGCGGCGGACGAGCGCGCGGCGCTCGTCGTCGGGCAGCACCTCGCGCGCGGGCGTCATGTGGACGCCGCCGATGTTCTCGGTGCCGCGCTGCGTTTCGGGGTCGAAGATGCAGATGCGGTCGATGTCGTCGCCGAAAAACTCAATGCGGACGGGAAAAGAGCCCGCGCGCGTGCAGTCACCGAGGTTGTAGACGGCGTAGGGCGGGAAAATGTCTATAATGCCGCCGCGGCGTGCGAACTGACCCGCGTTCTCGGTCAGGTCGACGCGGCAGAAGCCCGCCGCACTGAGGCGCGAGCACAGCTCCTCGGGATCGGAGGTGTCGCCCGCGAGAATGTCGAGCATACTGTTCTTCAGCCGCTCGGGCGGGATGGTGTAGCCGAGCGTGGCGTCGGGAGTCGTGACGACGGCGTCGTAGCTGCCCTCGAGTATGCCGGACAGCACGCGCAGCCGCTCGTACTCAAACTCGTGCGAGGCGGTGATGTTGTAGAGCGTGAGGTCGCGGATGGGGAAGTGGACGGCGCGCAGTCCGGCGCTCTTCAGCTGCTCGACAGTGCGCACGCATTCCTTTTCCTCGGGGCAGATAATGAGGCCGCACCCGAAGCGCCCGTGCGTGTCGGTGAGCAGCGAGACGGTCATGGCGTCGGTCGCGCCGTCGCAAAGCCCTGTGACGAGCGACGGCAGCGGACGTGCGGTGGTGCGCTGCTTTATGAGCAGCTCGAGCAGCTGCGGGTACTCGCGATCCTCGCGTATGCAGTCGGTGAGGACGTTGTTCATGACGCGCCTCCGCTGTTGCAGTGGCGCACGGCGGCGTCGGTGTCGCCCGAGATGAGCAGGCCGAGCGTGTCATAGACGACGCCGAACAGGCGGAAGAGCGTTTCGCGGTCGCACTCGGGAATCTTACCAAGCACCCAGTCGGCGAGCTCGTAGTCGCGGCTGGGCGGCGCGCCTACGCCGATGCGTATGCGCGGAAAGGCGTCGGTACCGAGCTGCTTTATGGTGCTACGCAGGCCTCTCTGCCCGCCGTCGCTGCCCGACATGCGCAGGCGCAGGCGGCCGACGGGGAGATTGATGTCGTCCGAGACGAGAATTATTTTTTCGGTGGGGATGCCGAAATAGGAGGCGCACTCGCGGACGGCCTGCCCGGATGCGTTCATGAAGGTCTGGGGCTTGAGCAGGACGGTGCGGTGCCCGCCGAGCTGAGCGTAGCCGAAGAGCGCGTGGAATTTAGCGCGGTCGAGCGTCACGCCGCAGCGCTGCGAGACATAGTCGAGCGCGAGAAACCCGGCGTTATGCCGGGTGAAAGTATATTCCGCGCCGGGATTGCCGAGGCCTACGACGAGGTACTCAGGCGTGCCGGTGGGCTCCTTTTTTTCGATGGATTTGAAGAGATTGAAGATATTTGACATAAAACCTCTAAGCCGCCGGTCTGCGACCCGCGGCGGTGTTATTTTGTTGGGTATATTATAATGGATTTTTGGAGAAATGTCAAGGGGGTGAGTGGTGTGGCTATTGCACATGCAATACGCCTTCCCCACACAAAAACCGACCCCCGATAATCGGAAGCCGGTTTTCCATTATTGCCGCCGCCTCAGCGGTTTTCCTGAAGCGCGCGGCGGATGCGCATCATTTCCTTCATGCGTAGCTCGGTGTTGAGTATCTTCTTGCGGATACGCAGGTTCTTGGGCGTGACCTCGAGCAGCTCGTCGTCGCCGAGGAACTCGATGGCCTCCTCGATGGAGAAGACAAGCGGCGGGGTCAGAAGCAGCTTCTCGTCGGCACCAGAGGAACGGATGGCCGTCAGATGCTTCTCCTTGCAGGGGTTGACTGCAATGTCGTCCAGCTTGGGGTTCTCGCCGACGACCATGCCCTCGTAAACCTTGACCTGCGGCCCGATGAACAGACGTCCGCGCTCCTGGGTGTTGTACAGGCCGTAACGGGTCGTCTCGCCCTCCTCGGATGCGACAAGCGAGCCGGTAAAGCGGCGCACAATCTCGCCGCGGTAGGGCTGATAGCCGTCAAACAGCGTGTTGATAATGCCCTCTCCGTGCGTGTCGGTCATGAACTCGGAACGATAACCGAACAGGCAGCGGGACGGGATGGAGTAGATTATTCTCATGCGCGTGTTGAGCGGCATCATCTCGACGAGGTCGCCCTTGCGCTGGTTCAGCTTGGCAACGACAGCGCCGACGTAGTCGTTCGGCACGTCGATAGTCACCTTCTCGATAGGCTCGCACTTGACGCCGTCAATCTCGTGATAAAGCACGCGCGGGTTGGTGCAGGCGAACTCGTAGCCCTCGCGGCGCATGGTCTCGATGAGTATCGAGAGGTGCATCTCGCCGCGACCCGCGACCTTGAACTCGTCGGTCGTCTGACCGTCCGAGACGCGCAGCGACACGTCCTTAAGCAGCTCGCGGTAGAGTCTGTCGCGCAGCTGGCGGGAGGTGACAAACTTGCCCTCCTTGCCCGCAAACGGGCTGTCGTTGACGCAGAAGGTCATCTCCATGGTCGGCTCGCTGATCTTGACAAACTCAAGCGGCTCGGCCTGTCCGACGCTGGTGATGGTGTCGCCGATGGTGATGTTCTCGGCGCCCGAGAAGCAGACTATGTCGCCCACCATTGCCGACTCGACCGGCACGCGCGTCAGGCCGTCGATCTGATAAATCGAGACGATCTTGGTGCGCTTGGGAGCCTCGGATGAGTGGAAATTGCATATCATGGCCTCCTGACCCTGACGCAGACTGCCGCGCTCAATGCGGCCGATACCGATACGGCCGACGTAATCGTTATAGTCGATGGAGGAAACCAGCAGCTGCAAACCGCCGTTCTCGTCGCCCTCGGGGGCGGGAATGTAGCTTAAAATGGTCTCAAACAGGGGGGTGAGGTCGGTCAGCGGTCCGTCGGGATCGAGCGAGGACGTGCCGTCGCGACCCGAGCAGAAGACGAACGGGCTGTCAAGCTGTTCGTCGCTTGCGTTGAGGTCGATGAGCAGTTCGAGCACCTCGTCCATGACCTCGCGGACGCGCGCGTCGGGCTTGTCAACCTTGTTTATGACGACGATAACGCGGTGGTTGAGCTCCAGCGCTCTCTGAAGCACGAACCGCGTCTGCGGCATGGGACCCTCGGCGGCGTCGACAAGCAGCAGCACGCCGTTGACCATTTTGAGCACGCGCTCGACCTCTCCGCCGAAATCGGCGTGACCGGGGGTGTCGACGATGTTGATCTTGACGCCCTTGTAGTGGACGGCGGTGTTCTTGGCGAGAATGGTGATTCCGCGCTCGCGCTCGATAGCACCCGAGTCCATAACGCAGGTAGTCGTGGCCTGATTCTCACGGTAAATACCGCCCTGCTTCAGCATCTGATCCACCAGCGTGGTCTTGCCGTGGTCAACGTGAGCGATAATTGCGATATTTCTTAAATCTTCTCTTCTCATAATCAGTATATATCTCCATGTGGATTTTCAACAATTATTAATTATATCACACTTTTCGCGGTTTGTAAACACCAAAATGATTTTGCTTGTGTTTTTGATAAAAAATTACATTATTATGTCACACGTAGAGGTCAAAAATATAAAACTTGTCACACTTTTTGCTTTTCGTTTGACAACATCCCGCCAATGTGGTATACTGAGCCTGAGGCAAACGCCCGAAATTCACACACACCCTGAAGAAAGGACAACCTCTATGCTCGAGACAAAACTTATCTCTTCTCTTGATAAATGCTTCCCCGAGACTCCCGTCAGCGGGCTTTCCACGCTCGCGCGTCTGACGGCGCTGCGCGGGGAGGTCGTGTCGTTCCAGCTCGCCATGCGCGACGACGACCCCGCCGCCCCCCACCGTCGTTGGGCGGAGGTGCGGCTCGACGGCGACCTTGCAGAGCTCGCCACGGTGCGCAACGTCGAATACATACCCTCACTCATGCCCGTCTACCCCGACCCCGCGCGCTCGGACGACGGCTACCTCAAAAAAGAGCCGGGGCTCTACCCCGACCTGCTCGCGCCCGTCGGCATGATGGGGCGGGTCGCCGTCTGCTCTTTCCAGACGCGCACCATATGGATAACGCTCCGCCTGCCCGAGGACATGGCCGCCGGCGACCACACGCTGAGCGTCAGCCTGCACGACGGCGGCGAGCTGTCGCGCGACACGCTGACTCTGCACGTCATCGCGGCGACGCTGCCCGCCTCCGACCTGCCCTTCACGCAGTGGTTCCACTGCGACTGTCTGGCGCAGTATTACCGCGTGCCCGTCTTTTCGGAGGAGCACTGGCGCATAATCGAAAACTTCGCCCGCACGGCAGTCAGCGCCGGAATAAACACGCTGCTCACGCCCATATTCACGCCGCCGCTTGACACCGGCATCGGTCACGAGCGGCTGACGGTGCAGCTGGTCGGCGTCAGTCGCCGTGGCGGCGAGTACAGCTTTGACTACACGCTGCTCGACCGCTGGATTGACATGTGTCGCCGGGTTGGCGTGCGCTATTACGAGATCAGCCATCTGTTCACGCAGTGGGGCGCGGCGCACGCGCCCAAGATCATGGCCGACGACGAGGGCGAATACCGCCGCATTTTCGGTTGGGACACCGACGCGGCAGTCGGCGAGTACCCGCGCTTTCTGTGCGCCTTCCTGCCGGATTTCATATCGCACATGAAGTCGCTCGGCGAGGATCACAAGTGCATTTTCCACATTTCCGACGAGCCGAACGGCGACAACATAACGCAGTACACCGCCTCCCGTGCCGTCGTTGCCGACCTGCTCGAGGGCTACACCGTCATGGACGCGCTGTCCAACATCGAGTTCTGGGAGCGCGGTGTCGTCACGACGCCGGTGGTGGCCAACAACCACATTGAGCCCTTTCTCGAGCGCGACGTGCCGAATCTCTGGGCCTACTACTGCTGCGGTCAGGGCGTTGGGGTGTCGAACCGCTTCTTCGCCATGCCGGGCGCGCGGACGCGCTTCATCGGCTGGCAGCTTTACAAGTACCGCATTGCCGGGTTCTTGCAGTGGGGCTATAACTTCTACATGAACCAAGGTTCCTACAACGAGGTGAACCCCTTTCTCGAGTCGACGGGCGGCTATTTTGTCCCCTCGGGCGACGCCTACTCTGTCTACCCGGCGCCGGACGGTACGGCATGGGAATCGCTCCGTCAGGTGCAGTTTTACGAGGCGCTTCAGGATCGCGAGGCGGCGCTGCTCTGCGAGCGGCTGGTCGGTCGCGAGCGCGTGCTCGGCATACTCGAGGGCATCTGCGGCGACATAGTCTTCTCGCGCTGTGTCTGCGACACGGCGACGGCTCTGCGGCTGCGGGAGGAGATCAACAGGGTTATTGAGGAGAGTTTATAAATATCAGCGAGCAATTGCATTTGCACCTATGCTGAATTAAGGCATCACCGCGCAATGCCCGAGTGGCACACTTGCGGGCATTTTTCCGTCATATTTCAAAAATTTCTTTGCGAATTTTTGTTTCATCTGACGAAAAATCTGGCTGCGCAATTGCACCATCGGAATTACGCGGTGAAGTCTTAAATCGATTTTGCGGTTTCCGCCGGTAAGCTCGGCGGAGGCCGCTTTTTGTGTGGTGAATGGGCGTATCTTTTCTCAAAAAATCATAAAAACTTCTCGACAGCCATTGACACGACGGGCTTTTTGTGGTATATAATAAGGTGAATTTTTGTTTATTGTGGAGCGAATATGTCGAACCAAACTGTTGTTATACTTGACTTTGGCGGTCAGTACAAAGAGCTGATAGCGCGGCGCGTCCGCGAGTGCGGGGTGTACTCGGTTATCGAACCCTATGATACCCCCATCGAACAACTTTCCGCCATGAACCCCATAGGAATCATCTTCACAGGCGGTCCACAGAGCGTCTACGCCGAAGGCTCGCCTACATGCGACCCCGGCGTGCTCGAGCTCGGCGTTCCGGTGCTTGGTATTTGCTACGGTATGCAGCTGATGTGCCACCTCTGCGGCGGCAAGGTCGTGTCCTGCACCCGGAGCGAGTACGGCACGCTTGACGCCATGCTCGACGACACCTCCTCGGCGCTGTTCAGCGGCCTTGAGAGTGCCCAGCGCGTGCTCATGAGCCACACCGACCGCGTCGACGGTCTGCCCGAGGGCTTTTGCGTGACGGCACACACCGCGCTCTGCCCGGTCGCGGCGTTCGAAAACCCCGAGCGTCGGCTCTACGGCGTGCAGTTCCACCCCGAGGTCGAAAACTCGGCGCACGGCAAGGACATGCTGCATAATTTCCTGTACAACATCTGCCACGCGGCGGGCGATTACTCGATGGAGGACTACCTCCGTTCGAGAATAGCCGCAGTGCGCGAGCAGGTCGGCGAAAAGCGCGTCCTGCTCGGACTTTCCGGCGGCGTTGACTCGTCGGTCTGCGCGGCGCTGCTCTCACAGGCGCTGCCGGGACAGCTTATCTGCGTCTACATCGACCACGGATTCATGCGCGCGGGCGAGACGGATCAGATAAAGGAAGTCTTTTCGAAGCGCGACCTCAATTTCGTCTACGTCGACGCCCGCGCTCGCTTTCTCGCGCGGCTTGCCGGCGTTACCGACCCCGAGCGCAAGCGCAAGCTGATAGGCGAGGAGTTCGCACGCACGTTTGAGGACGAGGCCAAGCGCCTCGGCAACCCCGAATTCCTCGCGCAGGGCACGATATACCCCGACATAGTCGAGTCGGGCAAGAACAAATCGGCCGTCATCAAGAGCCACCACAACGTCGGCGGACTGCCCAAGGACCTCGGTTTTGAGGGCGTGGTCGAGCCGCTGTCGGGCCTGTTCAAGGACGAGGTGCGCCGTCTCGGCGAGTTGCTCGGACTGCCGAAAAAGCTGGTCTGGCGCCAGCCCTTCCCCGGCCCCGGACTTGCGATACGCATAATCGGCGAGGTGACGGAGGAGAAGCTGAACATTCTGCGCGCCGCCGACGCCATCGTCCGCGAGGAGATCGGCCGCTCGAGAGTGAGAGTCGACCAGTACTTCGCCGTGCTGACCGATACGCTCAGCGTCGGCGTCATGGGCGACTTCCGCACGTACGAGCGCCTGCTGGCCATCCGCGCCGTCCGCACCAACGACTTCATGACCTGCGAGTACGCCCGCCTGCCGCACACGCTGCTCTCGCGCATGTCCTCACGCATAACCAACGAAGTCGCCGGCATCAACCGCGTCGCGTACGACATAACCGCCAAGCCGCCGGCTACGATTGAGTGGGAATAATTTTGCTGTAACATTTTTTGATCACACGGCCGCAAAGATTGGAATTAAGACATCGGAAACAACCCAGATAAGCATCTAAAACAAAACGAGGAAAGGAGCATTATGATATGCCTGAAATAAGATGCCCAAAGTGCGGGGAGATTTTTCAAGTTGATGAAACTGGTTATGACCAAATTGTCCAACAAGTAAGAGACAAAGAGTTTGAACGAGAGTTAGGCCGCCGCCAAAAGGAAATTGACGCTAAGCATGAAAATGAACTCAAAGTAATCCGATTGCAAGATGAAAAAGAGTATACCTCAAGCATTACACAGAAAGACGCGGAGATTTCAGAAAAAGACAAAAAAATAGCTGAATTGCAAGCTCAACTTGATGCAAGCGAAATAGCAAAAGATCTTGCTGTTTCCGAAGCTTTGAAGCAGAAGAACGAAGAACGCAGTAAAGAAGCAAAAGAACATACAGAGAGTCTTGCGCAGAAAGATGCGGAAATTTCCACCCGTGATCAAAAAATTGTCGAACTGCAAGCTAAGCTAGATGCTAGTGAAACCACTAAGAAGCTTGCTGTTGCAGAAGCTGTGGAAAAAAAGAATGAAGAACTGTCCAAACGAGCTACAGAGATTGCTGATCTCAAGGGCGAACTCAAAAACAAAGAAACAGAAAGTTGTTTAACTGAGAAGTCACTGAAAGAGCAATATGAAGAAAAACTCAAACAAAAGGATGAACTGATTGAGTACTACAAGGATTTCAAAGCGCGTCAGTCCACGAAAATGATTGGCGAAAGTTTGGAGCAGCATTGTTTGACGCAATTTAATGAAATCAGGATGACTGCTTTTCCTAATGCTTACTTTGAAAAAGATACCAATATCAAGACTGGCAGTAAAGGAGATTTTATCTATCGCGAGGAGGATGACGGTATAGAGTTTATCTCCATTATGTTCGAAATGAAAAACGAGGCCGACCAAACCGCCACGAAACATAAAAACGAAGACTTTTTCAAAGAGCTAGATAAAGATCGCAGGGAAAAACAGTGTGAGTATGCGGTCCTTGTTTCGCTTCTTGAAAATGACAATGAACTGTACAATAATGGAATAGTGGACGTATCGTACAGGTATCCTAAAATACAGCTATTGATGAAATCGACAAAACAATAAGCCATTTGCAAAAGGTGAAAGATGCACTATGCTCTTCAGAAAAAAATCTTCGCCTTGCAAATGATAAAGCAGATGATCTGAGTATTAAAAAGCTTACGAAAAACGCCCCATCTGTCAAGGCAATGTTTGACAACCTTAATCAAGATGAGTAATTTGCAAAGTCAAAAATAGGGTTACTATACTCATATGGCGAGTGAAAATAAAAAATAAACTTCACGGAGTAAAACAAAATGGCCAAAGAAAAAAGGTTTGTACGGATATACGATCAGGACTTGGGCGATACGCAGATTTGGGTTGATATAAAGACCGGCGTAAATTACCTGTTTCATCGTTCCGGCAGCGCTGGCGGCCTGACGCCGCTGCTTGACAAAGACGGCAAACCGGTCGTCTCGCCGGTCGCGGAAGAGTGAGTTTGTCAAGTCCCGCCGCCGCGCACCGCCGCGTCGGGCTGCGGGGCAGAGAACCCCACGATTTATGAGCGGAGAGGCAAACCTGATATAAAGCATAAAATCGGCAATGAAATTGTTTCATTGCCGATTTTATTGTGTTATAGGCGTGGTGAAGGGATACACAAAAATCTTGCCCTGTCCCAAACAAATTTCACCGTAACCATTGAAAAACTGACGCGATTGTGATATAATTAAACGCAAATGTCAAACGATCGGCATAATCACAAAACCAAAGCGAGATTTACCATGAGAGAATTCGATCAATCATCAAAGCTGGAACGCGTCAGCTACGGAATACGCGGCAAGGAATATGACGAGGCCTTGCGCATGGAGGCCAACGGTATCGACCTTATAAAGCTCAATATCGGCAACCCCGCTCCCCACGGCCTTATGGCTCCCGACGAGATTATCGTCGATATGATATACAACCTGAAGGCCTCCGAGGGCTATTCGGACTCGCGCGGCATGTTCTCGGCGCGCAAGGCGATAATGCAGTATTGCCAACTCAAAAAGATACCAAACGTCGGCATCGACGATATATTCACCGGCAACGGCGTCAGCGAGCTTATCACAATGTCTATGCAGGGCCTGCTCGACCTCGGCGACGAGATTCTCGTCCCCGCGCCCGACTATTCGCTCTGGACGGCGTCTGTCTCGCTTGCAGGCGGCACGCCTGTGCACTATATGTGCGACGAATCCAACCACTGGAACCCCGACCTCGACGACATCCGCGCCAAGGTCACGCCGAACACCAAGGGCATCGTCGTCATCAACCCCAATAACCCGACCGGCGTGCTGTATTCGCGCGAGACGCTTGAGGGCATCGTCAGCATCGCGCGTGAGAACGGACTTATCCTGTTCGCCGACGAGATATACGACCGCCTCATGATGGACGGCCTCGAGCACATCGCACTTGCATCTCTTGCCCCCGACCTGCTCACCGTCAGCTTTAACGGACTGTCAAAATCGCACCGCGTCGCGGGCTTCCGCTGCGGATGGATGTGCCTCGCGGGCGACAAGAGCCACGCGAAGGGCTACATTCAGGGTCTCAACCTGCTGGCCAAAATGCGCCTGTGCTCCAATGTCCCCGGACAGAGTATCATTCAGACGGCGCTCGGCGGCTACCAGTCCTGCGACGAATACCTGAAGCCGGGAGGACGTATATACGACCAGCGCGAGTACATTGTCAAGGCGCTCAACGACATCCCCGGCATTACGGCCGTGCGCCCCGACGCCGCATTCTACATCTTCCCGCGTATCGACCCGGATTACTACGACATAGGCGACGATCAGCAGTTCGCGCTCGAGCTTCTGCGCGAGAAGAAGGTGCTTATCACGCGCGGAACCGGCTTCAACTGGCCGCGCTCCGACCATTTCCGCATTGTTTACCTGCCCGATGTTGTCAAGCTGGAGGAAGCGATAAAGCGCATTGCCGACTTCCTCGAAACAAAACGCCGTCACTGAGGAGAATCAGATGAGCAACGATATTTACGAAAACCCGCTATGCGTCCGCTACGCGAGCGATGAAATGAAGCATGTCTACTCGGCCGACGTCAAGTTCCGCACCTGGCGCCGCCTATGGATAGCGCTGGCCGAGGCCGAGCGCGAGCTGGAACTCGACATCACCGAGGCGCAGATTGCCGAGCTTCGCGCCCACGCCGAGGACATAGACTACCAGAAGGCCGCTGCATATGAGTCGGCGCTGCGGCACGACGTCATGGCGCACATCCGCACCTATGCCGACGCCTGCCCCACCGCGGGCGGAATAATCCACCTCGGCGCAACGTCCTGCTACGTCGGCGACAACACCGACATCATCGTTATGCGCGACGCGCTTCACATTATCCGGCGCAAGCTGATAAACTGCGTCGCGGCGCTCGCGGACTTTGCCGAGAAGTACAAAAACACGCCCACGCTGGCCTACACCCACTTCCAGGCCGCCCAGCCGACGACAGCCGGCAAGCGCGCCACGCTGTGGATTTCCGATCTTATGTCCGACCTCGAGAGACTTGATTTCGAGCTCGGAAGCCTGCGCCTGCTCGGCTGCAAGGGCACGACGGGCACCGCGGCCAGCTTCCTCGAGCTGTTCGAGGGCGACCACGCCAAGGTCAAAAAGCTGGACAGCCTTATCGCAGAAAAGATGGGCTTTTCCGGCTGCGTCCCCGTTTCGGGACAGACGTATTCTCGCAAAGTCGACTACAACGTGCTGTCGGTGCTCAGCGGCATCGCGCAGAGTGCGGCCAAGTTTTCGAATGACATCCGCCTGCTGTCCCACCTCAAGGAGTTCGATGAGCCGTTCGAGCCCGGACAGGTCGGGTCGTCGGCCATGGCCTACAAGCGCAACCCCATGCGCAGCGAGCGCATAGCGTCGCTCTCGCGCTACGTCATGCTTGACGTCGTCAATCCCGCCATCACGGCAGCCACGCAGTGGTTCGAACGCACGCTCGACGACTCGGCCAACCGCCGTATCTCCATTCCCGAGGCCTTCCTCGCGACCGACGCCGTTCTGTCGCTCTACATAAACGTCATCTCGAACGGCACGCTTTACCCCAACATGATGAAGCGTCACCTCGACGAGGAAATGCCCTTCATGGCAACGGAAAATATACTTATGTACTGCGTCTCGAAGGGCGGCGACAGACAGGTGCTGCACGAGGCCATCCGCCGTCATTCGGTCGCCACGGTGCGCCGCATCAAGCTCGAGGGTGGCGACAACGACCTGCTCGAGCAGATCGTGTCCGACCCTGCCTTCGGCCTTACCCGCGAGGAGCTTGACCGCGTCATGGAGGACAGCGTCTTTACCGGACGCGCCGCCGAGCAGACCACGGAATACCTCGACGAATGCGTCCGTCCCATGCTTGCCGCCAACCGCGGCGAGCTCGGACTCAGCGTTGAGATCAAAGTGTAATTCTAATGAAAAAAGAGGGATAAAGAAATGTTAACTGCAATCGTAGGAATCAACTGGGGAGACGAGGGTAAGGGCCGCATGGTCGACCTGCTCTCCGAACGTTATGACATAGTCATGCGCTATCAGGGCGGCAACAACGCCGGACACACCGTGGTAAACGACCGCGGCGAGTTCATACTCAACCTGCTGCCTTCCGGTATTCTGCGTGACGAGACCGTCAATATCATGGGTCCCGGCATGGTTATCGACCTTGAGCACCTGACAGGAGAGGTCGCCAAGCTGAGAGAGGCCGGCATCAGCATCACACCCGATCACCTCAAGATTTCCGACCGCGCCACCATCTGCATGCCCTACCACAAGCAGCTCGACTGCCTTGAGGAGGACAGACTCGGCGACGCCAAGTTCGGCTCGACCCGCCGCGGCATCGCGCCGGTTTACGCCGACAAGTACATGAAGAAGGCGCTCCGCATGGGCGATCTGCTTCACCCCGAGTCGCTGAAGAAGCGTCTGCCCGCTCTCATGGAGTGGAAGAACCTGACCGTTCACAACGGCTACGGCGCGCCCGAACTCTCGGCCGACGACATGTTCGCATGGCTCGAGAAGTACGGCCTGCCCTTCGCCGATTACATCTGCAACACAACAGAGTACCTCAACGACGCCATAGCGCATGGCAAGTCCGTCATGTTCGAGGCTCAGCTGGGTGCTCTGCGCGACATCGATTTCGGAATCTACCCCTACACCTCCTCCTCCAACACCATCGCGGCTTACGCGCCCATCGGCGCGGGCATTCCCGCAAAGAAGCTGGACAACGTCGTCGGCATTATGAAGGCGTACTCGAGCTGCGTCGGCGAGGGCCCTTTTACCTGCGAGCTGTTCGGCGACGAGGGCAACGCGCTGCGTGAGGCAGGCGGTGAGTACGGTGCTGCAACGGGTCGTCCGCGCCGTGTCGGCGGATTTGACGTTCCCGCGTCGCGCTATGGCATAATGATGCAGGGCGCCGACCAGATCGCGCTGACGAAGCTTGACGTTCTGTCCTATCTCGACAGGATTCCGGTCTGCGTGCGTTACAGCGTTGACGGCGTTGAGACCGACGTCTTCCCGTCCGGCGAGGCGCTTGCGAACGCAAAGCCTGTTTACGAGTACGTCCCCGGCTGGAAGTGCGACATAACCTCCTGCCGCCGTTTTGAGGATCTGCCTGCCGCCGCGCAGGACTACGTCCGCTTCATCGAGCGCGCAACGGATTCGCACATCAAGTACATCTCCGTAGGCGCCGGACGCGACGAATATATTGAGTTATAATAGGTTTTTAGGTTTGCGGTTCCCGTGGGATTTGCCTGCGGGAACCGTTTTCTTATAAAAACAGTTCTTTGGCTCTGGCTGTCGCACGCCGTGAACGGTTCCCGACGTGCCAAAAGTGTACAGTCCTTAACGCCCTGCGGGCTTTGCGGCGTGCCTTGTCAAGGACTCGGGAATTATTCAAGGCATCACCGCGCAATGTCCGGGTGGCACACTTGACGGGCATTTTTCCGTCATATTTCAAAAAAATCTTTGCGAATTTTTGTTTCATCTGACGAAAAATCTGACTGCGCAATTGCACCATCGGAATTACGCGGTGAAGCCTCAGAAAAGCGCACGGATATATGCAATATGTCTTATTCCGGCGCGCGCTCTTCAGGACCAAAGAATTCTTTTTTCAAAAAACAATTATCCAAAAAAATTTTCAAAAAAATCACGCAAATATTCAAAAAACTGTGGAAATTTCGGAAAAAGTATGCTATAATAAACTTTGAGTCTGACACGGGCGCTTGGACAGCGTCCGGGACTTGTTAATTCGTCAACAATTATATTATATACGGAGGTATTTACCAGATGTCCAAAAAGTATTGCTACCTTTTTACTGAAGGTAACGCAAAGATGCGCGAGATCCTCGGCGGCAAGGGCGCCAACCTCGCGGAAATGACCAATATCGGTCTTCCTGTTCCTCAGGGTTTCACTATTTCTACCGAAGCCTGCACAAAGTATTATGAGGACGGTCGTCAGATCAACCCCGATATCATGGCCGAGATCATGTCGTACATCGAAAAGATGGAGGAGATCACCGGCAAAAAGTTCGGCGATCTTGAAAACCCCTTGCTGGTCTCTGTCCGTTCCGGTGCCCGCGCTTCCATGCCCGGCATGATGGACACCATTCTGAACCTCGGTCTTAACGAGGACGTTGTCAACGTCATCGCTAAGAAGTCCAACAACCCCCGCTGGGCTTGGGACTGCTACCGCAGATTTATTCAGATGTTCTCCGACGTCGTTATGGAAGTCGGCAAGAAGTATTTCGAGAAGCTCATCGATAAGATGAAGGAAGAAAAGGGCGTCACCTTCGACGTTGAGCTGGATGCAGACGACCTCAGGAACCTCGCTAACCAGTTCAAGGCCGAGTACAAGAACCAGCTCGGTAAGGACTTCCCGAACGATCCTAAGGAGCAGCTGTTCGAGGCTATCAAGGCCGTGTTCCGTTCCTGGGACAACCCCCGCGCGAACATCTATCGTATGGATCACGACATTCCCTACTCTTGGGGTACTGCCGTTAACGTCCAGATGATGGCGTTCGGTAACATGGGCGACGATTGCGGCACCGGTGTTGCGTTCACCCGTAACCCCGCTACCGGCGAAAAGGGGCTGATGGGTGAGTTCCTTACCAACGCACAGGGCGAGGACGTCGTTGCAGGCGTTCGTACTCCTATGCCTATTGACCAGATGAAGGACAAGTTCCCGGCAGCTTTCGCTAAGTTCCAGGAAGTCTGCAAGATCCTCGAGGATCACTACAGAGATATGCAGGATATGGAGTTCACCATCGAGCACGACAAGCTCTACATGCTCCAGACCCGTAACGGCAAGCGTACCGCCGCTGCCGCTATCAAGATTGCGTGCGACCTCATCGACGAGGGCATGATCACCGAGAAGGAAGCGCTGATGCAGATCGACGCCAAGTCCCTCGACATGCTGCTGCACCCCACCTTCGACGCCGCTGCTCTTAAGAAGGCAAAGGCTATCGGCAAGGGTATTGCCGCATCTCCCGGCGCTGCTGCCGGTAAGATCGTATTCACCGCCGAGGACGCTGCAGAGCGCGGCAAGGCCGGTGAGAAGGTCGTTCTGGTTCGCCTCGAGACCTCTCCTGAGGATATCGAGGGTATGAAGTACGCTCAGGGTATTCTTACCGTTCGCGGCGGTCAGACCTCCCACGCTGCCGTTGTTGCACGTGGTATGGGTACCTGCTGTGTCTCCGGCTGCGGCGAGATCAAGATGGACGAGGAGAACAAGCGCTTCACGCTTGCAGGCGAGGTGTTCCACGAGAACGACGACCTGTCCCTCGACGGCTCCACAGGTAACATTTACGGTGAGCTCATTCCCACCGTTCCCGCCGACCCCAACAGCGGTTACTTCGGCCGCATCATGGAGCTGGCTGACAAGTACAAGGCACTCGATGTCCGCACCAACGCCGACACGCCCAATGACGCTAAGCAGGCTGCTGCCTTCGGCGCACAGGGTATCGGTCTGTGCCGTACCGAGCACATGTTCTTCGATCCCGACAGAATCGGCGCGTTCAGAGAGATGATCTGCTCCGAGAACGTTGAGGAGCGCGAGGCCGCTCTTGCCAAGATTGAGCCCATGCAGCAGGCAGACTTCGAGGGCCTGTTCGAGGCTCTCGGCGGACAGCCCGTCTGCATCCGCTTCCTGGATCCGCCTCTCCATGAGTTTGTTCCCACTGAGGAGTCCGACATAAAGATTCTTGCCGAGACTCAGGGCAAGACCGTTGAGTATATCAAGCAGGTCATTTCCGACCTCCACGAGTTCAACCCCATGATGGGCCACCGCGGATGCCGTCTGACCGTCACCTACCCCGAGATCGCCGTTATGCAGACCAACGCCGTTATCAAGGCCGCTTTGGCTGTCAAGGCACGTCATGCCGACTGGAACATCGTTCCCGAGATCATGATCCCGCTGGTCGGCGAGGTCAAGGAGCTCAAGTTCGTCAAGGACATCGTTGTCAGAACCGCTGACGCTCTCATCAAGGCCGCCGGCTCTGACCTGAAGTACGAGGTCGGTACCATGATTGAGATTCCGAGAGCAGCTCTTACCGCTGACGACATCGCCAAGGAGGCTGAGTTCTTCTGCTTCGGTACCAACGACCTGACCCAGATGACATTCGGCTTCAGCCGTGACGACGCCGGCAAGTTCCTGCCCGCATACTACGCCAACAAGATTTACGAGTCCGATCCGTTCGCTCGTCTCGACCAGGTTGGCGTCGGCAAGCTGATCAAGATGGCAGTTGAGCTGGGACACGAGGTTCGCCCGAACATTCACTGCGGTATCTGCGGTGAGCACGGCGGCGACCCGTCCTCCATCGAGTTCTGCCACAAGGTTGGCCTCGACTATGTTTCCTGCTCGCCCTACCGCGTGCCGATTGCACGTCTGGCAGCAGCTCAGGCAAACATCAGCAACCCCAGAAGCTAATTTGAGGTTTTTAATCCCCCCGCCGCGGATGCGGCGGGGGGATTTTTGTTGGGGTGGGCGTATTGCATATGCCCGTATGCGGTTAAATTAAATTGTTTTTTGCGGTTTCCGCAGGGGTAGCCTGCGGGAACCGCTTTTTTTATGAATAGTTCTTTGGCCTTGGCGGGCTGCCGCCGTGAAGGCCACCGACGGTGGAGAAGTGTACTTTTCTGCCGCGAGCAGAGAAAGAGCAAGATAATTATGCCGAAGGCATAATTATCTTCAAAAGAGTCGCCCCAAAGTGTTGGACATCCCCCACTCCCGTCATGCGTCATGGGGACGGAATCACCCTTGCCGA
>CAKRSS010000019.1 GCA_934401725.1 uncultured Eubacteriales bacterium | reverse complement strand
TCGTCATAAAACGAAACATCAAACTCCAAGCATTTTTGGATAATCAGTTCATTTATGCGTTTATTTATTTTTGCTCCTGATTTGGTGCAGATTATAGTTCTTATATTTGTCAGCACTTTGCCCGAGATATTGATTATCACAAGAAGTGCGCACCACGAAACGAGAGCCCGGACGGCTTTATCCGCATATTCGAGCAAGATTGAGTCTATGATTTTTTTGCTTACATAAACGTAGGCGAGAGGAATTAATGAGGTGATTGTTTCAATTATTATCACCGCCACGCAGGACCACGGAGAGGTCTTCCAGAGCATGTTTATGATGAAACCGAAGTTTTTTAATGTTTTCAGTATGTTTTGTCTGAATTGCTTCACGCGCTGCTTTAACATAAAGGTCTCCTTTGGTCAGTTGTGCTTTTCTTTGTACCCATCTTCGCTCCAATGGTACTCGGCTAGTATGTCAAGAGCCTCACGTGGCAGTGCGCCCGCTACCACAGCCGCTTCGATCTGCGTTGTGATGTAATCTGCGTACGGCAAAAGCGCCGCTATAAAATGCCAGTCCATTTCGCCGTTCAGGATTTTTTGAAAAATCGCTTCTTTGGAGGCACGGTTCAGCATGGGTATGAATCTGGCAAGCAGCTCGTCGCCTATGTCGTCGAAGGTGGCGGTTTCTATCAGCCGGACAACGGCGTCGTCATTCAGATACTCGGCAAGAGCGACGATATCGGAGATGTCAATTCCTTGCCGCCCGAATTGCTGCGACAGCTTTGCGAGAATGCTTGGCTTCAGCAGCGGCGCGAGGTTCACTACATCCGCGATATTTTCCGCGACAACGTCGGAGATTCCCTGGGCTATGCTTTGCAGAAGGGAAGACTCGCCACCGGTGGGGTCTCCGTAGCCTATAAGCTCGTCAAGCGTGACGTCAAAAAGCTCCGCAATCATAACAAGCACGGATATATCGGGAAAGCTTTCGCCCCGCTCATATTTCGAGATTGCCTGACGGGACAGATTGAGTCTGTCCGCGACCTCGTTTTGCGTCATGTCGGCGCGCTTGCGGAGCGTTGAAAGTGCTTTGCCGAACTTCATGGTATCAAACATTTTTTGCCTCCTGTTTAGCTGTCTGTAAGGACGCGTTCAGCCTGCGTGTCGGTTGATTTGAGTGTGTTTCATTGATGGTATTTTATCATAAAACGCCGTCATTGTCGAGCAACGATCGGTTGCGTGAGGGCGGAGTTTACATCAAAGGAACATCAAAAGCCACCCGGCCAGAAGGCCGGGTGGTTACAGACTTTTATAATCATTCCCCCACTTTGCCATGGCGTCGAGGATGGGGCCGAGCGTCTCGCCAAGCGGTGATAGCGCATATTCCACGCGCGGCGGAACCTCCGGGCAGACGGTTCGCGTGATGATCCCATCCGCCTCCATCTCGCGCAGGCTGTCGGTCAGCACCTTCTGACTGATGCCGCTGAGGGGCATGTCTCAGCTCGTTGCATGTTACGGCAAAGCGCTTATGATGTTATCCCGGCAAAACGAATTTACCGGTTCATTGCGTCAACAATTGCGGCGGGCTTTGCGGTCATTTCTACCCACGCGGGGACAAAGCCGCTTTTGATGGCGGTTCCGGCTGACCGGATATTTGACCACGCCGTGCAATAAAACGGCACTTTGCCGCGGTTCATTATTTCCTTTGCGAGTGCGCTTGTCAGTGCGGAGGCGATGCCCTGACGCCGGCATTTCGGCAGGACGTCAACACCGATCTGCCACATGTCGCTGCAATCGGCGGAACAGGCGGCGAGGCCGACCAGAGAGTCCCCGTCGTATGCGCCGACGCCGAGCACGTCCAATTGCTTACGGTCTTCACAGAGGGCGTTGCTCCATTCCGGCAGGTACAGCCCGGCGAAGTCCGCCTGGTCCAGTATGCGTGTTTCATAGGCGCAGGGGATGGACGGTATTTTGTTTACGTCCGGCAGATAGTACTCCGCCATAAAGCAGATTTTGTGCCCCAGTGTGCAGAGGCGTTCGTTCAGCCAGTGCAGGTTAGGCGTTTCAAAGCAATGGTAAAATTCAAATTTCGCTGTATACTCGGCTACAAGCTCCATTACCTCGGGGACCGAGGCCGCCACCACGTTGTTCCCGTAGGAAATAAGGTTGCAGGTGATGGGCTCCTTCAGATATTTGCGGGCGTTCTTTCCTAACTTTATGGGAAAGACAACATTGCCGTTTGCCGAGAAATCTTCCCCGCGGCATCCCATGTCCTCAGCGGACTGCCGCATGGCTGTTTCCATCATTTCACGATTTGTCATAGGTTTCTCTCCGTGTTGGGTCGGGCGGTAGATTCGGGGTTGTTGACGTCTCATTATATCACAGATTCACCCGGTTTTCAATTATTTTACGATGGGTAGCATCGTGTGGTACACCTTCGGCATCTCGGAGGCGGTCGTGCTTGTGATCGGAATTGTGTTGCTGAAGCATTCCGAGCGAAAGGGAATCGTTTACAGATGACATTGACGCGGTAGTTGTGAGAACGCCGGGAATAGAATACAGGCGGCGACCCGGTTTTCCGGATCGCTGCCCTTTTGTCAGTTATTCAACGTGCGCGAAGGTCGTACCCAGACACTCGTCAAAGCCGAGCGCCTGATACATTTTCTCATCGCACGGCGCGCAGCATACGGTGAGGCTCGATATGCCCCTGTCCCGGCACCATGACTGCGCCGTTTCCGCCAGCTTCCGTGCGATGCCTCGGCCGCGGAAGGCCGGTTCGATGTAAAAATCCTCGTATACGCCCGTGTCCGAGCAGGAGAAGGTGGAGTAGCACTTAGCGACGCTGCACATGCCGACAGCTCTCGCGCCCTGCTTTGCCACAAAGAAGGTGATTTTGCCTTCTGCAATGGCGCGCTGAAGCTGTCTCTGCTTTTCCTCGGTCAGCGGTTCCTCGCCTATGGCGCGCTTGAAGCCGTCCTCCAGCTCCAAAAGCTGACGGTCGGCGGGGTCGCGCAGGACCTCCACGGTGAAGGGAGTTTCGTTGTTTTCCGTGAGCGCCTCACGGACGGTGATTTGGTTTTTCATTTTGTTTCCTCCAAAAATATATTCGGAGGGTTAGGAAGCGTGAACCCTCCATACACGACTCATTTTCATAAAAAATCACCCTTTCTGTTTTGTACTTTGCGTATATTGTACCACACATGCCCTCGCTTTTCAATAGTCTCTCGGATATTTGCCATATCAAGACGTTCGGCACATATTACTTGACACAAGCGGCGATTAGTATTATAATCATTACGCAGGCCGCCCACGGGACGGCATAGTTCAGGAGGATTATAGAATGATACCTACACCGGCGGAAGCGTTTGAATTGCTTAAGGAATATAACAGGGGAGAATTTCACCTGAATCACGGGAGGACGGTCGGCGGTGTCATGCGATGGTTTGCGTCGGAGTTGGGATACGGCGACGAGGCGGACTTCTGGGAGGCCGTGGGCATACTTCACGATCTTGATTTCGAGCAATACCCGGAAAAGCACTGCATAAAGGAGCAGGAGATACTGCGCGGGAAGGGAATCGACGAGCGGCTTATCCATGCCGTCACAAGCCACGGGTATATGCTGACCGTCGACATCAGACCCGAGCACGAGATGGAAAAGGTGCTTTACGCGGTGGACGAGCTCACCGGGCTCATCGGCGCGGTCGCGCTCATGCGGCCGTCAAAGAGCATTTCGGACCTGGAACTCAAATCGGTCAAGAAAAAATATAAGAATGCAAACTTTGCCGCGGGCTGCTCCCGCGAGGTGATAGAGCGCGGCGCAGACTTGTTAGGATGGACGCTAGACGACCTGATCTCCAAGACCATTCTGGCAATGAGAAGCTGTGAAGAGGACACAAGACTATGAAGAAGGCACTGATAGCAATGAGCGGCGGCGTGGACTCCTCGCTGGCGGCAAAGCTGATGATTGACAGCGGATTTGAATGCATCGGCTGCACCATGAGGCTGTTCCGCAACGAGGAGGTCGGCATCGAGCACACGCGCACCTGCTGCTCGCTCGACGACGTGGAGGACGCCCGCAGCGTCGCTTATAAGCTCGGTATGCGTTTTTACGTGTTCAATTTCTCGATGGCGTTTCAGGACGCGGTTATCCGCAGGTTCGTCGAGAGCTATGAGCGGGGTATGACGCCCAACCCCTGCATCGACTGCAACCGCTACATGAAGTTCGGCAAGCTGTTCGAGCGGGCGGACATTCTCGGCTGCGATTACGTCGTCACCGGGCATTATGCAAGGATCGAGGAGCAGGGCGGCAGATTTGTCCTGAAAAAAGCGCTCGATGAGACCAAGGATCAAAGCTACGTGCTGTACTCACTGACGCAGGAGCAGCTTGCCCGCACCAAATTCCCGCTCGGAGGCATGCGGAAAACCGAGGTTCGCGCCATATCAGAGCAGAACGGTTTTGTCAACGCAGACAAGCCGGACAGCCAGGACATCTGCTTTGTGCCGGACGGCGATTACGCGAGCGTCATTGAATGGCAGACCGGGCACAGGATGCCGGCAGGGAATTTCGTCGACCGGGACGGCAATGTGATAGGGCAGCACAAGGGGATAATTCACTATACGATAGGGCAGAGAAAAGGGCTCGGGATCTCGGGCCCCGAGCCGCTTTATGTGTGCAGAATCTGCCCGCAGAACAACACCGTAGTGCTCGGCAAAAACGAGGATTTGTTCACTAAAGATGCCGACGTCGCCGACTTCAACTGGATCAGCGGCAAGTGCCCCGAGCACGAGTTTCGCTGCAAGGCAAAGATACGTTACCGCCAGGTCGAGCAGTGGGCGACCGTGACGCCGCGCGGCGAGGACGCCGTGCATATCGTTTTCGACAACGCCCAGCGCGCCGTGACGCCCGGTCAGGCGGCCGTGCTTTACGACGGAGACGTCGTGCTCGGCGGCGGCACTATCGTGGCGCAGTAGAGAGGGATAGTAATGGGGTGGAGCAGAGGTGTGTGGTATGGCGCAGCAGCGGGGGCGGTATGGCGGCGCAGCAGAGGTGCGCGGTATGGTGCAGCAGAGGTGCGCGCTGAAGCGGCCACTCTGCACCCGCCCCGGTTATTTGTTTTCCGCCGCGTCGTATTTTGATACAGAGCGGCGACGTCCGTCGGGCTGTTGATGCTCGACGTAGCCCCGGTATTCCGCAAGGCGCGCCTCGGTGTATTCCACGTTGCCGTAAAGCTCGGAGAGCAGCAGGCTTCCGTCGGGTTGGGCGTACGCCATAAATATATAGCTGCCGCCGGTGCGGGGAAGACCGGTGTCCTGGGTGCTGTCGGTGGCGTAGAGCACCATGGTGCCGTCGGGCAGCAGCCCGCCGTGCTTTTGGCACACTACTTTGTCGACGAGCTCGCCCTTGAGGTTTTCCGTGACGGTGATTTTGTAGCTGCTTTTGTCGTTGTCGGCTGTGATTGCCGTTCTCGCTTGCGTCACTTTGCCGACGAACACGTAGTCCGCCGTACCGACGTACTGATACATATTGGCCTCGTCAATTGACAGCATGACGTGAGTATAATCCGTCTCGCCGTTCCACTCGACGCGCCGGGAGGAGCAGGCGGTCATTGCGAAGATGGTGGCGAGGACGCAGACGAAAATCAGAGCTTTTTTCATGATAAAATTCCTTTCGTGACGTGTTTTGAGCGCTTGGCTCTGCACATATAAACACCGTAAAGCGCCCGACGGACGCAAAAAAGCAGACATTTTTTGAAATGTCTGCTTTTTTGATGCCTCATGGCTGTCCGACGACTTTTTCGAAGCAGTAGAACTGTCCGCCGTACTCCAGGATAAGCACGTCGTCGCTGTACGGGCATATCCGCGCGCCGACGAGGCTGTCGCGGTCAAATTCGCCGTCCGTCTGTATTATGTCCGCGGCATCAAGTGTGGCGGTGAACAGCTCAGGCGATTGCGACAGGCGCTGAAGGTCGTCGGGGTCGTATTTTTCAGAGTGGCGATTCGGGTCGTAGCCGTAACGCTCGCCGCCGTATGAGATAACGACGGAATAGGTCGCGTCCTCCACCACATGCGCGGGCTCTCTTTTGAGCATGACCGCCGTGACGCCCACCCCGACAATCAGGACGAGAACGGCGGCAAGCACGCTTATTTTTCTCACAGACCACGCCCGCAGAGGCTTTTGCCGGGACGCATTAGCGCCGAGCGTCGCGTATACCCGCGCGTCGAGGGCAGGGGAGGGGCGGTTGTCTCCCGGCTCGGACACGATTTTGTCGGCTTTGCGCTCCACGTACATTTTCATGGCCTGTTTGCCCTTTTTATCGTCCATATCCGCCCTCCTTTATGCGAGCCCTTAACAGCTTTTTGCCGCGCGTGAGCTGCGACTTTATCGTTCCGTGACTTTTGGCGAGCAGCGCCGCTATCTGCGAGGTCGACAGCCCGTAGTGCAGGTGCAGAATCAGCACGTCGCGGTACTCGCCCGGCATTGACTGTATCGCCCGGTATATAAACCGACAGGCGTCGTCGGCTGCGGCGTTCTCGGCGATGCTCTCGCCGCCGTCAACGTCGTATTCCACGTCCGACAGCGGGATTGCGGGACGCCTGTCCCGAAGCATGTTCAGGGAAATATGCTTCACCGCCGTGGTTACGTAGTAGACGCAGTCCCGGCTGTCGACGTCCTTTATGGCGTCTATGTTGCGCATAATCGGCAGGATGGCGTTGTGTACCGCGTCCTCGGCGTCGTGCGGATTCTTCAGAATTTTCATCGCGACGGCGTACATTATGCTTTTGTGCCTTTCATAAATGGCGGCCATTTTTTCAGTATCTTTGCTCATTTGCTCCCCCCGGCGGCGATGACATGCGCATGGTAATAATAACACGGATAAACGGGCTTCGGATGCAGGAATTCAGATTTTTTATTGCTCCGCTTCTTTTCTGTGCTCCAAATGTATTCCGATGTGCCCGACACCGAGGATGACCGACGCGCCGAGTACAATCAGGTTCCCCGAATATATGCCCAGAAGCAGGCACGCGACGACGGGAAGCGTCGCGCCCGCCACGGGGAATCCGTCGAAGGACGCATAAAAATCTCCCATTGTCCGCGGACTTCTGAAATATCTTATCCAGTAGCATTCGTAGAGAATCATCAGCACAGCCGCGGCAATCCAGATGAGCAGCCTCCATTCAAAAAAGACGCCGCCGAGCACTAATACCCGAGGGTCAAGCGCCTTAAACATTACAAGAGAGACGCTTATGAGAACCTCGCCGACGCGCTCGAGGGTCAGCAGTATTTTGTTTTCCTTCTTGGCGCTTTCGTCGTAGCCCGCAGGTCTGGCCCCGCGCACCCAGATGATGTTCGGAATGAACAGCATCAGAAGGAATACCACGCCAGTAACGCAAAATCCGATGTCATACGGCCGGCCGAGCTGCGAGAGGGCAAGAGTGCTGACCTTCACGCTGCTGATAACGTCACCGTATTGCGCGCGCAACCGTCCCGCCATCAGATTTGGGTTTTCGGGGTCTGTGTGGTAGCTGCCGTATATGCCCATGACCTTACCGCCGCCGCACCGCGTGTAGGCGTCGATGAAATTCGAGACCATATAAGTCTCTCTCAGCGCCGATACTCCGTTGTTCTCGGTGTCATCGCCGTAGAATTCCTGCCCCTGTCTGATGCACTCTTCGGCGAGCGTGTAGTTCTCGGAATTCTCAAGGCCGTTGTCCTCTAAGTATTTCAGATACCGCGCGCCCGTCGTGTCGTACTGATGGCCGACGTCGGTGCCGTGGAACACAGTGTCGGGGCAGGAGCTTTTGATTTCGAGAAAGAATTCCTTGTAATACTCATTCCCTGACAGCGTGCCCTCAATCTCCTCGAACCATCGCTCAAGCAGCTCGTCGGAATCCTCGTGCATCCAGACGTTCAGAAGCTCGGCGCTGTAATAGGGCAGCTCCATGAAAAGATTGCGGCAGCCCTCGTCATAGAACCTGCGCCACTCCTCGAGCTCGGCGTTGTAGCACTTTTTGTAGCCGTGCGTCTCGCCGTAAAGGCTTATCATGGTGCGCTCGTTCGGGAAAACATCGGTGGTCGGCTCGAGAGCGTCCATGGCGAGAGCCGAGGTTACTATTATAATTACAATTCCGAAGGCGAGTATTTCGGTCAGCCTGGATTTTTTGTTTTTCATATTTGAGCTCCTGTTTTAAATTTCGCCGATGAAAGCGGTCTCAAAAAAGCAGACACAGCCCGGCTGCCGCGGTCGCGGAGGGGATGTATATTTTGATTTATCGACAACCTATTGTACCACAAAACCTCCCGGCAGGAGGTGTGAAAATTGCAATTGTTGAAAAGGTTTTCGTGGAGTTTGAGGGGGCGTGCTGCTTATTCTCCCGCGCTAGGACTTATTATCGGGCAAAATGCAGCAGGGCATCATAAGGCTGATGCACAACTCGAAAATTTCGTACGTTCCGGGAGGACACCTGTCCACAGTAATCGGGACGGACGAATACATCCGCACCATTCGCGCTTTTCTGGATTCGTTGGAGTGAAAGGAAAGGAGCGCCCGGCGCGCAAAAGCCCTCCCGCGGCGCGGGAGGGCTTTTTTGGAGGTTTTCTGCTATTTGTCAGGAGGTTATTGCCATGTAGCAGAAGTTTTTCAGCTATTTAGCAGGAGGTTATTGCTATGTAGCTTTTTGGCTTCTGTCGGCTTTGGCGGAAGCGTTTTTTATTCTGACGAAGCTGTCGCCCGAAAGGTCGTGCTCGAGAAGGCAGGCTTCCTTCTCGGCTGTGACCTCGTCGACGCCCGCCGCGAGGAGACTGTTCTTGAAAAAACAGTGCCGCTCATATATCTTTTCGGAGACCTCGCGCCCTGCGTCGGTCAGATACAGGGAATTGTCCTCCACACGAAGGAACCCTCCCTCGCGCAGAAGCGAAACCGCGCGGCTGACGCCGGGTTTGCTGACCCCTAACTGCTCGGCGACGTCCACCGAGCGCGCCGCGCTCTTCTTTTGTTCAAGTATAAGCACGGCCTCAAAGTAGTCCTCGCCAGACGGGTGCAGTTTCATACGCTCATTTCCCTTTCTGTAATTCCCGATGCTCGACGAGTTTGCCGATAAGATCCGATATGATGTTGTTGCCGAAGAAAACGCCGTTCCGTGTCAGTGTCACGGTGTCGCCGTCGATTTTGAGATAGCCCGCGTCGGCAAAGCGGGCGAGCATGGGCGCGAAGAGCGCGCCGAGGTCGATTCCGAGCCTCTCGGAGTAGGGAGTGAGGCTCGCACTGCCCTTTTGCAGGGCGTAGATCAGAGCGTCAAGCACTCTGTATTCCGGCTCGAGCACCCGTCCGCGCGAGCAGATACGGATGTCGTCGGAGATGTCCGGAGATGCGACAGAGTTGTGATAAAAATAGTTTTCGACGTTGCCGCCCGCGCCGTGGCCGATGGCAATGCAGCTGCCGCCGCTGTGACGTATCTCCATGTAATCATAGCGGTCGCGGCCGTCCTTGACTAGCTTTGTAAGCTCAAGCATTTTGTAGCCGTGCGGAGCGAGGACGTCGAAAATCATGTTGAAGAGCGCCTTCTCGCGGGTCATGTCGCGCATTTTTGCCTTTGCCGTGTCGTCGAGACGTCGGTAGAGCGGCGTCTTTTCGTGTAGCACGAGCGAATAGAGCGAGATTCCCGCGACGTCAAGCGACGCGATGGTGTCGAGGTCGTGTCCTAGCTGCTCGTCAGTCTCGGCGGGGTAGTTGTAGATGAGGTCGACGCTTGTATTGCGTATGCCTGCCGCGATGGCCGCGGCGACACGGGAGGCGGCGAACTCGCCGCTGCCACGGCGACCGAGCAGCCTGCGGGCGTCGTTGTCGAACGTCTGTATGCCCACCGACAGGCGGTTGACGCCGCCTGATTTCAGCACGGAAATCATGTCGTCCGAGAGCCCGGTGGCCGAGGTCTCGACGCTGATTTCGGCATCGGGGGTGATCGGAAAGCTGCGGTGCAGCTCGGTGAGCACTGCCTCCATCTGGGCAGGGGAGAGCGAGGTCGGCGTGCCGCCGCCGAAGTTTATCGCGTCAATCGGCGCACGTTGCATGTAGGGATAATCGCGCACCCGGTGCATGGCGTCGATGAGGTAGGTGTGATAAGCTCGGCGGTCGAGCTCGTCGGGACGGTGAAAGGGGCAGAAGGTGCACACCTTATTGCAGAACGGCACGTGCAGGTAGATAACACGGTGGCTCTCCGGCTTCCCCGCAAGCACCGCGGGGAGGTAATCCGCCCCGGCGGTGTCTGTGGTGTATCTCTTTTTTAAGTCACGCGATGCGTCGTGATGACTTTTGTACCGTTCGGAAAACATTACTTTGTGGTCTTGAAGGAGAACTCAACGTCGGGGTAGAGTATCTCGGCCAGCTTTTCGTAAGCCTCAGCGAAGCGGCTGTTGGGCTTGTTGTGGAAGAGCGTTTTTTCAAGGTAGAACACCTTGCCGTTCTTGACGGCTTTGAGCGACTGCCATACGGGGTTGTTGCCGTAGGTCTCCTCGACCTGAGCCTTGGCGGCGTCGGTTCCGGCGTGGCACTGGACGATGATGATGTCAGGGTCGGCGGCGAATACGGTCTCGAGGTTTATCTCAAGGCGCTCGGCACCGCTGGCGTTATCCCAGCTGTCGACGATATTGGTGGCTTTCATGGCAGTTACCATGCCGCCGACAACGGTTGCGGAGGTGTTGGCTTCCAGCTTGCTGGCGTTTGCAAACATGCTGAATACGCGGGGAGCGTTGCCGTCCGGGATCTCGCAGAGCACCTCGACGACGTCGTCAAGCGACTTCATGGCGACGCTGTCCCACAGTTCGGGGTGGCCTGAAAGGTTGCAGAACACCTTGAACCACTTGAGGTAGTCGGAAAAGTCGTCGTAGCTGACGGCGATGACGGGAATTCCGGCGGCTTCAGCGGGCTTCTGGACGGTTGCGTAGCCGCTCATTGCGGTGGAGCAGATGATAAGCTCAGGCTGAATGGCGATAATCTTTTCCATGTCCCACTTTTTGCCCGAGGACGAGGTCGCGACAACAGTTACGCCCTCGTCGGAGGTAATGTCGCGGCCGATGTACTCGTTGTACAGCGCCTGCGAGCTGTTGCCGCCGATGCAACCGATGACGGTTCCGCCTGCCTCATACCACAGCGTGGTGAAGCTGGCGTAAAGGTTGACTACCTTGCCGGGGTTCTTTTTGATCGTCACGGTGGAGCCGTCCGTCGAGGAGGCGTCCTTGAAGGTGACGGAATCCTCACCCACAGTCACCTCGTCGGCAGACTTCAGAAACGCGGCCTTGAGTGCGGCTTTGAGGGCGTCGTTGTTGTTTTTATTGTCGTCGCCGGACGCCGGGGTGGTGTCGTCGCCGGCGGGAGCGGTGGTGCTACCGGAGCCGGGGGTGGTTGTGTCGTTCTTTGACGAGTCATCGGGTGGGTTCGGTGTGTCCTGTGCGCAGGCGGTGAACATAGCCGCGGCAAGGCAGAGGCAGAGAAGAATGGCAAATAGTCTTTTCATTTGGTTTTCCTCCATGTAGGCTTGATTTTTTACTTTATATCAAAGGTTGTCCTTTGTGGAATGAAGTAGGGGCACCCGTGCACCGGGTCGCGGTAGACGGCGGCTTCGATCTCGAAGATGTCGCGCAGATTTTGCTCGGTCACGATTTCGTCCGGTGAGCCCGCTATGTACAGCCTGCCGCCGCGGACGGCTGCGAGACAGTCGGAATAGCGCGCGGCAAGATTGATGTCGTGCAGCACCATAACGATGGTGATGCCAAGCTCGCGGTTGAGCCGCCGGACAAGCTCGAGCACCTCGACCTGATAGCTGACATCGAGATAGGTGGTCGGTTCGTCGAGAATGAGTATCTCTGGCTGCTGCGCGATGGTCATGGCGATCCATGCCCGCTGGCGCTCGCCGCCCGAAAGCGTTGAAAGAATGCGGTCGCTAAGGTTTGTGAGTCCCGTCAGGGCGAGCGCGCGGTCGATGATTTTGCCGTCGTCTGCCGTCATGCCGCGCCCGAAGCGCGAATAGGGAAACCGGCCGTAGGAGACGAGCGTGCGCACGTCGATGTCAGGCGGCGACTCGTGCACCTGTGCGAGGTAGGCGATTTTCTGCGCGAGCTGCTTGGGCGAATAGGCGGTCAGCCTTTTGTCCATGTAGACGACCTCGCCGTCCGCAGGCGTTACCGCCTTTGAGACGGTTTTGAGCAGCGTGGACTTTCCGCAGCCGTTCTGACCGATGAGCGTTACCACCTTGCCGCGCGGAATCTCGAGTGAGAGGCGGCGCAGAACCTCTTTTTTGCCGTAATTTACGAAAATATCGCGGAATCCGAAGTACATAGCCTCACCCCCTCTTTCCTTCTCTCGTGCGCAAGAGGTAGAGGAAGAACGGCGCGCCGATAAAAGAGAGAATGATGCTGACCGGCACCTCGCCGGGAGGAAGAATGACGCGCCCCACTGTGTCGCAGATGCTGACGAGCGAGAAGCCGAGCAGCGCCGAGGCGGGGAAGAGATATTTGTAATCCGAGCCGACCAAAAGCCGCGCTATGTGCGGCACGACAAGGCCGACAAAGCTGATAAGTCCCGCCACGGCGATGGCCACGCCCGCAAGAAGCGAGGAGATGGCGATGAGAAAGAATCTGAACACCTCGGTGCGCAGTCCGAGCGCGTTTGCGGTTTCGTCGCCGAGCATGAGAATGTTCATGCGCGACGGAAGAAATGCGCAGATGAATATGCCGACCGCGGCGTAGGGGAGTATCATGCGGAAGCTCTCCCAGCCCACGCCGTTGAGTCCGCCGACAAGAAAGCCGGAGGCGTTGCCGAGCGACTCGGCGAAGAAGGTCTTGATTATGTCGTTGAACGCGCTGAACAGCGCCGATACCGCCATGCCCGAGAGTATCATCTTGACCGGCGAGACGCCCTTTTGGTACGCCAGCGCGTAGATGAGCATTGTCGTGACGAACGCGCCGAGTATCGAGCCGAGCGGGAGCAGGTAGGAGTAGGCGGGGAAGGCTACAAGCGTCAGGTAGCCGATGAAGCTCGCGCCGCCGGTGACGCCGATGGTCGAGGGCGAGGCCATGGTGTTGCGCATTACGCCCTGAAGTATGCAGCCCGAAAGCGAGAGGCAGACGCCGACCAGTCCGCCGACCAGCACACGGGGAAAGCGGAGGTTCCAGACGAGCAGGCGCGCCATGCTGCCGTCGTCGACGAACAGCGCCCGCGCCACGTCCGGAATAGAAATCTTGACGCTTCCGATACCGGTGCAGACGAGCACGGACAGCACCGACAGCGCCCCGAATACCGCGATGACGGCGATTTTTGCCGCCCGGCGTTTGGTCGAGGCCGACACTGCCGACGCAGCTGATACAGTCGGCTCGGCGGGCTTGTTTGTTACGGTCGGCTTGTCTGCCGCGATCTCGTGGGCCGGGCGCTTGCGGCCGCGCGGGGCAGAGAGGTCTTTCATGCTTTGCTCAGAAATTCCGCGACGGCCGCGCGCGCCGCGTCAAGCTCCTCGGCGTTCGGGTGGCCGAGCGACTGCTTTTGCTTCTCAAAGCGTTCCATTGAGAGGTGACCCTTCTGCCCCTCGGGAATTCTCGTGCGGGCGAAAGTTCGTTTGAGGTCGATGCTGCCGCGGCAGAGGTAGTGGCCGAGCAGCGTGTTGTGCTCCGAGGCGAGCGCGATGACGTTCGCACATACCTTCGCCGCGTGCGCCGTGTCAACGGACACGCCGAGCGTGCCGATGACGATCAGCTTTTTGCCGTGCATGCGGGAGATGAGGTCGATGGTGTCGTCGTCGGCGGTACCGTGATTGCACCAGTATGAGATGACGAAGGTGTCAAATTTATCGATGACCTCGTCGGTTATGTAGCGGATGTTGTAGGGCCCGACGTGGTTCGGAACCGCCTCGGCCGCCGCGACGGCCAGCTTGTAGCCGTTGCCGGTGATGGTCGAGAATATTATCGGAACCGTGTCCGCAAGGTCGGGACGGATTTCTTTTTTATGTACCAGCGCCGCGCCGACGGCCTCGGCGTCGTCCTCGGTAGTGGCGGCCGAGAGCATGACGCATCTCGCGGACTTCCCGACGCGCACAAGGCTCTCGGCAAGCTCCTCTTTGCCGCTGAAGCTGCCGAAGAGGGCTGTCTTTTTGCCCTCAAGCTTTGGGAGGCAGAGCGAGATGAGCGAAAGAAAGTCGACGTCGTCAAAGCTGTCGCCGAGGCCGAACGCGGCCGCATCATATGCGGCGAGCGTCGACGGCTCGAGCGTCGCATCAAAAAAGTCAACTACGGCGTCACGTGAGCGTGCGCCTGCGGCCAGCTTTTCGGCCATTCCGCCGAGCGCCGCTTTGCACGGCGCACAGATAATAGCAAGTCTACTCATAATTTTTCTCCTGATGTGAATTTCGAGTTAGCAGGTGCTAACTCACGCTGCTAAAAAATAAGCCAGAAACGGCCTTCTAAAAGTCAATTGCCAACACCGTCGCAACGACATTGGTTAGCCTATGCTAACTGAATGACAGTAGTATAGCACAAGCAAATGTTTTTGTCAAGTGGTTGTGAAAAAATTTTTCGCCAATTAACAATTCTCAAATAATTGCAAAACGCATGGGCTTGATGATATAATAGCAAGCGCAGATGTGCTTCCAAAACTTCGGATGGGCGGCAGATGGAACGGCTCGAAAAAATTTTACTCAGACTTTTCTTTCTGCGGCTGTGGGTGACGCTCATCTGCGTCCCGGTAGCGGCGGCGGGACTTATTTATGTGTTCGCACTGGGGCATCAGAGCGGCGTTATCGCTTACGCTGTCTACGTTTTCTCGGCGTATGCGCTGACATTACTACAACAACGAGAGAATTTCTCTCAAACTAAAAGGAATGAGCCCGGTTCAATTCCGAGCTCATTCGAATGCAATTTAATATTTAATTTTTGTCTGAACTTTGGGGTGCACTTCAGATAAGCCCTGAGTTTTTATTATCAGTCTTTGAAACCCTCGATGGTGGCGATGTTCTTATCTATGGTCTTTTCAGAGACTCTTGCGGCCTGCTTGAAGGCGGAGGCAAGGCTCGGCATGTTGTTCTTGAAGGCGTAGCAGATGGAGTCGTAAAGACTGCCGATGTTCCACATGTAGGCAAGCTCGAACATTGCGGTGTCCATGATTATGTCGATGGACGCAGAGGACTCTTGGTCTACCGCCAGCTTGGACTTGAGGTTGACCTCATAGTACGCGGGCGTCAAAACGTACATGGACTCGCAGGACAGCACCTCGATAATGGTCGCGGCGCGGTCAACGTCCTTGACGGAAATCGGAATGGCTATGCAGTTGGAGCCGTACGTGGTGACGGGGCTCACGTAGCTCTCCTGCTCGGCCGTGTACTTGGGCAGCGGGACGATGCCGAAGTCAAACGCCATGGAGCGGAGCAGCGGCACGTCGGCAAGCTGGGCGGGGTAGAACAGGACGATGCCGTCCTTGAACTGCGGGATTGCTTCGTTGTAGGCGTTTGAATAGTGGCGGCAGTAGGGGCCGTTCAGCATGGTGACAACGTCACTGAGAATGGTCAGGCTACGCTCGCTGTTGCCGATGAAGACGGGCACATCGTTAGCATTTTTCTCGAACAGAGAGGATCCGGCAGAGTTGAAGAAGGCAAGCGCGTTGAACTGCTCGGAGACCATGCCCCAGCGGTCGGTCATGCTCATCTCGCCGTCGCCGTCGAGGTCGGACGTCGCGATGGTGGCGCACTGCTGCATTATATCAAGCGTCCAGGTGCCGTTTGCCATGTGCTCGTAAAGGTTGCCGCCGACGTGATCGGCGATGGACAGCTGGTTGAACAGCGTCTTGTTGAACAGGGTGCAGCGGGTGGCGTCATTATCCATGGTGAGCAGGTCGCCGGTCACGAGGTAAAGACGCTTGGCCATGGAGAACGCCTCGCGGCTGTTCTGGTCGTAGTAGGGCTGGTCGAGGTTCATCATCTCGACGTTATTCAGGTTCCGCAGGTAGCCCTGAAGTATGAGCGAGGTGATGTGATCCTTGATTCTGAAGCAGAACATGTCGTACTCGTCGACCCCGGACTGAACCTTTATTTTTGCTTCGTCCTGGGGATTCTTCGAGCCGACCTCCTCGACTCTGAAGCCGTACTGCTCCTCCATTGCCGTGTTGCGCGCGTAGACGGCGTCGGCAATGGTGTCGCCGCTGATACCGGCGGAGTAGATGTCGCGGGAGTACCATGTCTCAGAATATGTACCTCTTGTGAGAACCCTGAAAATGTGGCCTCCGTAGTTTGTGCCGTCGGGCACGTCGGGGGTGATGCGCGTCGAGGTGGTCTCGCCGGGGGTGGTTTCGTCGCCGCCGGACGGCCCTTCCGGATCCGGGGAGGCGGTGGTCGTACCGTTCGAGGTGTCAGGATCGTTATCCGGCACGTTGCTGCAGCTGACAGCAATGGCCGTGAGCATGATAACTACAAGAATAAGTGACAATAATCTCGTTGCTATTTTCATACAACTGGCTCCTTGTTTTATTATGATAGAAACATTATAATGTATTTTCTTCACAAAGTCAACACATTCGGCAAAAAAGATGCTTTGCGTTACCCGCGCAGCACGCGGAGAGCGTCGTATATGGTTTTGATGGGGATGAGCTCGATGTCGAAGTCCTGCTTTTGCCGCTCGAGGTTGCGGAATGGAACCATCGCGCGGGTGAAGCCGAGGCGGGACGCCTCATGCAGGCGCAAATCAAGGTTTGAGACCGCACGGCATTCGCCCGAGAGACCCAGCTCGCCGAGTGCTATAAGCTCGTCCGGCACGACCTTGTCCGTGAGCGACGATATGAGCGCGAGCGCGACGGACAGGTCGGACGCGGGCTCGTCTATCTCGAGGCCGCCGATGACGTTCATGTAGACGTCGTTGGCCGAGAAGCGCAGACCGAGCCGCTTTTCGAGCACCGCGAGGATGAGGTACATGCGGTTGTAGTCGATGCCGTTCGAGGTGCGGCGCGGCGCGGTAAAGACGGTCGGCGTGACGAGCGCCTGTATCTCGGCGATGATGGGGCGCGTGCCCTCGAGGGAGCACAGCGCGCAGTTGCCCGGGGTGTCCTTCGGGCGGCCGGAGAGTAGCATTTCGGACGGGTTCGGCACCTCGACCAGCCCCTTGTCCGTCATCTCGAAGACGCCTATCTCGTTTGTCGAGCCGTAGCGGTTTTTGACGGCGCGGATTATGCGGTAGTTCTGCTGTCTGTCGCCCTCGAAGCACAGCACGGCGTCGACCATGTGCTCGAGCACCTTGGGTCCCGCGATGCCGCCCTCCTTGTTGACGTGACCGACCATTATGGTCGAAAATCCGCTGTTCTTCGAGCGCGCGATGAAGGCAAGCGCGCATTCCTTGACCTGTGTCACGCTGCCGGGAGATGAGGCGCTGTCGCCGCTGTAAACGGTCTGGATGGAGTCGACGATCAGTATGTCGGGCTTTACCTTTTCGACCTCGGAGAGTATGTTGTCTATGTTGGTTTCGGTCAAAAGAAAGATGGTGTCGCCGTCGATGCCGAGACGGCGCGCGCGCAGCTTGAGCTGGCCGCCGGATTCCTCGCCCGAGACGTAAAGCACACGGCGGTTGAGGCCGAGGCTGGCCGAGATCTGCATGAGCAGCGTAGATTTGCCGATGCCGGGCTCGCCGGACAGCAGCACCACCGAGCCCTCGACAAGTCCGCCGCCGAGCACGCGGTCGAATTCGCCCATGCCGGTTGAGTCGCGGAAGTAGTCGGGGATTTCGTATGTATTCAGCGGCACGGCGTGGCTCTCGGACGTGCCCGGCGCCGCGTGGCGCTTGACGGCAGTCGTCTTGACCTCGGGGGCCGGCGCCTGCTCGCACATGGTGTTCCACGCGCCGCACGCCTGGCATTTGCCCATCCATTTAGGGCTCACAAAGCCGCATTCGGAACAAACAAAGACAGTTTTATTACCTTTCATTACACAGTCCTGCTTTCGGTAGATTACATCTAATTATAACCTATTTACTGTCCGAAATCAAGGACTTGTGAGCGCTCCGGACAAATATTTCATGACCGAGCCGTACATGACGAGCGCCAGCTGCCGCTGGTAGGCAGTGTCGCGCAGGCGGGCGCACTCGGCGTCGTTCGAGAGAAAGCCGCACTCGATAAGCACCGCGCGGCCGGGGTTTTTGTCGAGCAGGAAAATGTTCGAGCCTGCCGCCTTGGCGCGCCGCAGGTTTGACGGCTGAAGCGAGGCACGGACAGAGTCCTGAATGTCGCGCGCGAGCAGGGCGGACGCCTCGTCGGCGGCGGGGTAGTAGACCTGCAGTCCGTCGTACTTTTTCTGCGGGAAGGCGTTCATGTGAATGCTGACGAACAGCGCGCCGGGGTTGGCCTCGCACACCTCGAGCCGCGCCTTGAGGTCGAGCACCTTTTTGCGACCCTGATAGTCGGCGCTGCGGTCATAGAGCAGCACGTCCTCTGTGCGCGTCATTATGACGTTGACGCCGGACGCGGCCAGCATGTCACGAAGCATGAAGGATATGGCGAGATTGAGGTCTTTTTCGACGGTTCCGTCCGCACCGACGGCTCCGCCGTCCTCACCGCCATGGCCGGGGTCGATGATGACCTGCACGGTTGGGGTCGCCGTCCCGGCGTCGGCGTCGCGGCGCAGCGAGGGCAGTGCAAACGCGGCCGCAACGGCAATAAACAGAATCAGCAGAAGCATGGCGACAAGCCAGCGAATACGAGGGGATTTCAAGACTCTGTACCTCCGGAGAATTTTGCAGTTATGACGACTCCGCGCCATCCACTGACGGCGCGGAGTCATATTAATTTTATTTTCCCGGAGGCGGCGGTATGACAGATAAAAATAAAGGAAGGCCGGAGCCTTCCTTTATTTTAGACTTTACTGTGCAATTCCGATGGCGCAAGTGTGCCTTCGGGCGTTGCGCGGCGATGCCTCACTTGTCTGCGGTGAGCTTTTCGAGATACTCGACCACGTCAGCCACGGTGACGAAGTTGTGGATGTCTTCATCCTTGATTTCGATGCCGAATTTGTCCTCGCAGAGCATGATGAGGTCTGCAAGCTCGATGGAGTTGATGCCGAGATCGGTGGAGAGCTTGGCGGCAAGTGTGATGTCGGAGACATCAATCTGGAGCTCGTCAACGAGCAGCTCTTTCAGTTTTTCAAACATGGATAGGTCCTCCGTATATTGCTGAAAAAATCAGTACAGTTAATGCAACATCTAATATTATACAATATTATTTTTGCGTTGTCAAGAATAATTTTATTTTGATTCCGCGCAGTGCCGAAACATGCACTTTCCGGAACATAAAACAACATACCTGTCTTATTCAGGATATTTTTGCCGCAGTTATTGACAGCGGGCGAGAGTTGAGATATAATATAGGAAAATAATTCAATGTCGGAGGCAATAAAATGAGCAGATTTGAAGACATCCGCTCCGCGGCGGACAAAAGAATTCTTCTTGCGGCGCATCGCGGCGTTTCGGGCGGCAATATTCCGTGCAACACCATAGCGTCCTTTGAAATAGCTCTGCGCCAGGGCGCAGATATCATGGAGCTCGACGTTCAGCGCTCGGCTGACGGTCAGCTGTTTGTTTTCCACGAGGGCAAGGAGGATCCGCACCTCAACGCCTACAAAAACTACATCAAAGAGAACACCGCGGAGGCTATCCGCTATCAGAGATACGTCAATATCGACAACGACGCAACGCAGTTCGGCGTAAACACGCTGGACGAGGTGCTCGAATTCCTCAAGGACAAGTGCTACATCAACCTCGATCACTGCTGGAACTTCTTCCCCGAGGCTGTGGCCTGCGTCCGCAGACACAAGATGGAGGAGCAGATTATACTCAAGAGCGGTCCGAAGAAGCAGTTCTTTGACGCCATCGCCGAGTGCGCGCCCGACATCATCTACATGCCGATTGTCAACATGAAGGACGAGTGCTTCGACCTGCTCAACTCCATGAACATCAACTTCGCAGGCAGCGAGGTCGTGTTCAACTCCATGGAGAGCGAGCTCGCGTCGCCCGCTTACATTGAGAAGATGCACAAGGCCGGCAAGGTGCTGTGGGCTAACGCGATTATCTATCGCTACACCGTTCAGCTGTCTGCCGGAATGAGCGACGACACCTCGCTGACCGGCGATCCCGCCGACGGCTGGGGCAAGCTCGCAGACCTCGGCTACGACATCATCCAGACCGACTGGATGGGCATGTGCCGCGAATACCTGTTCAATTCAGGCAAGATCTACAAGAAATAATCCGTCAGCTCGGGAGGCGCTTGTATGGGACTTTTCTACCGTCGTCCGGCGGCCGGAGTCTTTGCCGCCTTCATAGCTTCAGCTCTTGTCGGATTTTATATCAGCGGTGCCGCAAAGCTTGCGGCGGTGACAGCTATTGTTGCCGCCGCCGTTTTTGCGGCACTTTTGCTTTTGAAGCACCGCCGCCGCGGGGCCGCGGCCATGACGGCGGCAATAGCGGCGTCCGTTTCGCTGGCGCTGCTCTCACAGGGCATCTACTTTGATATGATTTACAGGCGCGCCGCCGAATATACGGAAGAGGATGTCTATGTGCGCGCGACTGTCATGTCACAGGAGTACACAAACGCATATTCTTCCGGCTATATTATTCGCATACGTGACATAAACGGACGTCCCTGCAACATAAAAGCGCGGTTGGAGTGCGAGTACATAAGCGAGGTTCAGCCGGGCTACGGCATCACGCTCAGGGCCACGGCGCAGTCGCTCGGCGACAACGGGAGCGACGGCATTGGGCGCTACAGCGACCTCTCCGACGGACTCATGCTGAAGCTGGTCTCGGAGAACGAGGACGACTACGAGGTCACGGACGAGCACGTTTTCAACCTTGGTCTGTGGCTCGGCGGACTCAACCGCGCGCTTGCCTCACGACTGCGCGGCGCTATGCCGGGGCAGTCGGGCGAGCTCACGGTGGCGCTGATACTTGGCGACCGCAGCGGACTTTCGGCAACCTCGCGCCGCGATTTCAACCGCAGCGGCGTGTCGCACCTGCTGGCGCTCAGCGGGCTGCATATGACCGTCGTCATGGGGATTGTGGGGTGGATTCTCAAAAAGCTCGGCGTTCCGAAGACGGTTCGGTACGCGCTTTTACCGTTCGCGGCGCTGGGATACCTCGCGCTGACGGGCTTCGGCCTGTCCGCCTGTCGCGCGGCGGGGATGCTTTTTATGATGTACTTCGCCTACTTTCTATCGGCTCGTCCGGACGGAATAACTTCGCTGTTCGGCGCTGTGGCGCTCATAATGCTTGTGTCGCCTGCAAGCGTGGTCGATATCGGACTGTTGCTCTCGATGCTGGCAACGCTCGGAATAATCCTCGGTCTGCCGCTGCTTGACGGGCTCAAAAACCGCATCTTTCGCCGCACAAAGTCGCGCAAGGCGCGGCACGTGCTCGGGCGCATACTGAATCCGGTCATGAATTATCTGATGGTTCCGGTCGTCGGGACACTGGCGGCGAATGCCGCGACCTGCCTTGTCGTCTGGCTGGCGTTCGGACGTTTGTCGGTGTGGTCGGTGGTCACAAATCTGATATTGTCTCCGCTTGTGGGTGTACTTTTATTGATTGGTGTGGTGGCGCTGGCCTTTTTATGGTGCCCGCCGGTGTTCGGACTGCTCACGCGGGTGTGCTCTCTCGTCGCCGGATTTATGCTTGACGTGACGCACAGGTTTGCCGTCATACCGGGTGGGGTTGTCTCGCTGAACTACGGCTTCGCGGGCGTCATAATTGTTCTGATGACGGCGGCGCTGCTTGTGCTTGCCGTGGTAAGATTGCGCCGCCGTGCGCTCGCCATGCTTCCGATTCCGGCGGCGATTCTGGCGTTCGCCGTCTCGCTGGCGGTTTACGGCTCGCTCCATGCGGGAACTGCGGACGTCGGCTATCTGCGCACCGGCAAGAATGAGGTGATTTTCGCCGTTGAGGGCGGCGGCGCGGTCATAGTCGACATGACCGACGGAGGCTACACCGGCATGTACAGCGGTATGCGCGCGGCGGAAAAGTACGGTGCTGTCGACATTTCGGCGCTTGTGCTGACGCACTACCATCAGCGGCACATCTCGAGCGTTTACCGCCTCTGCGGCGTTGAGCTTGTCGAGCGCATATATCTGCCGCGCCCGCTCGACGAGCGCGAGTACAACATAATGTGGAGTCTGGTCTACAACGCAGGCAAGCAGGGCTGTGAGGTCGTGATATACGACGCCGGAGAGACCGCCGCGCTGACGGGGTCGCTCGGCATGACCGCCTATCGCGCCTACATCAAGCGCTCGACGCACCCGACGCTTGCCCTAAGTCTTGACTGCGGCGGCGACCGGTTGACATACGTCGGCGCGTCTGTGCACGAGGGCTCGGCGTACGAGGCTGTTGCCGCGAAGGTGTGGGATAGCGGCACGGTGATATTCGGTGCGCACGGGCCGGTGCTCAAGAGCCGGTTTGCGTACAGCTTTTCGGCGGCGCTCGACTGCGCGGTTTTCGCGACGGACGCCTGCGCTGCCTGCTTCGATGTTGACGCGGAGGCATTCCCCAAGCCCTCCGTCGGCGGGGCGACGCACTGGAACGTAAGGCTCGGCGCGCGGCCGGAAAAAGACGTCGCGAAGACAGAAACGACACCGGGGGAGGAGGCGTTCAGAGAAATTTCCGCCGGGTCCGACGGCGAGGTGTTCGTGGAGACTTCCGGCGAGGCGTTTCGCGCGGTGCTAGGGGATCCTATCGCCTGCGCACCAGACGCGCAAAGCCTGCGACGTCGCGGTGCTCAAATGCGTATAGCCCGCGAAGCAGGAGCAGGTAGAGAAGCGAGCAGCAGATGATGGCCCATGTCAGCCCCGCGGCGGTGAATTCGGCGTCGCAGAGGGTTATGATGAGCCGCGTCAGGCAGGTTGCGCCGAGAACTGCGAGCGCGGGCTTGCCGAACCAGTTCATAATGTCGGGGCGCACGCGGCCGACCGCTATCAGCCGACTGATGCTGAGCGCGAAGTTCAGCGTCTCGCCGAGATAAATGACGAGCACGTAGCCGTAAATGCCCATGCGCGGCAGCAGCAGAACCACGAGTATCACCGACAGCAGTGCGTCCGCGATGTTGACTATCATTGAATAGAACTGCTCGCCGATGCCCTTGAGCATGACGTCTGTCATGGTGTCGAGGTACATGACGGGGATGAGCGGAGCCATCATGGCGATGAAAGTTCCCGTGTCCGGCGAGGCGGGGTAGAGAAGCGCGCCGAGCGGTCGGGCAAAGCACAGCATAATTCCGCTCACCCCGAGCGAAAACATGCCCGAGAGGCGCAGTGTCGTGCGTATTATGCGTTGCGAGCGCCCGGTGTCGCCCTGACTGCGCGACTCGGCCAGCTCAGGCACGAGGAGCCCGGCGAACGACGTGATAAACAGCGCGGGAAACAGCACGACCGGCATAGCCATGCCGTGCAGCGAGCCGTACAGCGCAAGCGAGGTCGACGCCGACGCGCCGTAACGCCGCAGACTGGCGGGGATGAGCGCGTGCTCAAGCGTCAGAAGCCCCGAGCGCACGTACGAGCTGAAGGCGACGGGCAGGGATATGGCAAGCAGCGGTCGCAGGACAGGCGACGTCTGCATATATGGCGCGTGCCGGTCGCGTCGCGAGCCGAAGGCATACAGCAGCGAAAGCACGACAAGCGAGCAAAGCTCGGCCGCGAGCGAGCCGAGTGCAAGCGCGATGCAGGCGTACTCGACGCCTGCGGGCAGCAGCCGGGTCAGCAGTATGACGGTCAGAAATATGCGGACACCCTGCTCGAGAAACACGGTCAGCGAGTTTTTTATCACCTGTCGCCGCGCCGTGAAATAGCCGTTGAGACATGACGACAGCGCGATGGGCGGCAGCGAGAAGGCGAGTATCGCCAGCGGGCGCTGACAGCGCGCGTCGCCGAGCCAGCGGTAGGAGGCCACGCCCGACAGCGCGACGAGTGCGATCGCGGCAATCGTGCTGAAGAGCAGCGCGTAGCCAAGGCAGCAGCGCATTGTCCGGCGGCGTCGTACGGCGGCGTCGGTGCCGGTAGCCTCGGAAATCAGCCGGGTGGTGGCGAGATTTATGCCCGAGGTAGCGAGCGTCACGCCGAAGCCGTATACGCTGCCGATCAGCGAGTATACGCCCATGGCCTCGGCTCCGATGCGGTTGGACAGGTAGACGCTGAAGTACATTCCGACTGTCCGCATGACAAGCGTTACGGACAGCAGAACAAAGGCGTTATATATAAATGTTCGGCTGCTTTTCATGGTGTTCTGACTCCTTGACGGTATATTCAACTTTATTCAGTTGGAGTCGGATGTAGAAGTACAAAAAATCGTAATACGGAGGTTCAAAATGCACAGAATTTACTGCGGAGCGGACAGACTCGGAACGATAGACGACGAATTGCGCGGCGCGCGGCTGGCGCTGCTCACCAACGCGTCGGGCATCGACCGCGAGGGCGTGCCGACCTACGAGCGGCTGGCGCGCGACTATAACCTCAGGCTGCTGCTCTCGCCCGAGCACGGTATCAGAACCAATCTTCAGGATGGAAGCTGGGCAGACGACGCGCGCGACCCCGAGACAGGGGCGCGCATGCTCTGCATGAGGTCGTGCGGCAACGAGGCGCTGGACGCCGCGCTCGCGGAGATTGACCTGGTGCTTTACGACATACAGGACGTCGGCGCGCGGTTCTACACCTATCTATATAACCTCACCGAGCTCATGCGGCGCTGTGCCGCGGCGGGAGTGTCGCTCGTGGTGCTCGACCGTCCCAACCCCGTCTCGGGCGCGGTGATGGGGCCGGTGCTTGATGAGAGCAGGTTTTCGTCGTTTGTCGGCGAGTACGCCATACCGACGCGCTACGGGCTGACGGTCGGCGAGTTCGCTAACTATATAAATGCGGAGTATTCGCTCGGCTGTGCGGTTCGCGTAGTGCGTCTCGAGGGCTGGTCGCGCGACCTTTACGTCGACGAGACCGACGGGCTGTGGGTCAATCCGTCGCCGAACATTCCGGGCGTCGGCGCGGCGGTGAATTACCTCGGCACCTGCATTTTCGAGGCGACAAACATTTCGGAGGGACGGGGAACCACCCGCCCGTTCGATATGATAGGCGCACCGTTTGTCGACTCGCGCAGGCTTTACGACGAGCTTTGCTCGCAGCCGCATGACGGCGTGGTCTACCGCCGCACCTGCTTTACGCCGCAGTTCAACAAGCACGCCGGGCAGTGCTGCGAGGGCGTCGAGCTGCACATAACCGACCGATCGACCTACGACCCGATTGCCGCCGCTCTGCGCATTCTGCGCCACATGCGGCGCTACCCTGAGTACACACAGCGCGACAACGGCCTTTGCCTGCGCTGGGGTACTGACTGGATACTCGGTGAGGCTGACCCTGAGGAGTATCGGCGCTTTTCCGCCGTCGAGTGCGGGCGCTTTTGCGAGAGGTGCAGACCGTACATTATGTATTGAGCAATCCGCGCGTGGCGCACCCGTGCCATCGGAATAAAATAAAAAGCGCTCCGACGGGAGCGCGAATGTCAAAAGCGAAGCCCGCACATCCGTGCGGGCTTCGCTTTGAGTTATTTGCCTTTGTCTTCAAGCAGTTTCTGACGTCTGTCGATTTTGTCCTCGTGGATGTCTCCGGCCTTGATGAGCGAGATTTTTGTGAGCATCGGGCCGACAATTTCGTAGACCAGTACGCTGAAAAGAATGATGTTGCGTATCAGATTGCCGCAGTTGCCGAGGCTCGACGCCGTCACGCACATGCCGAGCGCGACACCGGCCTGCGGGAACAGCGTGATTCCGAGATGTTTTTTGACGCTGTCGTCAGTGTGGACAAGCGCGCAGGAGCTGTAAGCGCCGACATACTTGCCAAGGCAGCGCGAGAGTATGTAGACAACGCCGATTCCGACCACCGCGATGTCTGTGAAGACATCAAGCTCGAGCTCAGCTCCGCTGAGCACGAAGAACAGTGCCAGCAGTGGCGCCGTCCATTTGTCGGAGCGCTCCATGAGGTCCTCGGAGAGCGGGCACAGGTTGCAGAACACCGACCCGAGCATCATGCAGACGAGCAGCGACGAGAAGCCGACGTGCACGGGGCCTATGTCGAACTCCAGCATCGAAAGGCCGACCGTTACGAGCACGAAGCCGATGATGAGCGAGGTGCGGTTGCGATTGGAGTGGAAAAGACGCTCAAGCAGCGTCAGCAGTGCGCCGAGAATAGCGCCCATGAGCAGGGAGCCGACAATTTCAATCAGAGGCTCGAGAATTATCGAAAGCAGGCTGACGCTTCCGCCCGCAATAGCCTCGGCAATGCCGAACGAGACCGCAAAAACTGCCAATCCGACGGCGTCGTCAAGCGCGACGACGGGAAGCAGGATGTCTGTCAGCTTACCTTTGGCCTTGTACTGGCGGACGACCATCAGCGTGGCCGCAGGGGCCGTCGCTGCGGCGATAGCGCCCAGCGTTATAGCCGCCTCGACGGGCAGCTTGTCGCCGAGGAAAACGTGCAGAAGGAGCAGCGCGGCGTCAACCACAAGCGTGGTTACAAGCGCCTGAAGTATGCCGACGACGGTGGCCTGCTTTCCGGTCTCCTTGAGGTGCGAAAGACGGAACTCGTTGCCTATCGCGAATGCGATGAAGCCCAGTGCCACGTCGGAAATGAAGCCTAAGTGCTCGATGGCCTCAAGTGAAGTGAAGCCGAGCCCTTCAATACCAAGCTGACCGAGGCAGAACGGTCCGATTAGAACACCGGCGATAAGGTATGCGGTCACGTCGGGCAGCTTAAAGATGTTGGTCACCCGCGTGAACAGCAGACCGAATATCAGCGCCAGTGCTATGGCAAGAAAATCAGTCATATTGAAATGCCTTTCATATAAAAATGGTTTATGCCGTTTTCACAGTATAAACCATAGTATACACCGCCGGGCGATGGTTGTCAAGACTCAAAAGTGTAATATTTGCGTTGCCCGGAACGCTGTAAATTGTCTTGTTTCACAACAGTACGCGTCCCGGACGCGTTTGTCACATCTCTATACTCACGTACGACGCCTCGCCCGGCGTCTGTGCGCAGCAAACGGCGGCGAGATGGCCCGTGGGGTGTTCATCGGGATGGTCCGTTGGCTGTCCCGAAGGTTGCCTCGCAGGTTGTCCGCCGAATGTGTATTCGCGAAAGAGGGGAATGGGCGCGCGTTCCGTCCGCGCGAGCACCGGCGGCTCGCCGATAAGCTCAAAGCTGTCGAGCGGGCAGCCGCCGATCCCTGTGCCGAGGTACTTGACGTAGCTCTCCTTGAGCGTCCACAGCCGCACGAATTCGCGTTCCGGGTTGGCTGCAGCAGCGATGCGTGCGTACTCCGCCGGTGTGAAGAATCGCCGCGCGACGCGCTCCCCGCGCCGTGCGGCCGACAGCTCCTGAATGTCGCAGCCGACGGGCGAGTCGGCGATGGCGCACATGGCCATGCTTCCCGAATGCGACAGCGAGAAGTGCACGCCGGGGACGTCCGGCAGGCAGGGCTTACCATGTTCATTTATGCTGACGCGGGCAGTGTGTGCGTCAAGTCCGAATGAATCAAATGCCGGAGCGAGAAGAAAACCGGCTCCGGCGCTTAACATTTTTTGTTTTGCGATGTGTATGTGCCCGAGCCTGTCCTGCCGCCATCGGGGCAGAGAGGTGTAGAGCCTCTCTGCGACCTCCGGCGTGAGGGCAGACACATCAGTTACAAAAACCTTTATCATTTGTTGTTTTTCTTGTCGCCGTCGTCATCGTCACGCTTGATGGCAAGCAGTGCGATGCAGATGAGGCCTGCGATGTCGACGAAAACGTGCGGGATGACCCACAGCGTCCAGAAGGGGAAGCGGCTGCCGCTCTCGCCGTCGCTGATGGTGAAGGTGGTCTCGCCGCGGCCGTTGGGCGTCTCGACAACCAGGGTGTGCTTGCCGGGACCGATGGGGATGGAGGGGCGGAGCTCAAGCTCGAGCCCGTCGGACGAGAGCGTGTATTCGTCGCGGGTGAGGGGGCGGCCGTCGATGGTTATCAGTGTCACGTCGCCGAGGGGAGTGTCGCTGACGAAGGACGGGTTTTCGTCGTCCGTGTCGCCGTCTTTGCGGGAGATGTTGATTACCTTGCCTGTGTCGTGCGTTGTGCCGCCCGGTGTCGATGTGTCAGACGGTGAGACCGTTCCGGAGCCGCTCGGCGAGGAGGTATCGGACGGGAATGTTGTTCCGCCGCCGGGAGTTGTATCAGAGGGAGAGGTCGTGCCGGACGGATCTCTTGTGGTTTCGCCGCTGGGGTCTTTGGTTGTTCCGGACGGATCTTTGGTCGTGTCGCCGCCGGGTGTGGTCGTGTCTGACGAGCCACCCGAGGAGGTGTCGTGCGACAGTCGCTCGGCGAGCACCTTGCCGCACACCGTGCAGACCTGCGGGGTCTCGTACGTTGCGGGAATGCCGGGGACGTGCGCCGCGGTGTCGGCCTTGGTGCCGCACCGTGTGCAGACGTGCCAGTGCTCGGTGTCGCTTACCTGCCATGCGCTCCACGAGTGGCCGAGCTTGGTGCCCGCCTCGGTGACGGTGTCCTTGTAGCCGCAGAGCGAGCAGGTGCGGGTTTTGGTTCCGTCCGCCGTGCAGGAGGCGTCGTTGTTGGACTTGTATTCCGAATACACGTGCGTGCAGTGGTAACCGCACACGGTGCAGTCGCCTGCGGCGTTGCAGGTGTGGTTTTCAATGTCGAACTGCTCTCCGCAGGCGCAGATGTGCCAGTGCTGTGTCGCGTTGGTCTTCCAGCGGGCGGAGGGGACATGCTTGACGGTGATTGTGACGGCGTTCGAGGTGGTCGTTCCTGCGCGGTTGGTGGCGTAGTAGACGAGGGATGCGCCGTTGTAGGAGCAGTCGAGCAGCTTTGAGGGGTCAAAAGAAACGAAATCAGCGGCCCCGACGGGCTTGATTTTCCATCCCTGTGATGTGATGGCGGTGCCGTATGTCTTGACGGAGGGGACGGTGATGCTCAGCGCGCTGCCGCGGTCAATGGCGGCGGGCGTTGCCAGCGGGCCGACCTCGGGGGGCAGGGAGGTGTCGATGACGTAGAGCGTGAAGGAGGGATCGGCGGTGGTGTCGTCGTAGTCGAGCGTGACGGTGTACTCGCTAAGCGCAAGCGACTTCAGCGTGTCGACCGGGAAGGTGACTTTGTTGCCCGAGATGGTGAAGTCGGTGCCGAGCGTCAGAGTGCGACTGCCGCACTTGATTTTGCCGGTAAAGGTGTAGTCGCCGTCGTCTTTTGTCAACGAGACTGCGGCGGGAGAAGCTTTATCAAACTGAAGCGTTGCATGACTGAGCTTGGGATTGACGGGGGTGCGTATTTCGATGTCGATGCTCGCGGTCGCATTGGCCGTGGCCGAGTCGGCAACGGTGAAGGTGTATCGGTAGTTGCCCATCTGCGAGGTGGGAACCTTGTAGGATGCCGATGTCGCGCCGGGTATGACCACGCCGTTGACGCTCCACTGGTAGTTCGAATACTCAGGCGTTCCGCTGCTGACGGTTGCCGTAAGCAGCACGGTGCGGCCGGTCGGAATGGAGAGGCGCGTCACGGACGACTCCGCGAGGTTAGTCGAGAACTCGATTTTGATGGGGGGATTGACTTTGAGCGTCAGCGCCTTGGTGTTGGATTGGCCGTTTGCCTCGAGCTTTACCGTAAAATTGAAAGTGCCGGATACTGTCGGAGCGCCGTATATCAGGCCGGTGTCGGCGTCGAGTGTGAGGCCGTTCGGAAGGCGACCGGTGGAAATGCTCCACTTGTGCGTGGCAGCCTTACTGTCGGCCTTCAGTTGGAACGAGTAGTTGACGCCCTGTGTGGTTTCGGAAAGAGCCGTGGTGATGATGTAAGGATCGGGGTAGACCAGCAGCGAGACGCTCGAGAAGCGGCTTGCCGTGTCCCCGGCGGATGTGCATTTTTCAGAGAAGAACAGCAGGTTATAGGGTGTGCTGACCGAGAGCGAGGGGAGCGTCATGTCGACGTAGCCCGAGCTGTCGGATGCGGAGGATATGCTCTTTAGCTTGCCGTAGTAGAGCACCTTGTCGGTCTTGTCCGTTATGAGGACGGAGAGGTATTCGCCCGAGCCCGAGGAGGCGCCGGAGTAGTTGAAGCGCAGCGTTCCGCCCGTGACGGTGGACGCCGAGGTTTCGTATACGACGAAGCTGCGCGAGGAGTCGATGGTTGTGTCCGTATAGCTGCCGTCGCCCGAGCCAACGGATGTCAGCGAGCCGACGGACGGGCTTTTCGCGCCGTCGAGCGATCGGAACAGCACCTGACCTGAGCCGAGGACAATCGACGGCTGCGCGGCCATGGCGGTAATTAAACTGAGTGAGATCAGCGCGGTCATTGCGAGAAGCGTTGTGATGATTGCGAGTATTTTTTTCTTCATTCTTGTGTTTTGAACCTCCGGGAATTTATGTTAAGGGCATCGCAACTGCGGACAGGTGCGATAATAATATGTTTTCTGCGGGCGGACTGCGGACAATTCACTGCATACTATTATATACCTGACTTAGGCAAAAAGCAATAGGTTTTGTGCCAGCGAACGCTAAATTTACAAATCGTACACAATATATTGTGTTAATTAAGCGAATCTAGGAACAAATCGCCGATTTTTGAGGAAACAACTCACAAAAGCGGTTGACACCGTGCGTGTGCTATGGTATAATCGATTTCAGGGGTAAGTCAGCTCATTTGGGACTGCCGCAGCGGCGCTGTTCCGGAGAACGGACGTTCAAAGAGTGGTGCATGTCACAAGCGACAACAATCATGGCATTAGCAAGCTGATTTTATCCCTGCGTGACCACAGTAAACAATATTGAGGAGGATATAATGAACAATTTCAAGACAAAAGATGTAGGCGCGGTTCTGCGCAAGAACAGCTATCCGTCGAGCGGCATTATCGCCGGGCTGTCCAAAAACGGCAAGCACGCCGTGCTTGCCTATTTCATCATGGCCCGCAACGACGACGGACGCAACCGCGTATTCAACGATTTTGACGACCGTCTGATGGTCTATCCCTTTGACGCGTCCCGCGTGAGCGACCCGTCGAAGGTGATATATACGCCCATGCGCAAGTCCGGCCGACGCATAGTTGTGGCGAGCGGCCGTCACGGTGACGACATCTCGGCCGCAATGGAGGCTGGCGGCTGCTTTGAGGGGGCGGCGAACAATGTCAGCTTTGCCGAGGACGTCAACTTCACGCCCCGTCTCAGCGCGCTGCTTGACACCGAGGAGACGTTTGGCTACAAGCTGAGCATTGCCCGCGCTTCCGATGCCGACGGCAACGGTTGCGACCACGTTACATATAGCTACGCCCCGACGGCGGGTGTCGGCCACCTCGTCACATCGCTCAACGGCGACGCCGCCTTCACAGGCGACCCTCAGCGCGTAACGGTGCTCAACAGCATCGACTCGTTCGCAAACAAGATTTGGGAGAATCTCGACGCCGACAACCGTGTGGCGCTCTATGTCCGCTACATTTCGCTGGCCTCCGGCCGTGCGAGCGTGCGCGTGATAAACAGAAATCAGAAATAAGGCTCGCCCGCGCTATTCCCACGGCGTAATTGTGCGGGGACGCTTAAAACAAGAAAACAAGGCGGTCGGCGCCAATGGCGCCGACCGCCCGTTTTTTTATTTTTGCTTTTTCTGAAGCTGTTCCTTTTCGTATTGCAGCATGTAGAGCCCGTAGTAGCGGCCCTTCTGTGCGAGCAGTTCCTGGTGGCTGCCCGACTCGATTATCTCGCCGTGCGACAGCATGATAATGCGGTCGGAGTGCTGTATGGTCGAGAGTCGGTGCGCGACGATGAGCAGCGTGCCTATCTTCATCATACGCTCGAGCGAGTCCTGAATCAGCACCTCGGTTTCGGTGTCTATGTTGGCGGTGGCCTCGTCAAGTATCATGACGGACGGCCTGTGAACTATCGTGCGCGCGAACGAAATCAGCTGGCGCTGACCGGCGGAAAAGTTGTTTCCGCGCTCGAGCACGACCTCGTCAAGTCCGTTCGGCAGCTTGTCTATCAGCTTGTCGGCGTTGACGTAGCGGCAGGCCTGCATGACCTGCTCGTCGGTGACGTCGTCCTTGTCAAGCAGAATGTTGGAGCGGATGGTGCCCGAGAAGAGGAAGACGTCCTGTAGCATCTGGCCGAAATGCGAGCGTAGGCTTGAAATTTTGATGTGGCGGATGTCGATGCCGTCGATGAGTATCTCGCCCTTCTGGATGTCGTAGTTGCGGCAGATGAGCGACAGGATTGTCGTCTTGCCCGAACCGGTCGAGCCGACGAAGGCCACTGTCTCGCCCGCTCCGACCTTGAAACAGACGTCGCGGAGCACCCACTCCTCGTCGACATAGGCGAACCACACATGGCGGAACTCAATTTCGCCGTGTATGTCGTTGACCTCGATGGCATCGGGAGCGTCCTTGATCTCGGGATTCATGTCGAAGATGGTGAATATCTTCTCAGCCGATGCAAAGGCGGACTGCAATCCGTTGAACTGCTCGGCGAGGTTCTGAATGGGCGTGAAGAACTTTGAGATGTACATGTAGAACGTCACGATGATGCCGCCGGTGATGGTCTGTCCCATGAAGCTGATGCCCTTGATATACCCGCGTCCGCCGAGGAACAGCAGGCACATGACCGAGCATATGTAAAGCATGTAGACCAACGGTCGGAAGATGCCGAAGACGAATATCTCCTTCTGCTTTGCGCGGCCGAGCTCACGGTTTTTCTGGTTGAATTCGTCGCGCTTGCGCTCCTCGCGGTTGAAAATCTGGATTATTTTCATGCCCGAGAGGTTCTCGGATAGGAAGGTGTTGATGTCAGTGGTGCGATCCTTGACTATGCGGTAGGCGCGGCGTGAGAACTTGCGGAATATCATAGTGAACAGCACTATGAAGGGAACAAAGCACAGCACCATGAGCGTCAGCATGTAGTTGAGCAGCAGCATGGCGACCAGCACGCCGGTGATGACAAAGCAGTTTTTAATGAGGTTGACCAGTATATTGGTGAACATGCGGGAGATGGCACCGGTGTCGTTTGTGACGCGCGTCACCAGCTTGCCGACGGGGATGTGGTTGAGCTGATTGTGTGACAGGCTTTCAATGTGCGTGAACAGGTCCTCGCGGATGGCCGACAGTATCTTCTGTCCGGTTTTCTGAAGTATGAGCGCCTGGAAGTAGGAGCACACCATGGATACAACGAGAATGACGCAGTAGGCAGCAACGTAGATCCACAGTGAGGAGAGCCGGAACTCTTCCTTGATAAGCTCCTCGATGTCGCCGATGATGAGCGGCGAGACTATGTCGTAGGCGATGGAGAAAAGCATGATGACAAGCACCAGCAGAAAGCTGCGCCAGTGCGGGCGGGCGTATCGCAGAAGTCTCCGGACTATCTCGGAGTCCTTCATGTGGCGGTCGAATCCCATGGCCTTCTGTCTGTCCTTTATCGAGAAGAAGGCGACGAGGAACACGGCGGAGAACATGCCCACCAGCGCTCCCGTAAATAATAATGGAAAGAACTCAGGCATTTTCACTGACCCTCCGTTCGTTGGAGTCGTGGCTGTCCTCGGCGTCGTCGAGGCGCTGAAGCTCAACCATAGTGCGGTATTCGGGACAGCTCTCGTAAAGCTCGGCGTGTCGGCCGACTGCGAGAATGCGTCCGTTATCCATGAGCACGATTTTGTCCATGTGCTCAACCGTGGTTATGCGGTGGGCTATGAGGATGGTGGTCTTGCCCTTGCGGATGCGGCGCAGGTTGTCCAGAATGATTTTTTCGGTTTTGACGTCGACGGCGGAAACCGAGTCGTCAAGAATGAGGATGGGCGCGTCCTTCATGAGAGCGCGTGCAATGGATATGCGCTGCTTCTGACCGCCCGACACCGTGACGCCGCGCTCGCCGAGCACGGTCGAGTAGTCGGCGGTGAAGTCCATGATGTTGTCGTGGATGTCCGCCATTTTTGCGGCGTTGACAACGCCGTCGTGAGTGACGTTGTCGGAGGCGAAGGCAATGTTGTTCTCAATGGTGTCGCTGAACAGGAAATTGTCCTGCGGGACGTAGGCGGCGCTGGCGCGCACCCGGCGGATGGGGATACTGTTGACATCGTGGCCGTCGAGGAAGAGTGTGCCGTCGGGAACGTTGTAGGTGCGCAGCAACAGGTCGACGATCGTTGTTTTACCCGAGCCGACACGGCCGATGATGCCGACGTTCTCGCCCGCCTTTATGTGCAGGCTGACGTCACACAGCGCGTCATATTCGGTGTTCGGGTATCTGAATGTCAGATTTGTGACGTCGATGTCGCCGCGGATGTTGCCGCAGTCGGCAACGTCGTCACGGTCGTGGACGTTGACCTCCTCGTCGAGCAGCTGACCGATGCGCTTGAGCGAAGCCTTGCCCTGCGCAGTCATGTTGATGAGCTCGGCAATGGCGAGAATGGGCCAGATGGTCGCATTGAAATAGCCGATGAACTCGACCAGCTGCCCGGCGTTGAAGACACCGCGCCAGACGAGGTAGCCGCCGTAGCCGAGTATCACGCAGACGACGGACTCGGCAAACAGGTCGATTGCGATGTTCAGCTTGACCGACAGCTTGGTGAAGGCGATATTGGCCTCTTCGTTTTCGCGGTTGAGCTCGCGGAAATGCTTGAGCTCCTTCTTCTCCTTGACGAAGGCCTTGATGACGGCGATACCGCCGAATATCTCCTGCGCAAAGTCGGAGAGGGAGGAGAAGGCCTCCTGACGGCGATCCCATTTTTTCTCGATTTTAGGCTCGAGAATCATGGCGCACCACAGCAGAAATCCCATCGGGATGAGCGAGAGCAGCGACAGCCAGACGTTCATGCGGAACATCTTGATGAGCGCGAGGCCGCCGAGAAAGACAACGTCGCACAGCATGAGTATGCCGGAGCCGAAGCAGTCCTGCACGGTCTCAAGGTCGTTGGTGAACAGCGACATGAGGTTTCCGACCTTGTTGACCTGATAGTACTGCTGCGAAAGCTCCTTGCAGTGGTCGAACATGCGGCCGCGCAGGTCGGTCTCCATGCGGATACCCGAGCCGAAAAAGCAGATACGCCAGACAAAACGGCAGACAACCATGCCTATGACCACGAAGATCATGGGGAAGCATATCTTGCCGAGCAGGAAATCCATGTCGAATGCGTAAGTGACCCCGTCTTTGACGACGGAGCCCTCGTTGATACCGTTTATCACCATCTGGTACAGGTTGGGAACCAACAGCTGTATGTAGTCGACTACGATTATGGCAAGCGTGCCGAGAAACAACCATGGCGAGTACTTGAGATAATACCGGTTTATGTGTTTATCGAAAAGCATTTTGTCACTTCCTTATGGATAGAGGGGTAGGTGGGCGGATATATCAAGCGGGGGCTACGTGAGAAGCGCCTCCGCAGCGTTGCAGAAGCCACAAAGAATATTATACCGCCCGGAGGGGCGGCAGTCAATAAACGAGTGGTTTAGTCGTTAAACTCCTATATTATACTACATTATTATCTACGTGTCAACCTTTTCGGATGTCAAATGAATTTGAAAAAGGTATTTATTTTTGATGGCGGTTGTGCTATAATGATGTCACCAACCCAAGGAGGCCTTTTATGAGACTGAGATTCAGACAGCGCTTTTTTTCATGGTTCGACTCATACGATGTCTATGACGAGAGCGGTGACGCCTATTTCACCGTCAAGGGACAGCCGGCGTGGGGGCATGTTTTTCACATATTTGACCGTGGGGGCAGCTTTGTCGGCGAGGTGGAGCAGCAGCTTTTCAGATTCCTGCCGCACTTCAATCTCTATGAGTACGGCAACTGCATCGGCGAGATAGTCAAGGAGTTTTCGCTGTTCACGCCCCGCTTCACGCTCGACTGCAACGGCTGGTACGTCGAGGGCAACTGGTTTGAGTGGGATTACTGCATCTACGACGCACAGGGTGGCGTTGTGGCGACGATTTCGAAGGAGCTGTTCAACTTTACCGATACATACATGCTCAACATACGCCACGAGCCTGATGCGCTGCGCGTACTGATGGTGGTGCTGGCGATTGACGCGGTCAAGTGCAGTCGCGGAGATTGAGATTGGCACTGTTTTTTCAAATAGCTATTGCAAAACGGAAAATTTTGTGGTAGAATAAGATTCGGTAAAAAATATTTCCGAAAGGATAAGTATCGATGACAATTTACGACGAGTTGGTAGCCCGCGGACTTATCGCGCAGGTGACTGATGAGAAGCAGATCAAAGAAATGATTAACAGCGGCAATGCCACTTTTTACATCGGCTTTGACTGCACCGCGGACAGTCTGACCGCGGGACATTTCATGGCGCTGACCCTGATGAAGCGTTTGCAGCTGGCAGGGAACAAGCCGATAGCACTTATCGGCGGCGGTACAACCATGATAGGCGACCCCTCCGGTCGTACCGACATGCGCAGAATGCTGACCAAAGAGGACATAAATCACAACGCTGAATGCTTCAAGCGCCAGATGGAGCGTTTTATCGACTTCGGAGAGGGCAAAGCCAGAATGATAAACAACGCCGACTGGCTGCTCGACCTCAACTATGTCGACCTGCTTCGTGAGGTCGGCGCTTGCTTCTCGGTCAACAACATGCTCCGTGCCGAGTGCTACAAGCAGAGACTGGAGAAGGGGCTTTCCTTCCTCGAGTTCAACTATATGATAATGCAGTCCTATGACTTCTATTACCTGTTCCAGCATTACGGCTGCAACATGGAGTTCGGCGGCGACGACCAGTGGTCGAACATGCTCGGCGGAACCGAGCTTATCCGTCGCAAGCTGGGCAAGGACGCCCATGCGATGACCATCACGCTGCTGACCGACTCGAACGGTAAGAAGATGGGCAAGACCGCCGGAAACGCCGTCTGGCTCGACGCGGCAAAGACCAGCCCGTATGACTTTTACCAGTACTGGCGCAACGTCGACGATGCGGACGTTCTCAAGTGCATCCGTATGCTGACCTTCCTGCCTATCGAGGAGATCGAGGCAATGAAGGATTGGGAGGGCGCGCAGCTCAACCATGCCAAGGAAATTCTCGCCTACGAGCTGACAAGCATGGTTCACGGCGAGGAGGAGGCCAAGCGCGCGCAGGCAGGCGCGAAGGCGCTGTTCGGCGCAGGCGGCGCGGCCGACATCCCGACAGTTGAGCTCTCCGACGACGACTTCACCGACGGCAAGATAGATATTCTGTCCGTGCTTGTCAAGGCTAAGCTGGTTCCCTCGCGCTCCGAGGCGAGACGCGCAGTGGAGCAGGGCGGCGTCAGCGCAGGCGACAGCAAGGTCACTGATACTCATACAAGCTACGCAAAGGCCGATCTCGCCGACGGAGTAGTCTTCCGCCGCGGCAAGAAGAGCTTTATGAAGGTTATAGCGAAGTAATGATGTTCTTGGGGCTCTGCCCCAAACCCCGCTCAGGGGACGAGAGTTCTTGGGGCGCTGCCCCAAACCCCGCTTAGGGG
>CAKRSS010000018.1 GCA_934401725.1 uncultured Eubacteriales bacterium | reverse complement strand
TTATTTCATACGCTGTGTCTGATCGTATTGATACGATGCTCACCATTGAAACATTTTCGAAAGCATTTCAATGGCGCGGTGAACCGAAAAGCCTGATGTTCCATAGTGATCAAGGAGTGCAATACACCTGTCATGCCTTCAGAGAATTTTTGAAGGAGTGTTCGGTAACGCAATCGTTTGCCACACCGGGAACACCAACCGAAAATGCAGTCTGTGAAGCCTTTTTCTCAAGAATGAAATATGAGGCATTATATCGTCAAACATATTCATCTATCAAGGAAATTGACGATGAAGTGAAAAAGTATATTGATTACTATAACAACCGCAGACCTCATCGACATTTGAATTTTAAGTCACCGGCTGATGTTGAAGCAGCGTATTACGAAAGTTTAAAAGCATAACAAAGAGCAACTCCCGATTATAAAAGGTGAGAGCATCTATTTCTTGGCGGAGAAATAGATGCTCTCTTTTTTTGCTGTTTAAAAGCATAGCAAAAGGCAACTCCTTTTTGAAAGTGTTCAAAAAGTCGTTACCCCCGCAATGGCTGGGATGGCCGGATTCGGACCGACGAATGCGGGAGTCAAAGTCCCGTGCCTTACCGCTTGGCGACATCCCATTAACTTCTTGATTATATCACACATCCGGGCGGTAGTCAAGTAATTTATGCAAAATATATGCGTGACGTGAGACGCATTTAGTGTAAAATAAATATTGACACGTTTTTATCAATATGATAAAATAATCACTGTATCGACAAGGTACCATATTAAAATAACCGGAGCATTGACTTATGTACGAACTTATGCTGGATACAGCAAATATCGAGGATCTCAGATGTGGTATAAATGACTGGCCTGTGGTGGGCGTCACGAGCAACCCGAGCATTCTCAAGCGCGAGGGCAATATCGACGTGTACGAGCGTCTGTCTGCAATAAAGGTACTGTGCGGAAATCGTCGCAGCCTGCACGTTCAGGTCGTTTCGGAGACGGCCGACGAGATCGTCGACGAGGCACACTACATCCTTCGCCGCCTCGGCAGCGACGTTTTCATCAAGATTCCCGTCAGCGCAGAGGGACTCCCCGCTATCAAGCGGCTGGCCGCTGAGGGCGTCAACATAACCGCCACCGCCATATATTCCGCCCTTCAGGGCATACTTGCCGTGCTTGCAGGCGCGAAGTACATCGCGGTGTACTACAACCGCATGGAAAACAACTGCACCGACCCTAACCTCGTTATTCGCGAAATACGCAGCTTTATCGACAATTCCGAGAGCGACGCCAAGATACTCGCAGCCAGCTTCAAGAACGTGTCGCAAGTCATGGAGGCCTACACGAACGGCGCACAGAGCGCGACCGTCGCTCCATCCGTCATCAGCGCCGGCCTCGGCATGGCCAGCATCGGCGACGCCGTGCGCAGCTTTGCCAACGACTTCCACGAGGTTCACGGCGTTGGTCAGAACATGAAGACCATCGGCGAGCAGAAATAAGCGAACCAAACAAATATAGCCCCGGACGCGGCGCGTCCGGGGACTTTTTGTCACTCAATATAAATCAAAATATTCAGCGGATTTATGCACTTCGGCGAGTCGTCCGGCTCGTTCGGATAGACCATGTAAAGCACCGCCAGCCGGCCGTTTTTGTCGGGGACAATGCGCCTGAACATTGTCGTGTAACCGTTGTAGCTGACGCTTTTTGCCGTGCAAATGTTTCTGACCTTGGTCTCTATCTGCGTGTCAAGCGACGCTCCGTCTATACTTCTCATTCTGACGCTATCCCAATCATAGTCTGTCTCGATGCGAAAACCGCCTATTGTATCGTTTTCCAAAATCGAAACTTCAGCCTTTGTGAGCAGGCAATCGCCGACGAACTTTTCAAAAAAGACCCAGTACATGCCAGCGGAGTATGGCTGGGGCGGCACGCAACGCGCTGTATACTCATCAACATCGATATAGTCCTTGATCTGCGCCTTGGCAAGGTCAATGTAGTGCTCTTGCGACTTGGTGTAACCAATTCGGTAAGTAGACGCCGTGATATTGTTTGTAAACGTCACATGAACAATCTGGCCGTTTTGGCGGCTTATGTCTAAACACAAGTAATAGTTATGCTCGTCAGTTGTTTTATATGAATCAATAACAGTCTGGTAATCTGTAACGTACGAATCGGAGTACTTGGCGTTATATGCAAACCCATCATACTCTATCACCCGTGTAGTATTCAAAAGCGCCTCGTCATGATACATACTCACTCGGGTATAGCTGTCAGCCTCTACGTCAACGCTCACGACATCAGGACCGTCCATACTTATATTCCCTGCAACATAGGCTACGCCCTTTTCATACTTAGCACTATCCCCAAAATCGCGTTTCTGCGCACAGGAGACGAGCGATAGCAGCATACAAAGTGAAATAAGCAGTACAAGTAGTTTTTTCATGTAGATTTCCTCCTTTAATCTTCGTCAATATGACGGTAAAATCTCAAATGTAGATTTCCCTGCATATAGCCTTCCGTTCCATTATCTGCGTGCATTGCTGCAGCATAATAATCGGTTGAATTGGGGTGGTCATTTAAATATTCGCAAAATTTCACAGTCCACGTGCTTGCTAGTACGCAAGCAATTGAGTCTGTAAAACCCATCACGTGCTTTGCACCAGCATTAAAGCAGGCATTCACAACATTATTGGCATTGCGCTCACCTTCGCCTAAGTAGCAAGCCACTAGAAGCAAAAGTTCAGAGTCGTGTAACGGCCGCCCCGGGAGTGCGTTAATTACACCTGTATAAATTCGCCCATCCGAAGATTCATCAAGCAAAATAGCGTTTTGAGTTCCATGTGATCGAAGAATAGTTATCTGAGTTGCAGCTAAAATTGTCAAAAATTCATTTTGCGTCATACCCGAAGTGACTACCACGATGTTTGACGACCCGTATCTGCCTCCCAAATATGCACTCCCTGTAACGGTATTCAGACAAGTGGCATGATCGTGACCATTGGACGGTATGCCAACCAGTCCAACCGATTTGCTTCCATAGGAGCCAACATAAATATCGAATAATCCTGTGCAAGAGGAATCATATGTGCTTGTTGCACGAATTCGTGCGAGCCCCTCTGCCGTGGCAGTCACCCTACCGTTCGATGATACGCTGACGTTGCTGCTGTTTGAAGACCACGAAACAGACTGATTCAGAGTTGCGGAAGAAAAAACACCTGCCGTGAGATTAGTTGATTCGCCAACATTCAAATAAGAGTCTCCAAAAATTGACACCTTGCTTGAAGGAGAGACCGGCTCGAATGTCCATCGCTGAAGTGCGCTTCCTGTGTAAGCGGAAACAAAGGTATCATCACCGCCCAATGAACACACAAGCATCTTGCTATTGTATGTGTAGTTCTGAATAAAATATTCTCCGCTATACGAGCTTGCAGATATGAGCCATCTTGCGGATATTATTATGGACGATGTCGAATCCTGAATACCTATTCCGTAAATTGCAACGTTTGTCCCACTGACATCAAGCCCCATGTTAGGCTTATGCAACGGTCTGATGCTATAGTACCCCGAGCCGATTGATGTCACCTTCCACATCTGACTATAATCATTGCTACTGTTAATATGTTTCTTTGCACGAACATCGGTATTGCTTGTATAGCCATAATCGTAAACTGTAAGGTATCTTGCTTGGTCGACATTCTTTATACGATAAATTCCGTCGGCAAGCGTGCTGTTAACTGAAGCAACAGATTCCTCTTGCAGTGTTGAAGCAGAAACTCCACTACAAAACGCAGAAAGCATTATACTTATCAGCAACAACGTTACTATGTGTTTTTTTATGAAATATCTCCTTTTAACTTATTTTTCTATAGAAATTCCTTTGATATGCTGTGCGGAACTCTACCGCACAGCAATATTGCTCAAGATTATTGGCATTGAACGATGGCTAAAGTGCAAAACTTGGTGCTTCTTGCTGTTTTTCATTGCAAAATTCCTCCCATTAAGTTATGTTATATACAAAAAACGCATACCCCTGCCCTGCGGCAAAGCTATGCGCCATAATCCGGTTATATTCAAACATGTTCAAAGCGGAAGGACCTCTCGCGCCGAACATCTCAGTAGCAGGCCGGATAATGCTTGCCGCCGGGTGTGTGTGAGTTTTCCTGTGTACCACTTGTCATAATAATCATAACATATAACGCCGACATTGTCAAGGGGATTTTTAGTTAAAAGATAAATTTTGTAATTTGAGCGCAAAAAAACAGCCTCGCCGCGCACGTCACCACGCGACAAGACCGGTTTTTCGAAAGTTTTTGCGGGTTTCAAGGGATCTTTTTTCAAAAAGCTCCCTTGGCGGAGTCCGGGGCAGCGCCCCGAGAGCGAGCATTTTTTGCTCACTTTACTCTGTCCCCATCCCCTTTTTCGAAAGTTTTTGTAGGATTCTTAAGGGCGCTTTTTTCAAAAAGCGCCCTTAAGTGGGGTTCGGGGCAAAGCCCCGAGACACGCCCCCAAAGCGGGGTTCGGGACTGACCCCGGATTCGTCTCTCCTTATATAACGCGGACGCGGTGCATACCGTCGATGGCGCGGATTTTGGCGAGCGCGCTCTCGGGCACGGCGGCGCCGAGCTCAAGCAGCGTGTAGGCGTTGTCGCCCTTGGACTTATTTATCATGTTCTCAATGTTGATGTGCTCCTCGGACAGCGCGGAGGTAATCTGAGAAATAATAGACGGCACATTCGCGTGCAGCAGGCAGACGCGGACGGCTCCGCTGTGCGGCATGCTGACGTTGGGGTAGTTGACACTGTTCTTTATGTTGCCGTAGCGCAGGTAGTCGTCGAGCTGACGCGCGGCCATGACGGCGCAGTTGTCCTCCGCCTCCTCCGTCGACGCGCCAAGGTGAGGAATTGCAACCACTCCGTCAACCCCGATGATCTCGGGCGCCGGGAAGTCGGTCACGTACGCCGCCACCTTTCCGGACGCAAGCCCGGCCTTGAGCGCCTCGGCGTCGACAAGATCGGCACGCGCCAGATTGATTATACGCACGCCGTCCTTCATCATGGCGATGGTCTCGGCGTTTATCGTGTTCTTTGTGGTGGGAGTAGCGGGAATGTGCAGGGTTATGTAGTCGCACTCACGGAAAATCTCCTCGTAGGACGCCGCGCGCTTGATGTTGCGCGAAAGACTCCACGCTGCCTCAACCGACAGATACGGGTCGCAGCCCATGACATCCATCCCGAGGTGCAGCGCGGCGTTCGCAACCATGCCGCCGATAGCGCCGAGTCCGATAACGCCCAGCTTCTTGCCCTGAATCTCAACGCCCGCAAAGGCAGACTTGCCCTTCTCCACCGCCTTCGCAGCGTCAGTGTCGCCCGCCAGCGTCTTCGCCCACTCGACGCCCGCGGTAATGCGGCGCGAGGCGAGGAACAGCGCACACAGCGTCAGCTCCTTGACGCCGTTGGCGTTTGCGCCCGGCGTGTTGAAGACGACAATGCCGTCCTCCGAGCAGCGCTCGACCGGAATGTTGTTGACACCCGCGCCGCAGCGCGCGATGGCAAGCAGATTCGGATCAAATGTCATGTCGTGCATGGCGGCAGAGCGCACCATAATCGCGTCCGGCGACCCGACCTCCGTGCCGACCTCGTAGAAGCTGCGGTCAAGCTCATCCGTGCCGACCGCGGCTATTTTATTAAGCAACTTAATCTTCATCTTCTTCATCTTTCAGGAATATCTCCTTGGAAATTATTTCGGGCTTTGCGGCGGCCAGCTCATCCAGCTTGCCGCGGATAGTCACGGCGCTCTGACGGAACGCCGCAATCTCGTCGTCGCTCCAGTTCTCCTCGAGGCGGCGCTCGACGCCGTTAACGCCGATTATAGACGGCACGCTCAGCGCCACGTCGTGTATGCCGTACTCGCCCGTCAGCGTCGTGGAGACGGAGGCGATGGTCAGGCGCTGGTTGAGCACCGCGTCAGCCACAGAGCAGACGCAGGTCGCAATGCCGTAGTGGGTCTTGCCCTTGGCGGCAATGATGGTCGCGCCCATGGTCTTGACCTCGTTCGCGATTTTCTCCTTCTGCTCGTCGCCCCACGCAATGCCGACGCTGCGGCAGTACTCTTCCATGGGCACGCCCGCAATGGCAAGACGGCTCCATATCGGAATCTGCGAGTCGCCGTGCTCGCCGACGACAAAGCCCTTGACCACCTCGGTACTCAGCGACACATAGTCCGCAACGCAGCGAACCATACGCGAGGTGTCCAGAATGCAGCCCGTGCCGAAGACCATGCCGTTATCAAGACCCATCCACTTGTCGCAGAGGTAGGTCAGCATGTCGGTCGGGTTGGCGACAACAAGTATAACGCTTCTGGTGTAATACTTTTTGATGTGCTCGACGACGTCGCGCAGAATGCGGCTGTTGTCGCCGATAAGGTTGAGGCGGCTCTCGCCGGGACGGCGGTTTCGGCCTGCCGTGATAACAATGAGGTCACATCCGGCGCAGTCACTGTAATCGCCCGCATAAACGCTCGAGGTTCCCATGTAAGGAATACCGTGCTGAATGTCCAGCGCTTCTCCGCGGGCCTTATTGTGGTCAATATCGATAAGGACGATCTCACGCGCCAGATTGCGCAGCGTCAGCGCATACGCGATGGACGCTCCGACGAATCCGGCACCGATTATAGCAACCTTGCGGTTGCCGGTAGTGTAATTCATTTGGGGTTATTCTCCGAGAAGCTCTTCATAAACTCAACCAGCTTCTCTACTCCTTCCTTAGGCATAGCGTTGTAAATGGAGGCTCTCATGCCGCCGACAGAACGGTGGCCCTTGAGGTTCTTGAGTCCGGCCGCTGCAGCCTCGGCGGCGAATTTTTTGTCGAGGTCGGCGTCGCCCGTCACGAACGTGACGTTCATCATGGAGCGCGACGACTTCTCGACGGGCGCGATATAGTAGCTTTGGGAATCGAGGTAGTTGTAAAGAATGTCCGCCTTCTCGCGGTTGAGCTTCTGCATGGCCTCGAGTCCGCCGATGGACAGCAGATATTCATAGACCAACTTCGCCATGTAGATGGTGTAGCAGGGCGGAGTGTTGTACATGGAGTCGTTGTCGGCGGCCAGTTTCCAGTCGAGCATGGCGGGGGTGATGGGCAGAGCGCCGCCCAGCAGATCCTCACGGACGATGACAACAGTAAGACCCGCCGGAGCCATGTTCTTCTGCGCACCGGCGTAAATCACGCCGAAGCGCGAGACATCGACAGGCTCGGACAGTATGCAGGACGACATGTCGGCGACCAGCGGAATGTCCCCGGTGTCGGGGATGTAGTCGTACTTTGTGCCGTAGATGGTGTTGTTGAAGCAGATGTGGACGTAGGAAGCGTCCGGACGGAAAGCAGAGCGCCCGACGTGCGGAACGTGAGTGAAGTTATCCGCCTTGGTGGAGGCCGTCTCGACGACGTCGCCGTACTTCTGCGCCTCCTTGAAAGCCTTGCCGGAGAACTGACCCGAAACGAGGTAATCAGCCTTTCCGGTGCGTCCGATCAGGTTGAGCGGAACCGCAGCGAACTGCGTCGACGCGCCGCCCTGAAGGAACAGTATTTTGTAGTTGTCGGGCACATTCATAAGCTGACGCAGCAGCTTTTCCGCGCCGTAGATAATGGGCTCATAGTCTGCGGAGCGGTGGGACATCTCCATCACCGACATTCCGCTGTCGCCGTAGCAAACGAGCTCGGCGGCTGCTTTCTCAAGTACGGGAAGCGGCAGCATGGAGGGACCTGCGGAAAAATTATATACTCTGTTCATAAAAACCTCCCCTTTTAAGAGTTGATAGATTGATAAAAATTTAACGTTTCAAATTATTGAGATTAGAATACATTATACGCTTTTTGCAGTTTTAAGTCAACAGTTTAAGCAAAAAAAGAACGGGTAAAGAACAAATTCACCAATACTCACATCGTTTGTGCAATTACACGACCCCGAATTATGCAATTTTGCGAATAAAACCGTCGCCTCCCCGCCCCGCTCCGACGACCACCTCAGAAATATGACGGTTATCTGAAAAATACCGGAAAATTAAATGACGATATTTTGAAATATATTCACAAAAAACATTGACAATTAACAATTCATATGATACAATTAGGATAAATGCAGGAGGTATCTGCATTACAACTTTATCCGAGGTATTACATGTACACTGACAAGACACTCGTCTGCAAGGAATGCGGACAAGAATTCACTTTCACTGCCGGAGAGCAGGAATTTTATGCTGAGAAGGGCTTCACCAACGAGCCCCAGCGCTGCAAGGCTTGCCGCGACGCTCGTAAGAACAATCGCAGAAACGGCGAACCCCGCCAGATGTACGATGCGGTATGTGCTGAGTGCGGTGCGCCCTGCAAGGTTCCCTTCGAGCCGAGCGGTGACCGTCCTGTATACTGCAGCGACTGTTTTTCCAAGAAATAAGTGAACCCAAAGCAAAGTCGGCACACCGGATGTGTCGGCTTTGTTTTTTTGTTCTCAGTATGTTAGCAGTATGTTATCAGTGCGTTCATAGGCAATTCACGGTTTATTTATAATTTGGCAGTGTTTGACAAAACGGCGTGTCAAACTTTGTCGATTCCGCGCATTGAAATAATATGAATAACACGGTATAATGGTTATACCCCCCCCCCGAAAGAATATTTTTCCAAACGAAAGGAGTCCCAAAAATGAAAAAACGAGTTTTATCCCTTTTTCTCGCCATAGCAATGGTGGCAATTTTGCTGGCATCGTGTGGCACGGCAGGCAATTCCGAGCCGGGGACGACTCCTGAAGCATCTCTTTCCAATACTCCTGTCACCACAACGGAAACACCGGAAACATCGGCGCCCTCCACCTCGGAGGCCGACACATCCGAAAAAACTGGCACACCGGCTCAGAATATAACCTACACCGGGCACATCTCCGCAACAGATGGCATTGTTGATATATCAGGCATAGTAATCGAGGCACTGTGGTACACTCCCATGCCGTGGACTGACCACACCCCAGGCGGAACTATCGGCACCATCTACCGCCAGAACTACGACTATTGCAAGGATTCTCGCGAAACCTTCCGCTATCTCACAACAATGAGCCCCGACAAGGACGGAAACTTCAGCTTTACCGCCCCGGCCGATATGCACGTTGCGATTCAGATAGACTGCGAAACAATTCCGGCCCCCTACGGCATTTACCCGGTCAACTATTTATTCATTTCCAATTTTGACTACGACAACCCGCCCCCGGCAACCGTCAAATACCGCGAAAACACAAATATCGATTTTGTAATCGGGCCTATCGAACGTTACGGCGTATACATCGATTGGGACGGCGATGATTTTTTCTTAGCCCCCATCGCATTTGTGAACAACAAAAGAGTTGCGGCCAACCTGCGGCTGTACGAAGCCCGTTTCGCCGACAACTTTGTTGAAGCCATGATCGAGGGCACCGACATCAGCTACAGCGGCAAAATCAAGTGCGGCGGCGTTGATGTCGCAACTGTTTCGAACACAACCAACATCATGTTCTACCTTGCAGGCTATTGGGAGTGGCGCGTGAACTACCTCTACTACAACAACTATATCACCAAGGCTCAGTACGATGAAATATTCAGCACGCGCGAGCCGTCGAAGGTTCTTCCCATAATGTAAAACAAAACAGCTGTCCGCGGCTCGGCCGCGGGCAGCTTCTTTTCTGTCTCACCCCGCAGTGCCATCCGGGAATTGCGAGGTGATTCCTTTTATTTATTCGGATTGAGCATGTGGCGGCAGCCCCAGACATAGGCCGCACCCGACCACAGCGTGAAAAACGCCATCACTGCCGTCGTCACGAGCGAGACGGGGTAGACGCCCGCGAGCGGGTAGCCCTCTCCGGCCAGCAGCTCCACTGCCGGCTCCACCAGCACGCAGACGACGCACACCATCTGCGTCACCGTTTTGATTTTGCCGAGCATATTCGCCGCTATGACCTGCCCGTTTGACGACACCACGATGAGACGCAGTCCCGTCACCATGAGCTCGCGAAACACCACAAGCAACACCGCCCAGAAGAAGTAGGGGCGGATGGCGTCCATTTTATAGAGAACGCTCAACATGGTTCCAATGACCATGAATTTGTCCGCAAGCGGGTCCAGGAAGCGGCCGAAGTCGGTCACGAGGTTGTTTTTGCGGGCGATTTTGCCGTCGAGCATGTCGGTAAACGACGCCAGCAGGAAGACAACCGCCGCCGCGATGTACGCCGCCGCCGCGGGAATGACGCCCGCCAGCATTATCAGCGCTATCACCACCGGCACCATGAACACGCGCAGCACCGTCAGTTTGTTCGGAAGGTTCATTTGGTGTCGCCTCCGTCGGCCGTCACGGCCTGACCGATGAGGTCATAGTCCATGACCTCGCGCAGCTTGACCTTGACAAAGCTGCCGGGCGCTACGCGCGCGGGAGCGCGGAAGTATATCTTGCCGTCAATCTCGGGGGCGTCCGCCTCGCCGCGGCCGAAATGTATCTCGCCGACGGGGTCGTAGTCCTCGCAGAGCACCGTGACGGTCTTACCTATCATGGAGCGGTTTCGCGCCTCGTTGATGTCGAGCTGCTCGCGCATGATTATGTCGGCGCGATCCTGCTTGACCTGCTCGTCGATCTGGTCGGGCATGTCGTAGGCGGCGGTTCCCTCCTCACGCGAGAAGGGGAAGACGCCGAGGTGCTCGAATTTCGTCTCGTCGACGAACTCGCACAGCTCTCTGAAGTCCTCCTCGGTCTCGCCGGGGAAGCCGGTGATGAGCGTCGTGCGGATGACAATGCTGGGCACCTCGCGGCGCAGCTTGGCAATGACGTCCTTTATCATGGCCGCGTCGCCGTGACGGTTCATGGCGCGCAGCATGTGGTCGGATATGTGCTGAATGGGAAGGTCGATGTACTTAAGTATGCGGGGATTGTCGCGGATTTCGGCGACAAGCTCGTCGGTGATTTTGTCGGGGTAGCAGTACATCAGGCGTATCCACGGGATGTTAGTCGCCTCGGTTATGGCGCGCAGCAGCGCCGCGAGACGGTACTCGCCGTATATGTCCTGACCGTATCTTGTGATGTCCTGCGCGACGATGTTGAGCTCGCGGACGCCCAGTCCCTCGAGCTGACGTGCCTCCTCGACGATGTCCTCTATCGTGCGGCTGCGGAAGCGTCCGCGGATGGAGGGGATGGCGCAGTAGGCGCAGCGGTTGTCGCAGCCCTCGGCGATTTTGAGGTAGGCCGAGTAGTCGGGCGTGGTGAGCAGCCGGTCGCCGCCGAGACGCACGCACTCCGCGTTGTCAAACGAGCTGTAGCGGCGGTGCGAGCCCTTCTTTTTCTTGACCGTGACCGCCTCTATCGCCTCAACGATGTGGTGAATGCTGCCGACGCCCAGCACCGCGTCGACCTCGGGGAACTCGTCGAGCACCTGCCCGCGGTAACGCTCGGCGAGACAGCCAGTCACAATAATAGCCTTGAGCGAGCGGTGCTTTTTGAGCCACGCGATGTCGAGAATGTTGTCTATCGCCTCTTTTTTGGCGCTCTCGATGAACGCGCAGGTGTTGATAATTACGACGTCAGCCTGCGTTTCGTCCTGTGTTATTTCGTAGCCCGCCTCGAGAGCCTCGTGCAGCATGACCTCAGTGTCAAGCTGGTTCTTCGGGCAGCCGAGTGAAACAAAACCGATCTTCATACTCTTCCTTATCCGGCGGCCGCGGCCGCGCTGTGTTCTTTATAAACTCTTAATAATCATACCACATTCGCGCGCATCTGTCAAGCACCCGCCGCGACGGAGGGCGGATTTGGCTGTATGTGGGGCGCGGGCGGCCATTTTATGTCGGTTTGGATAATTAATGCCTCGGTATAACACGAAATTTGTAGATGTAGTGCATTGACAAAACGGCGCGGTTTGTGATATTATTTATCTGTAATAATTTATATTCTGAAAGTGAGGTATCACCATGGGCTATCTCGATACAGTAGTAGCTGATGTAAACAAAAAATATGCAGGCCAGCCTGAGTTTTTGCAGGCTGTGCGGGAGGTTTTTGAGTCTCTCGCGCCTGTTATCGCAAAGAACGAGGCGTTCTATCAGAAGGAGGCTATTCTGGAGAGAATAGTCGAGCCTGACCGTCAGATTGTGTTCCGCGTGCCGTGGGTCGACGACGCAGGAAACGTCCGCGTCAACACCGGCTACCGCATCCAGTTCAACAACTCGATAGGCCCCTACAAGGGCGGAATCAGACTGCACCCCTCGGTCAACCTGAGCATCATGAAGTTTCTCGGCTTCGAGCAGACCTTCAAGAACTCGCTGACCGGCCTTCCTATGGGCGGCGCAAAGGGCGGCTCCGACTTTGACCCCAAGGGCAAATCCGACCGCGAGGTCATGGCGTTCTGCCAGTCCTTCATGACCGAGCTCTATAAGTACATAGGCGCAAACGAGGACGTTCCCGCAGGCGACATCGGAACCGGCGCAAGAGAGATCGGCTATATGTTCGGCCAGTACAAGCGTCTGTGCGGCCAGTTTGAGGGCGTGCTGACCGGTAAGGGTCTGAGCTACGGCGGCTCTCTCGCAAGAAAAGAGGCGACCGGCTACGGTCTGCTTTACATGGTGGACGAGCTGCTTCGCTGCCACGGCAACACGCTCGCAGGCAAGACTGTCGTCATCTCGGGCGCGGGCAACGTCGCTATCTATGCGGCTGAGAAGGCCACACAGCTCGGCGGCAAGGTCGTCACCATGAGCGACTCCACCGGCTGGATTTACGATAAGGACGGCATCGATCTTGCCGCCGTCAAGGAAATCAAGGAAGTCAAGCGCGGCCGCATTTCCGACTACCTCAACTACCGCTCGGGCGCTGAGTATCACGAGGGTCGCGGCGTGTGGAGCGTCAAGTGTGACGTTGCACTTCCCTGCGCTACCCAGAACGAGCTGCTCATCGACGACGCGAAGGCGCTGGTCGCCAACGGCGTCACTGCCGTCTGCGAGGGCGCTAACATGCCGACCACCATCGAGGCTACCAAGTACCTTCAGGCCAACGGCGTATTCTTCACGCCCGGCAAGGCATCCAACGCAGGCGGCGTTGCAACCTCCGGACTTGAAATGTCGCAGAACAGCGAGCGTCTCTCCTGGACGTTCGAGGAGGTCGACGCCAAGCTCCAGGGCATCATGACCAACATCTATCACAACATCGACACCGCCGCCGCAAAGTACGGCTTCGAGGGCAACTATGTCATCGGCGCTAACATTGCGGGCTTCGAGAAGGTCGTCGACGCCATGATAGCTCACGGCGCTTGCTGAAAAGTCAAAAATCGCAAATCAAGTGCAAAAGCACTCCAAGGAGCGGCAATTTAATGCCGCCTTGGAGTGCTTTTTGTTTCATCCGACCTATTCCGCCAGTCCCTCTGAAATTCCGAGGCAAATAATACCCAAAATTACGCCCCCGACCGTCAAATACTGCAAAAACGTCAGCTTCTCCTTAAGGAAAATACGCGACAGCAATACTGATACGATGCAAAATGAGCCTATCATGGGAGCGGCAACCGCGCCATGCCCCGACATTGCGTAAACATATGTAAACTGTCCGGCAGTTTCAAGCACTGCCGCACAAAGGCGCGACCCCTGCGGACGTCCGGTAAGGTTTTGCTTTTTTATCAGCATAAAAACGAATATAACCAACGCACAGAAAAAGAATGTTAGCTCGTATGATATGTTGGCAACCCGCTCCAGGTTGTCCTCAGTCACATTGCGAAGAAGTGTTGTTTCAAAATCGTCAAGGTACCATGCATCAAAGAAAGTTCCAAGCGAATCGAGTATGCAATACCCTATCGGAAATAGTATTGCAACAACCCCTGAGCGGTACTTTTTATGCTCACCGTCAGAAGGCGGAAGTTCATCACGTCCGCGCTCAAGCAATCCCAGCACGAACACACCGACGCAAATCAGCACGACACCGACCGCAGACCATGTGCTCATTTTCTGCCCCAGAATTACGAGGCAGAGTATCGCAACAACTGCACCCGAAGCATTCTGAATCGGTGAAGCTATGGACAGCTCCAGATACCGCAGTCCGAGGTATCCCACCGCCATTGACGAAATGTACATTGCGGAAACAGGCAGGTACATAACAAGATTGATCGGGTCATAATCCCACCCGGTGAATATCAGCGTTGCTATCGCGTGTGCCCCCATAACGAAGCCAACCATCATTGTCGTTTTGAGATGGCTGTATTTATCTGCCTCATCGGCACCCTTTTTATAAAACAGGTCGGCACTGCCCCAAGCGAGCAGTGTGATCAATGCAAATATAAACCACATAACATTTAATATCCTTATTTTTTAACAGATTTCAGGTCGGAACCCGAAAATTTGTAGTCGATCCGCTCCATCTGGTAGTCGTAGAGGCACAGCGTGCCGAGCGGAGTACCGTCATAATTGATGCCGCCGATGTAGTAAATGTCCACGAACAGCCCGATGTCGAGATCCTCAATATCCACGCCACTGAACACTATGCGGCGGTAATTATACAGCTGTGTGCGCCCGCTGACGACTGCGGTCGGGAAGTAGCGCGTCTTGTGCAGCGCGTCCGGGTCAATATTGTCGCTCTGGTCGTCGGGGGTGAGGTCGGTGGTCTTGACCAGCGTCACGTCGAACACGTCGTGGTCGAGCGAGGGCACCTGGGACAGCCCGAGATCCTCCGCCACGCTCCTCACGGTGCTGTTATTGTACCTGAAAATTATCTGCACCTCAGACGCCTCGGGGATAATGACGTAGTCCACCACCGAGAAGTAGCCATAGCTCTGCTTCTCGCGCGTGATGGTCGCCTGCTCCTGCTTAAAACCCTTGAGCACACCGTCTGCATAGGCGGTCTTGATCTCGGGCGTGACGTAAAGCTGCTTTACGTCGGCGGGAATTTTGGTTGAGAAGCACATTCTCCAGATAAGCAGCGCGAAGACAAGGACGACTATCGCATAAAGAATACCCTTGATTATCCATCCTGTTATCTTGAGCGCTCCGGGTTTGTAAGCCATATTTAACCTCCGTTATTTTTGCGGTGTGAATCTGAATATCAGCGTCGTGGACTCGGAGAGCATGCTGTTGCCGCTTATCTGCTTGCCGTCGGCCGAATACCAGCCTTCGGCGACGTACCCCTCGGCCGGAACCGGAATAACGGCCGCCGAGCCGTTGCTCCTCGGGTCAAACGACAGCGTTCCCTGCCCCTCGATGTTTATCGTGACCGTGAACGAGCCGCCCGGCAGAAGCGTCGCGACGGTCTTGCCGCCCGCGTCGCCGAGCAGTACGCGGTAGGACTCGGCGGCGTTGATGACGTACCTGCCAGGCCCCACGCCCATGACGCAGCTGCGCACGGACAGTCCGGTCACGCCCTCGTCGTTGCGTGAGAACGAGACGCCCTCGCCGAGTCTCACGTCATTTCCCGAGACCCGCAGTCCGAGCACGCGCTGGACGTACATCAGATACCCCGTGTATTTCGGCTTGCCGGTGACGTTTATGACGTTGTCCGTAAAGCTGACGCCCTCCATGTAGTTTGTCACGGGGACGTAGCCGCTATAAGCGTAGGTCGGCGTGTTGTAGGCCTTCTGCCGGAGAATGCCCTTCTCGAAATTCAGTCCCGGAGTATATGAGCTGCCCGCGATGTTGAGCACGCGCTTGTCGCTGCCGCCGGGGATGTTGAAGGTGTTGCGGGTGATATTCATGCCGTGGACACCGGCCTGCTCGTAAACATTGGCCCGCACTATGCGCTTGCCGCTGACCACGCTGGTGTACGCAGTTGTCGCGGCCGAGGAGTAGAGTACTATGAAGGCTGGCATTGTGGCACTCGGATCCTTGACGTTCGGGTACTCGGCATACGCCGTGAAGGTGTTGCCCGAGATTTCGGTGTCGACGATTCCGTTGTAGCGTATCGCAGCATACATCATGCCGTCAAACACGTTGTCGGTAATGCGGAAGCCGGTGACGGTCGCGCCTCCGGCCTGCGAGTGGTGGCCGATGGCCATGAGCGGCACGCCGCAGCGGTCGCTTTTGCCGAAATAGCAGTGACTTATCTCGATATTCTCGCTGTAATTGTACTCGCCCTCGCTGAACGTCAGCGGAGCGGTTGCCGCCGCGCCGGTAGCGCCGGGCGTCGACACCTCTATCTGCACGACCTCGCGCGTGAACGTCCCGCCCCAGGTGTAGCCCGCAAACATGCAGTTGCGTATGGCGGAATTGGTGCAGCCGGTGTACTGAATGGCGTGATTGTTCTTCATGTCCTTGAATATGACGTTCTCGAGCAACACGCCGTCGGCGCAGCCGAAAATGATAGCGCCCTTGCTCGTCTCAAGCATATCCATGACGCCGCCGCGTACGGTGAAATGCGAGCTACCCTCTGCTCCGGGCTGGTGGTAGCGGTTGTTCATGATGCGCGCGCCGCGCAACACCGTCACCTCGCCCGCCCTGACCTGGCGCGCCAGCTCATCCGTGTAGCCCGCCGTGGCGTCCGTCATGGTTGTGTACATCTCAAGCGTGACGCCCTCGGGCATGCAGAGGTGGTCGGCGACGTAAATTCCGGGGTAAAGGTAGACCGTCTGCCCCGGCTTTGCGGAGTCGAGCGCCGCCTGGATTGCGGCGGTGCTGTCCGTGACGCCGTCACCCTTAGCGCCAAACTGCGTGCTGGCTTCTATGAATTTGTCCGTCGTGGCGTGCGAAACGGTCTTTATTTCGCGGCCGGAGACGGTCACGTCGACCGTGGCGGTATGGCCGAAGCAGTCGCGCACCGTAATGCCCGCACTGCCGTCAAGGTATCCTACGACCATCACCTGCCCGCCGCGCACCTTGACCTCGGCGACGGCGCGGTTGTCCGAGCTCGCCTCGTGCGGCACAAGCCCCAGCCCTGCGACGTCGACCGATGCATTTCCGACCGGCTCGCCGTGCACAATCTCCGTGGTCCCGGCAGGAGTAGTTTCTGTCGGCGTGCCTGACGTGGTGTCCGGCGTCGCGCCGGAAGTCGTAACTTCAGGGGACAAGTTACCGTGGCTGTCGGTAGTTGTGCCGTCGGGTCCCGCGCCGTCGGTCTTACACCCGGCAAGCGCCGTGCAGACGAGCATCGCGGCGACACCCAGACAAAGCGTACGTGCCAGCTTTTTCATCATATTTTCCACCTTTCCGCGCAAATATTATTCAGGGAGACTGCCCTCTCGGGATAAACTGTATCATACGCCCGCGGAAATCTCCCGCAGAGTTTTCATAACGTCGTTGCCGCCGCGGCCGAAGTAGTCGTGCAGCTTCATGTACTCGGCGAACAGTCTGTCGTAGACCGCGACGTTCTCGGGGATGGGGTGATAGACCTTGTCGCACTCAGCGACCATGTGCCGCATGGCCTCGTCAAGCGTGGCGTAACCGCCGCCCTCGACGCCCGCCGCCGCGGCGCCCTGTATAGCGCCGGAAAGCGCCGGCGCCTGTGTGGAATTTGAAATTTCGATGTCCATATTGAGTATATCGGCGTAGGTCTGCATGGTGAAGGGATCCTTGCGCGCGATGCCGCCCGCGGCGACTATGCGTCCGACGTTTACGCCGTGCGTGCGGTAGTTCTCAATTATGGTGCGCGTGCCGTAGGCCGTTGCCTCGATGAGCGCGCGGAGCATATCCTCGGGGCGCGTGCGCAGCGTCATGCCGACGAAAAGGCCGGACAGCGCGGCGTTGACCAGGATATTGCGGTTGCCGTTGAACCAATTGAGCGCGATGAGGCCGTGCTGACCCGGCTTCTGCGCCGCGGCCTTCTCGATAAGCAGCTTGAGCGTGGACATGCCGCGGCTGCGCGCTTCCTCTATGTAATCCTCGCGCGCGACGTTCTCCGCGACCCACGCGAAGTGGTCGCCGACGCAGCAGAGTCCGGCCTCATAGCCGTAGAATCCGGGCGTCATGCCGTCCTTGACGATGCCGCAGATGCCGGGCACCTGCCCGTCGCTGTCGCCGAGCAGCATATAGCAGGACGACGTACCCATAATCGCGCACATGTCGCCCGACTTACGCAGTCCGAGCGAGATGGTAGCAGTGTGTGCGTCGGGCATGGGGCATGCGACCGCCGCGCCCTCAGGCAGTCCGAGCCACTCGGCGGCGCGGTGGCAGACAGTGCCGGCGCGCTCGCCCGTGAAGACCATGGGCGCGTCCAGCTTATCGCGGACGACGTAGCGCAGTCTTTCGTCGAGCTCGCCGAAGAAGTCCTCGGAGGGGTAGCCGCCGCCGTCGACGACGAAGCTGCTCTTATACGCGGCGAAGCAATAGCCGCGCGTCTGGCGGCCGGTCAGCTGCCATGTGACCCAGTCGCCGGCCTCGATGAAGTAATCAGCGGCGTCATATATATCAGGGCGCTCGTCGAGCACCTGCCAGATTTTCGGGAACATCCACTCGGACGAAATCTTGCCGCCGAAGCGGTCGAGCCACGGCTCGCCGCGGCGACGTGCGACCTCATTGAGTCTGTCGGCATAGCTCTGGGCGGCGTGGTGCTTCCACAGCTTGACGTAAGCATGCGGCGCGCCGCGAAACTGCTCGTCGAAGCAAAGCGGCGTTCCGTCGCGATGGACGGGCAGCAGCGTGCAGCAGGTAAAGTCCACGCCGATACCGACTATATCGCGCGGGTCGATTCCCGACTTTTTTATGACGCCGGGGATGGTGGTCGCCAGCACGTCGAGGTAATCCTGCGGATCCTGGAGCGCGTAGTCGGGCGGGAGCGGAGCGCCGGTCGCCGCCAGCGTCTCCGACATAACAGCGTGCGGGTAGTCCATCACGCAGTCGCAAAGCTGACGTCCGTCAGCAATGTCTATAAGCACGGCGCGCCCGGAAAGCGAGCCGTAATCAAGACCGATTGAATACTTAGGCATAAAAAATTCTCCTTATAATGATACGGGAGGACTCCGGGGCGCTGCCCCAGACCCCGCTCAGAAAGATTTTCCCAAAAAGCTCCCCAAGACCCCGCAAAAACTTTAGGAATTGGGTTTGGATTGGAATGGAAGTGCGCTTAACAATCAAAGTGAGCCGGTTCCAAAGTATGCAGAAGCGCAAAACCATGGCACGGTGTTTCCGGAGTGAGCAAAGACATCTCTCCGGCGCGGGAACAATGTATCAGTTTATTATACTACATCCGCTGCGTTTTGTAAAGTCAAAAAACACCGTATAGCGCGTATTTTGCGTCTGTATTAACAAAACTTAATTTTTTTAGTGGTTGCTTTTCTATAACAAGTGTTGTATAATATATGTACGCACTAAAGGGAGGTGAGCAGAACGCGCAGCTTCATTTACAAATACCGCAGGGTTGCCTATTTCGCCATGTTTCTGATAATCGGGCCTGCATACTTTCTCACGTCGTCCATAGACTTTGAGCGGACGCTGATTCACTGCGCGCTTGACGACTTTATTCCCTTCGTACCGGCGTTCATCGTCCCGTATATACTTTGGTACGCCTACGTCCCGCTCGTACTCGCATTGGTCTGCTTCGGCGCGCCGGAGTATTTCCGACGGCAGTGCGCGGTCTTCCTCGGCGGCGCGCTGTTCTGCATTCTGATATTCGTTCTGTTCCCAAGCGCGGTGGACTTTCGTCCTGAGGCGCTCGGCGGCGGTTTATTCAACCGGATATGCAGGCTGATTTTCGAGAGCGACCGCCCCGTCAACGTATTTCCGAGCCTGCACTGTTACGAGGCGCTGTGCGTCCATCTGACGGCGTTTTCGGTGACGTCGCTGCGCAAAAAGACCGCGCTGCGCGCTGTCAGCGCAGTTATGATGACGCTGATCTGCATGTCCACCGTCCTTGTCAAGCAACACTCCGTGCTTGACGTTTTCGCGGGATGCGCCGTAGCCGCAGCCGCCGCGCTGATTTTCAACCTCAGGAGGCATAAAAATGATAATAAAACCGTTTAACGGCATGTTTTTCGCCCTGCTTTTGCTCGCGGTTTCCGCGATTGTCGCGCTGCGCCTGCTTCTGCGCAACGCCGATGAGAGGCGGCGCTCGCTGGTGCTGATAATCATCTGCGCCGTCAACATAGTGGGCTTTTTCGTCTACAAGTTTGCGCTCTCGCGCGACGCTGAATTCCTCGCCATCTCGCACATAAAGCACTTCAACTGGTTTGACGAGCTGCCGCTTCAGCTGTGCAACATCAACATGTTTATCATCCCCATAGGGCTCATGACGCGGCGACGGTCGCTGCTCGGGTTTTCGTTTTTCATGGCGCCGTTGGGAGCGCTTATGGCGTTTATGTTTCCCGAGCCTGCGTTCTGCGGCTATTCTCTTCTGCTGCCCCGCATGCTCGGCTTTTACGGGACGCACCTGCTGATTTTCATCTGCGGTATCAGTCTCGCGACGCTCGGGTTTTACCGTCCGCGGCTCTCCGACTTTCCCGGCATACTTATCGCATTTTCGGCACTGTCGGTTGCCGTTCACTGCGTCAACCTCATCCTGCGCGCCACGGTCTGCCCATACGCCGACTATTTCTTCACCTTCCCGAAGAACATAAACATTCTTCAGCTGTTTTGGCGCTGGATGCCCGTGCCGCTGCTCTACCTCCTGCCGGGAATGGCCATATTGGTAACGTACATGGCGCTAGTCTCACTGATTTTCGTCATTCCGGACGCCGTCAGAGCCAAAAGGCAGGCCCAGCTCCCCGATCCCGAGTCCGCCGACGTCTCAAAATAACATTTCGCACCGCCGATCCCCACGAATCGGCGGTGTTTTTAATTGCAGAAGCGGGCAAACGGTGGATTACAAATTAATTAATTATTTTTTAATCGTTTTTCAAAAAAGCTATTGACAACCGCTTAAAACCGTGCTATAATACAATTAAAGAAATAATCCACAGATTGGAGGAACTTGCTGATGAACAGCAGTGACCGGGCTTCACTGCGCCAAGAATTAGATGCTGTCGACAAAGAGAACAATTCAAATAAAATAGATGCTCAAAAAATACTCACAAATTATCCAAGCAACGTAAAACGGCAGCCAAATAAAGACAGCGGCCGCAAAGCCAACACAAAGGAGCCGGAAAAGCTCAACGAAGCCGAGCGCACCGACGCCGGAGAGAACATCTCCCGCACCCCCGCGCTCGCCAAGAACGAGGAGCTGAACGACCTTGCAAGGCTTGTCGACCAGGCGATTGGCTCTCGCTCAAAAACCGACTTTGCCGAGGAGGCGGGACTCAGCATCTCGTTTGTCTCGCGCCTCGTCAACCGCACATTGCCGGGCATTCCGAGCAAGCGCAGTCTGATGAAAATCAGCAGCGCGCACCCGCAAAACGGCATCACACAGCAAATGCTGTTTGAGGCCGCCGGCTACAGCACCGAGAAGACCGCAATAGCCCCCTGCCCTGACGCCAAGGTTCCCGCCTTCGCGCAGTCGCCGGGCTTCTCACTTGGGCTTCTCCTGAATTATCTGACCATGCAGTTTCCTGAATTCCGCGCATTGCACATAAACCTTATGCGCGAGTTCTTTGAGATAAGAAGTGACGATGCCGAAAACATAATCGTCGGAATACCGATGATACTTGCACCCGGTGACGGTATTGAAAAGGTACGGCGCGCGCTGACTCTGTTCTACATGAACGCGCCGCTCTACTACATGAGCGAAATCGACAAGTGCAGGTTTGTCGTCATCACAAACAGGAAAGACGTGTTTGACCTTTGCAGTAAAGACACCTCCGGCACCGTAGCCGTGCTTACTAACGACTACCAAACTATAGCAGAAAGGAGCGGAGAAATAGTTATGTAAATACCATGGTATGTTTTTGAAAATTGATTATCGACATTCGAGCACGACAGAAAATCAGCGACAAACAAAAACTAAACAAGAAAGGAAACAACCATATGCACACCGCAGATAAGGTTGCGGAACTTCTTGATGTCGCCGAGAGAACATTACATGACCAAAACCTTTGGGAGCTTAAGGAAATAATGACCGAGCGTGGGTTCCGTGAAGCAATGCTGATGTTCTGTGATCAGCTCAGCATGTGGGACTTCACCAGAACAGATGTGATAAAGCTTTTTGTTTCAACGGGCTTTTATGAGGAATGTGTCAAAGCAATGGAGCGTCTGCTTGCGGACGGAACGGGCGAAATTTCAAGATAGCTGCGCACATCCGGATCCAATTCGGCGGCTTACACAACAAGCCGCGAATTGGGTCGTAGGTGTATATGCATATGAATTACTATAACTTACAAATGGGAAAGAATCAAAACCATAATCTACGAATGGAGCGAGCCTCTGTTTTCCGATGACAGCTTCACGGATTTCAGCAGACCCAAAAAAATTTTATCTTGACGGGCTTATCCCCGCGCGATATGAGAATGAACCGGCCTCATTTAAGTGAAAAAGCGGTACAAAAAAGATTTGAGAGTACCATAAAAAATTAAAAATATACAGAGGCGTTCGCATCAGCAGTCAGGCCGAAACCACGGTTGCAACGAAGTTGGCAATTAAGAGATTGGTGGTAAAGGCGGAAATGGTGAAAATGGCGGCAACGGCGGACAAGGTCGAATTAGCGTAAAGAATCTCAGCGGCGGAGCCTGCTTCAGGACTACATCATTGATAGAGCAACATTGCTAATAGGTGTACCCCACCTGCCGGGACATCAGTTCCCGGCGGGTGGGAGTATTTTTCGGATTATAAAAAAGAGCGGCACAAGGCTATGACCTTGTGCCGCTCTGGCGCTTTTTCGGTCAAAACATGCCCCCGTGCCGCCATGCGGTACGGGGGTGTTGGTCGCGTTGGTGCTGCGGGATTGCGGTGTCGCCGCGGCGCTGCCGGGCTTCTGCCGGGATACGGCGCTGTCGCGATGTTGCGGTGTCGCGGTGTTGCTCAGAAATCAAACGGATTTCTATTGTTGCGGGCGCGCTCGATCAGCTTTTTGCGCTCGTCGGCGATAGTGGTTATTCCCTTCTCCGACAGGTTGACGTAGTATGTGTCGTCAAAGGTGATGACGAACTCATGCTGAAGCAGGTCGGAGAGCCCTTCAAAAATTTCGTCCTCATCCTCCTCGAGATCCTTGACTAGCTGCGCGAGCGTCGCCTTGCGCTTCTTGAGCAGGTGTGAAAGTATCTTGACAGCGTAGAGACTTATGCGCCCGGCGATGTAGCGGCAGTCCGCCTCAGGGAGCTCGCGCATTGCGAGCCCCTTGCGGACAAACGTGTACCTGTCCCCCGTCTTCTCGGGCGTGACCCAGCCGCGGCTCTGCGCGTACAGCACGCACTCGCGCGCCTCGCTGTACTTCAGCTTGAACCTGTACTGCACCTCGGGTATCGACATTCCGTCGCTGTCGGAATACATGGCGTTTACATATTTATCGTAGCACTTGATTGTGTCCATAATATTACCATCCTTTATGTTGTTATTTTCGGCGTCTGGTCTTGCAGGTGTATGTGTATTTCGGGTCGGAGAAGCGCACAGACGATGCGTAGGGCTCGTCAACGCGGGCGTTGTCGTACTCCGGGCACAGATAGCTGCGTTCAATGCGCGACCAGACGACGTCGCCGTACATCTGCGTGATTATGCATTCGCCGTTCTCGAGGTAGCCGAGTCGGCTTATCGGTATCAGCGGGACGTACTCCTTCTCGTACCGCTCGATGCACTCGGTGTTGCCGTTTATGGCCGAGAGCGGCGAGAATATGACGTGCGAGCCGCACTCCTCCGAGAATGCCCGCTTGGTATCGTAGTTGCCGGAGCCGAAGAAGATGTGCATGTTGAGGTTGTCTATAATGATTGCGGCCGTTTCCTTGCCGTACACGCGCTCGAGCTGCGCGTAGGACTGCACGATGAGAAGGAACCATATATTCCGGCTGCCGCAGGCCGAGATGACGTTCTCGAAGCTCGCAAAGCAGGGGAAGTTGCCGAACTCGTCGAGCAGGAAGTAGAACGGGCGGTTCAGCGTGCCGTTGTTGTTGCGCGCGATGGCGATAAGCCGCGTGTATAGGTCGGACAGAAACAGGCTGATAGTGTCGTAATGCAGGCTGTCCTCGTCCTTGTAGGCGACGAAAATGACGGTCGGCTTGCCGGAATCCAGCTCGTCTATGTCAAAGGTATTGGTGCAGGTGATGCGGCGTATCGAGGTGTCGCGGAACTTTTTGACCTTGCCGAGGAAGTTTGAGAGAATGCAGCTGCGTGTCACGGTCGCGGACATACCGATGATGCTGCCATAGACCAGCTGGTAGGCCTTTGAGGTCTTGGGGTCGCGCGAGCTGAAGTAGCCGCGGTCATCGAGCGCGTCGCCGCGACTGTTTGTGAAGGTGTCGACTATGCGAAGTATTGTGTCAAAGGAGTAGGTGTCCTCGGTTATCTGCCCGTAGCCGAGCCCTGGGACGCTGTCCTCGAGCATTGCCCAGAGAAAGCCCTGCATGAGCGTCGCGCTCATCATGTCCCAATACGGGTCCTGCTCCTTGGAGACGGGCGAGATGCGCTCGGAGATTGAGATTATCATATTGTCAACCTCGGCACCGAGCGAATCCTTGACCTCGGCTATGGCTTGCCCGAGCTCGGTCTGGGTGCGATAGGTGACGCCGCGGAAGACGTTGTAGTACTCATCGCCCTCGCGGACGGCCGTCACCTCGTCCTCGACGGAGAGGTAACGCCGATATGCGCGGTATATCTTTGAGAGCGGGTTCCAGCAGTCGGAGTGGGAATAGTCCTGAAAATCGAGCATGATAACGCGGTAGCCGTTGTCGCGGAAGCGCTGGCATGTGCCGCGGTACAGCTCCTTCTTGGGGTCGCTGACGACAATGCTCGGCTTGTTCTTCTTGAGCGGCATGGTGTTGAGGAAGGGCAGCACGAAGCCTGTCGTCTTGCCCGAGCGGGTCGCGCCGAGCACGAGGACGTGCGTGTCGTCCGTGAAGGTGACGTTGAGCTTACCGTCCTTGTCGCGGGTGATGCAGTTGGGGAAGCCCTTTATCTCGAGCCCGGAGAGCTCGGAGAAATGATATGTCCTGTCGCGGCGTATCGCCTGATACGTACCGCTGTCGCACAGCCCGGCGTTTTCGTAGACGTCGAAGAAGTGCGTGCGGCCGCCGAGCAGCGTCGCGTAGTCGGACTCGACAGACTGCGGCGCAGTCTGCCACAGCTTTGTATTTTCAGCGGTATTTTTAATCATTTGTTGCCCCTCCAGAAAAATTTGTTGTCCTCGTCGCCGTACGACTCGGATTCAAGTGCCGCCGCGTCGAGCTCGATGCTCTCGCCGCAGCGCCGGTGAGTGGATATTGCGCGGTCAAGCATACGGCTTATCTGCGGCATGGAATAGCGCTCGAGCTCGTCGTATGCGCGCTCTGTCAGCGTGATGTCGGACAGCCCGAACAACCCCGCCTTCTCGGCGACGACCTGCGAGATGATTGTCCGGCGCTCCTCCGGCGACATGGGACGGAGGTGCAGCACGTCCGCAGCCTCGCATATCTCGCGGCAGGGCTCCTCGGTCGCAAACAGCACCGGCAGCATGTTCGAAAGGTCGAGGCAGACCGAGGGCGACGCTATGCGGTAGTTGCTGCGGTATTCGCTGCGCAGGAAGCTGACGAGCTCCCGCCCGCTCTCGGCGCTCAGTGCGTCGCAGTTCTCGACGAATATCACCGACCCGGCGTCGCCGAGCTTGTCGAGCGTGGTGATGATGGCGTTATCCGAGCCGCCCGAGCACGACTGACCGGGGTCGGCGGCGTCAACGCTGCCGAACTTGCGCCCGTCGAGCGTTGCCGAAATAATCTTTTTGTACTCGTCAAGCACAAAGCTGTCCTCGCAAACGAGTAGCAGCGGCTTGTAGTCGAAGCGGCCGTGCACGTCGACGGCGCCGAGGTTGGCTCTGATGTGCTCGAGCTCGTCGGCACGCACGAGCGGCGTGCGGTTGTCAAGCGACACGACCTTGCCGAACGGTGTGCTTGTGCGTATATTGAGCGGAAGTCCTGCGAAGCTGTCGTCGCGGGATTTACGGGCGAGCAGCTGCTTTTTGGTTTCGTCGCTGAGCACGGGCGAGCGCAGCATACGGAGCGTGGGTGCGCTGAGCATGCTTCTCGTGACCGCCTGGCGGTTGAACGCCTTCTCGAGCGCGAGCGCGAGCTCGTTGTCAGGCACTTCCTCGGGATTTGCGCCGCGGCTCTCCGCTATGTAGTCGAACGAGTCGCCCACGCTCGAGCTGTTCAAGACGGTGCGCAGTCTTGACATGTAGTTGTCCGCCGTCTGCCCGTCTCCGTAGCGCATACCCATCAGCAGGCCGAACTGACTGTTCCACTCGGCGATGCGCGCGATGTCCTTGAGCGCACGCGCCGTGCTGCGACGGACGAGCACGCCGTTGTAAAGCATGTAGGACATGAGGCCGATGCAGTCGGTGTCGCCATACTTGGCGGCGCTCTCGACGGCGAGCAGCACGCGGTCGCAGGTCATGTTTTTGTCATTGCCGAGGCGCTCGGTTCTGACGCGCATTGCCGTACCGCGAAGCGAGATGAGGTATTTCTCGTCCCCGCTGAAGCACTCGGGGTAGAGCGACGCCGTGCGGCTGAGCATGTTGAACTCGTGCAGGCCGGTGGCGCGCGTGAATATGTCGGTATTGAGTATGCCGTAGATGTGGTCGAGCCACTCGTCGTCTCCGATGCAGAATATGTCCGCGTACTCGCGGTAGGCGCGGTCAAGCGCCTCGGGAGTCAGGAACGGGCGAAACGCCGCGTCGAAGAACAGGTAGTTTGTCAGAAACGCTCCCCTGAGATACTCGGGGACGGATGTGGTTTTGCTGACTGATCTCATGCTTGCTGATGTCATAAATCATGCTCCTTTCATGGTCGTCGCCGACGTCTTGGGGATGCCGGTGACGACGCGGTCGATAAGTCCGTATGCCCTGCCCTCCTCGGCAGTCATGCGGTTGTCGCGGTCGGTGTCGACGCATATCTGCTCGAACGAGCGGCCGGTGTTCGCCGCCATAATGCGGTTAAGCTGCTCGCGCGTCTGACGTATCTGCTCGGCATAGAGCAATATGTCAGATGTTTGCCCTGCCGTACCACCTAGGGGCTGATGGATTAATATGGTGCTATTAGGAAGCGCCTCGCGCTTACCGTGCGTGCCGGACGACAGCAGAAACGCCGCCATCGACGCCGCCATGCCGATACAGGTGGTTCTTATGTCGCAATCGACAAAGTTCATGGCATCGAATATGGCGAACCCTGCCGTAACCGAGCCGCCGGGCGAGTTTATCCACATGTTGATCTCGCGCCTTTCTCTCGGAACCTTCTCCGACTTGAACAGAAAATCAAGGTAGAGCAGCGCGCTCACCACTGTGTTTGCCATGCTGTCGTTGATCTCACCGAACACCTTTATCACGTTGCGGTTGAGGAAGAAGCCCTCGCTGAAGGCCTCTCGTTCGGGTATTGCGTTTTTCATAATCGTAACCTCCTGTTGAATGAAATCTTCTCGCCTGACGGCCCCGCCGCCCACTGTGCCGCGGGCCCGTCTGTACCTTACACCTGCATTATAACACGCGTTTCGCGGTTTGTCAAGACTTTTTGATGATTTTTGATTAATATTTTTAATTGTTTTAATTAAAAACGACATTATCGGCGGCTATTGCGACCTTTTCCTGCCTCGGCGGCGCGTATTTTTGATTAAATACTTCTTCTCAAGTCAAAACCGGTCGTAACAACGCACCGCCCCGCTCGCCGTCAGGCGCTTTCCGAGCTATCTCAAATACCGCGACGTCAGCGACACAAAAAATCCCCCGATGAGTTGAATTCATCGGGGAACGGTAGTATAATATGTATGTATAACCTACAAGGAGATGAGAGCATATGGAAAAACTGAAGGTACTGATGCTGAACGGCAGCCCGCGTCCGAACGGCAACACGTCGATAGCGCTGCGGGAAATGGAGAAGGTGTTCACCGAGTGCGGCGTCGAGAGCGAAACCGTACAGCTCGGGGCGATGGACATCCGCGGCTGCATCGCCTGCCACTTTTGCTACAAAAACGGCCGCTGCGTCTTTGACGACGCGGTCAACGGGCTGGCTCCCAAATTTGAGGCCGCCGACGCGCTGGTGGTCGCAAGCCCGGTCTACTACGCCTCGGCTAACGCAACGCTTGTCGCCTGCCTCGACCGTCTGTTTTACAGCACACATTTCGACAAGACCATGAAAGTCGGCGCAAGCGTCGCCTGCGCGCGCCGCGGCGGCTGCTCGGCCACCTTTGACGAGCTCAATAAATACTTCACCATATCCGGCATGCCCGTCGCGTCAAGCCAGTATTGGAACAGCATTCACGGCCGCGCGCCCGGCGAAGCCGAGCAGGACGGCGAGGGACTGCAAACCATGCGCACGCTGGCGCGCAACATGGTGTTCCTGATGCGCAGCATCGCGCTCGGCAAGGAGCAGTTCGGTCTGCCCGAGAAGGAAGAGCGGATTGCGACCCACTTTATCCGGTAATGACATCAGAATAATGACAGGTTCCGCATTGCCACCGTAGGTTCGGAGTGCGTGAAGGCTCAGAAGACAAACTGTAAAAGCAGCATGTAGCACACCGTCCCGACTGCGACGGAAAGAATCATCTTGCGCCGCCAGACGTGGACAGCACCCGTCGCGAGTATGGCAAGCGCCTCGGGCAGCCCGTGCGAGCCCGCGAGGACGTTGACATCCTTGACGCAGTAAATCACGAGCATTCCGAAAACCGCATCCGGGAGGTAGCACCCGAGGTGCTTGACAAACTCCGGCGTCCCCCGGTGCTCGTTGAAGACCAGAAAGGGCAGAAAGCGCGTCGTCATAGTGCCGACGATGCAGAGGAGTATGGTTATAATCTGCTGAGTGACTGTCATCATTTGCTCACCTCCGGCCGGTCGATTGGCTTGCGCAGCGCCGCCAGCAGGACAATTATTGCTATCATTGACGGCAGCAAAAACGAGTCCGCGCCGAATATTATGAGGCAGATAAGCGAAGCGCCAAGCCCTATACAGGACGCAATGTGGTGTTTCTCCTTAAGCCACTGCTCGAGGAAGATCACGACAAACATTGCGGTCATGACGAAGCTGATGCCCGTCGTGTCGAAGGTGAGCAGCGAGCCGATGAGGCCGCCTATCGTCGCGCTCGCGACCCAATAAATCTGGTTCAGCAGCGTGACGAAAAACATAAACCACCCGCGGTCGACATCCTCGGGAATTTTGGCGGTGTAGTTGACCGAGAAGGTCTCATCGCACATAGCGAAGATTATGTAGAACTTTTTCGGTCCGAGCCCGCGCAGTTTGTCGAGCATCGAGATGCCGTAGAAGATGTGCCGCGCCTGTATGAGCAGCGTCATGACAAACACCTGAAGCGGCGCGAAGGGGCTGAGCAGCATCTCGACCGCCACAAATTCGAGCGAGCCGCCGTAAATCAGTATGCTCATGAGCATGGGGTAAACAAAGGAAAATCCGCAGACGTTCATGTAAATGCCGTATGCCATTCCCAAAAAGCAGAAGCCCGCGAGTATCGGAAGCGTCTGCGGGAAGGCGGCTTTCAGCGCTTTGAATTTCATTTCGACTCCTTGACGTAAATTTCGCTACAAGTATACCACCGGCGGCGCGCGCCGTCAATACGGGCATCTCAAAATCGTAGGAATGAACAATCCGCCCAACCGCAGTGCGTGCAGTTTTTTATAAATTCCTTGCGACGGTTGGAAACGCGCCGTCCAAATACAGCAAAACGCCTTTCGCGGCAATGCGAAAGGCGTTTTTTATAGTTTCAGCGGCGCTTGCGCGAGGCGCTGATGCCGACCACGGCGACAGTGACCACGGCAACCGCAACCACGGCTGCGACCGCAATCACAACGACGCTCACGCCGTCGCCGTAGTCATCGGTCTTGCCGGGCTCGGACGCGGAGGTCGTGCCGGAGGGCGTCGTATCGGACGATGTTCCGGACGGTACCGTGTCGGACGTTGTGCCGGACGGCTCCGGGGTGGAGGTTTCCGCGGGCACGGTGTCTGATGTGCCGGGCGCGTCGGGCGCGGTCGTGACCTCCGGCGTCGCAACGGGCGCGGTGGTCACAGGTGCGGGTGTCGTCGTGTCCGGAGCGGGGGTCGTGGTGACGGAGGTGGTGGTGTCGTCGGCATCGCCGGCGGCGTCTTCAAAGCCGACGCGCGCGGTGGTCGTTTCCGCCGGGGTGGTCGTTTCCGCCGGGGTTGTCGTGGTTACGGGCACAGGTGGCAGTGTAACCGGCGCAGGCGTCGTGGTTACGGGAACGGGCGGAAGTGTAACCGGCGCAGGCGTCGTGGTTACGGGCACGGGCGGAAGCGTGACCGGCGCAGGCGTCGTGGTGACAGCTACGGAGCCGGTGTCGATTTTGCTGGGATCGATGTAAATCGGGTAATCCTCGACTATCGTACACCCTTCGGGAACCTTCACCGTAATGCTTTTGGACTGCACGACGACGGTCTTCAGGTTCGGAAGGCCGGTGAAAAGGTCGCTGTCGATCCGGGTAACGGTATCGGGGATAGTGACCTTAGTCAGCGCGGGGTTGCTGCGGAAAATCTGCCCTCTTATGCGGGTGACGGGCAGCGACGCGATGTGGTCATAAATGACGACCTCGCTCTCCGAGCCGAAATAATCGATAATCGTGACCTGCTCATTTTCAATTATGTAATGGAAATAGCGTTCCGAATAGATTTTCTCGTCCTCGGCCGAAACGCCGACCGAAACGCCGCCGATAATCACCAGTAGCGCCATCAGCGCCGCCACAATATGCGTTCTGCTAAATTTTTTCATCCTGATTGCTCCTGATACCATAATACCCAAAGTGGCAGGCGGTTAAGCCTGCCACTGAGGGGATCGTTACTCCTCGCCGCCGTCTATGTCGAGACCCGGCTTAGAGGTCGTCACAATGTCTTCTGTACTCAAATCAACGAGCTTGATTTGAGGTTTAGTGTAAATATCTTTCATATGCACACTCCTTTCATTACTCCGCAGTGGTTGCGGACGTTGCAAACTCGAATGTATTAACATCGGTGTATGCAGTCTGCAGATTGCCACCTGCATCGCGGTAAATTATGTAGCCGCGAGCCAGTACAGGCTCTTTGACCGTTATTGCATTGCGCAATGTCAACGTGTAAATGTACGTACCAGCTGACATCTTAAGAACTGAAATGTTTCTCTTGACGTACGTTCCGTCTGCCTTCTCTATCGTAAGATACGATGCGAAGTTAGAGAACATTGTACGAACAATTCCAGCTTCAACAAGCTCACAATCACTCGGCAGCGACCATGTTACGTTCATAACAAGTTTCTGCGAGGTCTCGTCTCCGCTTCTTATGCCGGACATGTTCAGAATAATCTTCTGCTGAAGTTCCTCAGTTCCCTCATACTTAGCCTCAATTGTAACATCGCCAGTTACGTAGAACGAGTACGTCGTCTTGTAGCTCACAAGGACACGATTCGCATACCAACCGGAGAAGTACTTGGTTTCACCATCAACCTCCTTGGTTGCCTCGGCAGTTACCTTCACAAGGTCGCCGTAAGAATAGGTGTTCTCATGCTGAACGCCATTCTCAATAACTTTGAGACCAGTCTTAGCTTCGTACTTAGCGTAAACGGTTACATCACCCTCAACAGTAATCTTACCGTCCACGACTGTGTACGGATTACCATTTTCATCAAACCAGCCCTTAAACGTGAAGCCGTCATAGTCACTTAATGTAGGAACCTCGATTTTTCCATCAGCGGCCGCATTTCTGGCAAGAATGATCTCATTGTTCTTATCTCTGAATGTCACATAATACTTAGACGCATCCGGAGTTTCAGAAATAAACCATGCTGTCAGCTTTGTGTCATCGCCAAGGTAGAAGCTATACGTTGCATCATCAGAAACAACGCGGTTGTCGCCATTGGTCCAGAACAGGAATTTATATCCCGTCATAGGCACTGCCGTAAGAGTGAAATATGTTCCTCTTGCATAGGAGTCTACATGGGGAAGATCCCAATTCTCAGACTTTCCATCGTAACCAGCAGTAACAGAACCCTTGCCAACAGCTATATCAAGCTGCTTTTTCTCTTTGCTCGTGAACTTAGCAACAAGATTAATGCTCTCAGTTGCCTCAAACGTGTACGTAGCGTCTGTGCTTACTGTGGTTCCGTCTTCCTTATACCAACCAATGAAGTCGTAGCCGGTGACAGCCGCAGCAACAACGGTAACAGTATCGCCCTTGGCATACTTGCCACCGCCGTTCAGCACACCAGCGTTTGAAGGAACGCCGCTAACTGTAATGGTTATGTTAGCTTCCTTAACACTGTAAGTGCCGTCGCCATTCTGGACGGGCTTGAAGTTATCCGCGCACAGCGCTTCCATATTGGCGGGAATGCTGGAGAATGTACCGCCGAAAACTTTGACAGAATCGCTTACGTTCGTCCACTCAGCGACTGTGTTGCCGGTATAGTCATAAGCCTTAATCGTCTGAGCACCGTTACCGGTTGCCTTGAATGTACCGCCTCTGATTTCGGCAGTGGGGGTGCCACCGGGGTAGTTGCGGTTGATGATGGAGATCGCAGCACCGTCCAGAATGGCGCTCTGGCTGCCGGTGGCATCCCAGTTGTCGCCCGTGGAGGTGACGCTGCCGCCCTTCACGACCAGCTTGCCCGCGCACAGTTCAATGCCCGTGTGACCACTGATCGTACCGCCATTGACGGTGACCGTGCCCAGCTCGGGGTGGTAGATGGCAATGCCATTCGGGGCGCTGATAACTGCGCCGTCGTTGACGGTGATGTCACAGTTATCGACGTTGCCGCCATTGTCCTTGCTGCCGTTGCCAGAGATCGCATAGAAGCCATTCGCCTTGACTGTGCCGTTGACCGTCAGCTTAGAAGTGCCAGAAGTGAAGATACCGTAAGAAGCACCGCCGTCAATTACAACATCTGCCCCTATAGTAAGATCACCTTGACCGACAAGGTCAATAGCTCCGCGCTTGCTTCCCTCGTACTTAATTGTACCATTCTTGATGATTACTTTGGTGTAAATGTTCAGCGTAGCATAATAGGGGTTCGCGCCGCTATAGCTGATTGTATATCCATTCAGATCAAGAACCGTCTCAGGACCAACGCTCGCGTTATCAATCGTCCAGCCGCCCTTCGTCACGTTGCCAAGGAGCTTGATCTGCGTGACGTTGCCACCCTTGATGTTGGTGCTATCCGCCGTCTTCTTCACCGTGCCGTCACCGAACGTGATCTCATAGAGAGCATCCGCGTTCGCCGTGGCAAAGTAGTTCGAGCCGTTGTTGTCAAGGAAGCAGCCCTCTGGAACAGTCAGCTCGTTGCCGCTGAACGTGCCGTACAGCATAGCGAAGCCGTTTTTAGTGCTAGAGCCGCAAACAACAATCGTACCGTTGTTGACCAGCGCTGCGCCGTCGCGCACGCCCAGACGTTTTGCGTCTGCTTCCACAGTGATGGTCACGCCCTCGGCGACCGTCAGAGTAGCACCATTCACAACATCGAGGTAGATGCCGTCAGCAAAGGAGAAGTTCTCAGTGAGGGTGTAGTCCTTAGCAACAATGATCCACTTGTTCTCACCAAGGTTCGCAGCCGCTTCCGCAATGGTCTTGTAGCTTGCAACCTTCGTGCCGGTGTAGCCAGTCCAAACCTCAATGGGCTTATACTCCGACACAGTGTAGCTGCCGTCGCCGTTATCGTTGGAGACGTAGCCGGGCTTCACATAGGTCGTGCCTTCGCCCTCGGGGTTGGCGCTGGGATCGAAGCCGTGGAACGTACCGCCGGTGACTTCCATCTTGGCAGTGCCATTCTTGAACGCGTCGTCGATGCAGTTGAGCAGGTAGCTCTTGTCTGTGTCTTCGGTCTTGAACGTGCCGCCCTTGATGTAAGCCGTGCCGTTCTCGACCTGAACCGCAGTGGTAGTGCAGTTGTAAGTGCCGCTCTCAACCGTTGCGGTTGCGCCAGTACCTTTGACCGTGACACCGTAGACACCCGTGGTCACCATACCGCCGCCGCCGACAGAATCCTTCAGCGTTACGTTCCCGGCAGTACCCTTCGTGAGTACTGTGATCGCCGCCACGCCGCTGGCACTCACCGTCAGGGTATGACCGTTGAAGTCAACTGTGACGGTAGCCCAGGTCGTAACCTTGCTTGTCGTCTCAATATCCGTCAGGAGTTTGACCGTGGCATTGTGTTCCTGTGCCGCGGTGCTGTAGAAAGCCTTGGACCAGCTGTCGAAGCCGCGAACCGTGCCATCCTCAAGGGTCACTTCCACGACATACGGACCTTCGACCTTGTACAAACCGTCATCCGTTTCGTGAATCTCCTTGCCATCGACGACCCAGCTCTCATCGGGCTTGGTAGAGTAAGTACCTGCCGAGAGTTCCGTGACCAGTTCGCCGGTGCTGCCATCACCAGCCTTGACAACAAGCGCGTTGTTGCCGAGCAGCTTGGTGGTCACACCGGAGATCTTCAGCGTACCGTTCTTCTGGTAAACTGCCGCCGCGGTGCTGCCCTCAGCGGAGCTTGCATTGAAGATGCCGCCGGTGATGGTCAGCGTGCCTTCGGATGCCCAGTAGACAACGCCTGCATCCCACTCGGTGCCGTTGGAGGTCAGCGTACCATAATCTATGGTCACGTCGGATTTGCTGCTGACCATTGTACCAATGACGTTACCGCTTGTGCTGGTAATAACCGTCTTTGTATTGCCGCCCATACCGCGACCGACATAGACCACGCCGGTCTTGCTGGCACTGTCGCTCACTGCGATTGACCAGCCCTCGGTGGTAATGGTAGCGTATTGAACGGTCAACGTACCGCCCACATTGTAAATACCGTAAGTGCTTTCAAGCACCACCTTATAAGTGCTGCCTATACCTGCACCCAGAGTCAGGCTGCTACCGCTCATAACCTGAATTGCGAAATTACTTGCGGAACCGGATGTCGGGGCATCAATGCGCTTAATTGTACCATTGTTTATGGTAACAGTAGCGCTGCCCTGCGTATAGATCTGCGCACCGTTAAGGGTGAGCGTCTTCTTACTCAGGTCCAGCTTAACTTCTACTGCACCGCCAATGCCAAGATTGCTGGTCAGCGTCACGTTGTCGAGCAGCTTGACCGTACCGCCAGTCTCGTTGGCGGCTCGAACTGCCAAAGCCAAGCTGGTATACTGAGTACCGTTGAACTCAGCAACCTTCTTCAGATCTACTGTATAGCCGCCCTCCGTGTTTGCAACAAGCGAGCTGTCAGCAGTGAGGAAGGCTTCGTTGAACTGCTTGTTGTAAGTACCGCCGGAGACGTTGATGTAGTCGCCAGCCTCTGCCCACTCGCCATCAGTCTTGTTGCTGTTGCTCCAAGTGAAGGCATGTATGACTTCACCGTTTGCAGCAGTGACCGTGGGCGTGCCCTTAATGGTCACAGTAGCAGGACCTTGCGGATAGCCGCGGTTGATAACAGAGATCGCCGCCGCGTCGTAGACAACGCCTGCGTCCCCAGTGTAGTCATAATCCGCGCTACCATTGGCGGTGATCTTCGGGCTGTTGCTGATCTTCAGCGTGCCGGAGCACATCTGGATACCGCCCGTGCCGGTGATCGTGCCGCCCTGAATGTTCAGTGTTCCACACTCGGGATGATAGATAGCATAGTTGTTCGCCGCGGAAATGACCGCGTTCTCACCGATGATGATCTCCTCAGCCTTCCAACCGCTGGTTCTATCGTCGGTGTTGTAGTTTGCGCCGCCGTTGCCGCTGATAGCGGGGCTGGGACCAGTAGCAATGATCTCAGCATTGGACATCACCTTGAGCTTTTCGCCCCTGGTGGCAGAGCCAAAGATGGTCACGCCATAGGATTCGGGAGCAACGACCTTTGCGTCCTTCTGCATATAGAGCATGGGGGTCGCGCCGTCGTAGGTCGCCTCGTTGCTGCCGATGCGGATAACGGAGCTGCTGTCCACGATGCCCGTGCTGGTGACCGTGCCGTTTTCCAGATAGAGGTTGCCCCTGTTGATCTGGAGTGCGCGGCAGCCTTCGCCGGTGAGGGTGTAGCCGCCGAGGTTCAGGAGCACAGAGCCGGCGCTAAATTCCTTCGCAAAAGTGACGGTTTCCTTGATGGTGACGTTGCACAGCAGCGTCACTTCCGTCTGACCGCCGTTCCGATGAGAAGCCGCATCGATGGCTGCCTGCAGGGAGTCATACTTCGTGCCGTTGTACTCGGCAACATAAGTGCCCTCCTTGACGCCATAAATGCCGTTACCATTGTCCTGCGGGATATAGCCCACGGCGCAGCAGTTTTCGGGAACTGCGCTTGTAAACGTACCGCCCTTGACCGCGATGGTTTTGTCAGTCGCGGCGCTGACTGTGCCGTTGAACTTGCCGCTGTTGACCGTCGCGTTCACGTTCTCAGAGCCAGTGCCCTGCACGTCGGTCTGGAAGAGCGCCGCAGTCGCGGTGTAAGTGCCCTTTTCGATCGTTACGTCGATGGGCTTCTTGGTGCTGTGTTGCGAGATCGCAAGCGCCGCATTCGTGACCGTTGTGCCGTTGCCGTTCGCGCTGGTCGTAACTTCGCCGCTACCGCCGGTGACGGTGCAGTTTTCCAGCGTCAGCTTACCGGCGCGAATTTCGATGCCGGTGACCGGCGCGGTGATCGTGGTGTCCGTGAAGGTGCTCGTGCAGTAACCCGCAAGATACACGGCACAGCCCACATCCTGATCAGAGTCCGTGTCGTTAGCGATGATTGTAGCACCCTTAACAGTCAGCGTGGAGTTGTCCGTGCTGACAGCACCGTTGATGTAGATCGGGCAATACTTCGGGTTCTCATATGTACCGCCGCTGATCGCGATATGACCATCCGTGCCATTCGTGACCATCAGCGTACCGACGAGCTTAGAGCCCTCCACCGTTCCGTCGATGGTGATTGTATTGCCGTTCTTAGCGCAGAACATAACGCCGTAATCCGAAGTAGATTCCAGCGTGTAGCCGTTGAGAACAACCTTGAGGCTCTTGTCCTCAAGATTAACGCGCTCGGCCTCACAATTTGCGAGGAGGGTGATAGTATCGCCATCCTTGGCAGCTGCGATTGCGTCCGCCAGCGTGTCATACTTCGTTTCGCCGATAGCGGCGTAGTAGACCTTGGCACTTTTCACGCCGTAAGTGCCGTCTGCGTTCTGCGCCAGCTCCACCGTGCTCGGCAGGAACTTTTTGGCGGAATCGTTTTTGAGTTTGATCGTTGCGTTCTCGCCAACCGTGAACACGATCGTGCCATAGCTGATCGAATAGAACGAGCCGTTGACCGTGCCGCTCTTGAGGCTCACATTCGGCACATTCAGCTTGTAGCCGTTGTCGTCCATCTTAACGCCGGTGATCTCACCGCCGTCGATGGTCACGTTCGCCGTGCCATTGATGCGCATACCAAAGGCTTCCTTGACAGCGCCGGTATCCACAACGCGCGCGGTGATCGTGCCGCCGGTGATGTTGACGGTCGAGCCGGAATAAGCATCAACGCCATGCAGGCCGCCGGTGATCGTGCCGCCGCTGATATTCAGCGTGGAGCCTTCCTCGCTCTTGACGACGTTCAGACCGCCGGTGTACGTGCCGCTCGTAATCGTGAGCGTTCCCCAGTTGTCCAGCATGGACGAGCCGGTGTTGCCCGCGGTGGCGGTTACGTTTTCGAGGGTCAGGTTG
>CAKRSS010000017.1 GCA_934401725.1 uncultured Eubacteriales bacterium | reverse complement strand
GTGACGCCCGCCACCGCCAATCCATCAAGGGAGTGGGGGAGTCCAGAGGGGGCGAACCGTAGGTTCGTCCCCTTTGGGGCGACTCTTTTGGTACTTTTCTGCTCGCGGCAGAAAAGTACACTTCTCCACCGTCGGTGGCCTTCACGGCGTGCGCCTGCCAAGGCTAAAGAACTTATTTTAAAAAACGCTTTCCGCCGAACGTTCGGCGAGTACACTTCTCCACCGTCGGTGGCCTTCACGGCGTGCGCCTGCCAAGGCTAAAGAACTCTTTTTCCAAAAACGCTTTCCGCCGAACGTTCGGCGAGTACACTTCTCCACCGTCGGTGGCCTCCACGGCGTGCGCCCGCCAAGGGTAAAGAACTTATTTTTTAAAAAAACGCTTTCCGCCGACGTTATGGCGAGTGCCCCCGCGGGCAAAGAACTTTCTTAGCATACAGGCATATGCAATACGCCTCCCCGTCCACCGAACACCCCGGCGAGTGCCCTCCAAGGTCTCAGAACTTATCTGAAAAAAGCGCACGCGCATATGCAACAGCCCGCTTTTTCCACCCCATTGTGAAGAAATCCTGATTTTTCCCTGAACCTGCGAAAATTTTTTGTGATCGGGAGTGTAGAAATTTCAGGGCGAAATTTGTGCAGAATTCACAAACCTTTTGGGCATCATCATAGTTGCAGATGCAATTAATCAGAAAGGGGTGAGTAAATTAAATTTACCTGACAAAAAGACGCAAAAAATAACACCAAAAACGCGCAGAAATTTAGCCCTCAAACCATGTTTTCACGCCGTTTTACCGTCTAAAACAGTAACTCAAATTTACCTTTTAACCCCGTTTTCTACGAACGATGTAATGTTGCACTAAATTCAGAGTTTTCCATGGAATCAATAGGGAAAAACCGTGGAAAAGTCTTGTGCTATCAAGTATTTATATAATAATATTAGAGAAAAAGAATGCTTGACAACGCCCCGCCGATATGGTATTATTACTCTATCACTTCAGGGCAAATTGCGTTCCGGTCCCATCGCTGTGCGAACCGAAATGGCTGGTTGCCGGTGTAGGTAGCCCTCGGCTGGACGCCGATAGGGCAATTTATACAAAGAAAAATCATCAGTCACCATCGGCACTGCCGACAGTGGCAAGCACGGCGAAAACCGACGGGGCTCCGACCCCGGCACAAGCCCAAACGGCCGGTCACTTTCCGGACATGGCCTAATAATTTCAGGAGGAACAACCCAATGGAAAGAACGAAATTTCAAAGGTTATGTGCTCTTTTCTTAGCGGTATTGTTCATTATCCCCGGCGGCATTATGGTCGCCGCGGCTGAGGACAATTCGCCGTCCCAGTCCGTAACGGACAAGACTATTGCGGACGTAAAAGAGCAGCTTAACGCAATTTCGTATGAGGAGTACAAGCAAAAATACTCCGACGTCAAGCGTGCCACCGGTGAGATAACCATCAATGGCACCGAGTACGACAAGGACAACACCACCGCCGACGTGAGCGTAGGAACCTACGACGGTGCCGAGGCCCTTTACACACCCGGCGACGGCACAGTGACGTGGAAGGTCTCCGTCCCCGAGACCGCGAAATACAGCATAATAGTGGAGTATTACCCCAATGAGGGCAAGTCCTCCTCTGTACAGCGTATCTTCCGTATTGACAACTCCATCCCGTTCTCCGAGGCGCGGTACATCACCATGCCGAAGGTCTGGAAGAGCGTTTACACCGACGGCGAATTCAAGGTCGGCAAGAAGCAGAGCGCTGACGAGCTGCTGAAGGCTGCGGCCGACGCAGGCATTACCGCAAGATCCGAGACCCGCGACGATGGTACATACATCATGTACACCATCCCCGATGCCTGGACGTCCGACAATGCTGCGGTTGTTGAGGAAAACGTCATCCGATTCTTCAAGATCGACGTTGACGACAACGAAATCCGCAACTCCATGAAGCAGTCGCCCAAGTGGTGCACCTTCGAGATGAAGGACGTCGACGGCTTCTACTCCGAGAGCTTCGAGTTCGTGTTCACCGCCGGTGAGCATGTGGTTTCCTTCGAGGCTACCAATGAGCCTGCCTCCATCAAGGCTATCCGCCTTGTCCCGCATACCGACCTCTCGAGCTATTCCGACTACTCCTCCAAGTACGCCGGCGAGAAGAAGGGCTCCGACAAGGTCAAGCTCGAGGCCGAGTTCCCGAGCGCATCCTCCACTCAGACGGTTTACCCCGTTGAGGACAGAACCTGCGCCATCAACTCTCCGTCCAGCACCTCCCATACCGTGCTCAACACCATAGGCGGCGACAAGTGGCAGACCTCCGGTCAGGCGCTTGAATACACCTTCAAGGTCAACGACTCCGGCATGTACAATATTGTGACCCGCTTCCGCCAGAACCTGCTCGACGGTGTCTACACCTCCCGTGCGCTGTACATCTACAGCGACGGTGCGAGCGAGGGCTCCAAGGGCTACTACAACGGTATCCCCTTTGAGGAGGCTACCGAGCTGGTGTTCACCTACTCTACCGATTGGCAGAGCGGCGCGCTCCAGTACATGGTCAAGTCCTACAACGAGAAGGGAGCACTCACCACCGAGTGCCACGACCTCGAGTTCTACTTCGAGGCAGGCGTAACCTACACCATCAAGTTTGAGGTAACGCTCGGCTCGATGGGTTCGGTCGTGCGTCAGATCACCGAGTCGCTTGAGGCTATCAACGGTGACTACCTTGACATCCTTCAGCTGACCGGTGCGAACCCCGACAAGTACCGTGACTACGGCTTCTACCGTATCATGCCCGATACTATCATCGACCTCAAGCGCCAGGCTGACATACTTGAGGGTATCGCAAACGACATGGCCGCTACCGCGGGCGTTAAAAGTACTAACTCCGCAACGCTGAACAAAATCGTGGTGCTGCTCCGCCGTATGCACAGCAGCGAGGACGAGATCGCGCGTAACCTTGACCAGCTCAAGAGCTACCTCGGTACGCTCGGTACGCTGCTCAGTGACGTCAAGACTCAGCCGCTGCAGCTGGACTACATACTGATCCAGTCCGCCGACGAGGCGATTCCGAAGGCTAAGGCAAACTTCTTCCAGTCCTTCGCACACGAGATGTCCAGCTTCGTTATGAGCTTCTTCCGCAACTACAACCGTATGGGCGCTACGAGCGAGGACATCGACACCGACGAGAGCGTCGAGGTCTGGCTGGCTACCGGCCGTGACCAGGCGCAGGTCGTTCGTAACCTTATCAATAATGACTTCACTCCCGTCTACAACGTCCCCGTAAACCTTAAGCTGGTTGCCGGTTCGACGCTGCTGCCGTCCATCCTTTCGGGCTCCGGACCTGACGTCTACATCGGTCTCGGCGAGGATAATGTTATCAACTACGCTATCCGCGGTGCGCTGATGGAGATCGAGAATTGTGAGGGCTTCTACGACCTCGCAATCAATGAGAAGACTCGTCAGTTCAACGAGGCGGCAATGCTCGTTCTCGGTATCGAGGATGCTGAGGGTGATTACCACTACTACGGACTCCCGGAGAACCAGTCGTTCCCCATGATGTTCATCCGTACCGACATTCTTGCCGACCTCAACCTTGAGATTCCCAAGACATGGAACGACATACTGGAGGCTGTCCCGGTGCTTCAGTCGCAGAACATGCAGATCGGTCTTTCGACCGACTACAAGATTTTCCTCTACCAGATGGGCGGCACGCTGTTCGCCGATGACGGTATGAGAATCAACCTCGACTCCAACACCGCGCTTAACTCCTTCCAGACCATGTGTAACATGTTTACCATGTACTCCTTCCCCTACAAGTACGACTTCGAGAACCGTTTCCGTACAGGTGAGATGCCCATCGGCATTGCCTCCTATATCGGAACCTACAACAAGCTGGTCGTTTACGCAACCGAGATTCGCGGTATGTGGCAGTTCGTGCCGCTGCCCGGTATCGAGGATGCAGACGGTAATATTAATAATGTGTCCGTTTCCACCGTTTCCGCTATCGTTATGATAAGCGGGTGCAACAATGTCGAGAACGCATGGTCGTTCATGACATGGCACGTCGGCGCAGACTGCCAGAGCGATTACGCTAACGAGATGGTCGCCATCCTCGGTGACTCCGCTAAGCACTCCACCGCAAACCTCAACGCTCTTTCCAGCCTGCCCTGGACTACCGAGGAATACAAGAATGTGGCGCTGCAGTTCAGCAACCTCGCCTCTATTCCTAACTACCCCGGCTCCTACATTATCGGCCGTTACACGAGATTCGCATTCCTCTCCGCTTACAACGACAAGGCTAACCCCGTAACCGAGCTGCTCAGCTACATTCCGACCATCAACAAGGAAATTACCAAGAAGCGTACGGAATTCAAGCTCGAGACGCTGGCTACCGGCCAGACCAAGGCTACAAAGCGTATGGGTCAGATCACTGCTCTGCTTGATACGCTGGCGAAGTCGTCCGGCTACAATTCGAGCTACGACGAAATCATTAAGGACACTGAATCGGTTCTGAAGAACAAGGAAGCCGCCGCTATGATAGTGCTCGCAGAGAAATACGCAGAGCTTATCGCGTCGGTCGACCCGACCGGAACCGTTGCCTCTGAGGAAATCGCCTCGGTGAGAAGCTCGAGAGGCTGCGCGTCCTACGAAGCATATGAATATGTCAAGGAAACCGCAACGGCGCTGTACTACATCCGTCAGTACCTCATCGATGCCGCTAACGCCCTTAACTCGTATGTGGACTGATATATAATAAAATGAAGAAATCTATATAAGGAGAAAGAGCACATGTCACAGAAAACGGCAGAAAAGAAAGCGGTTTCTCGCAAGGATATGACTCGCCGTGAGTGGATATGGAAGGAAATGAAGCGCAATAAGGTGGCTTACCTCCTCATCGCGCCCTACATGATCCTGTTCACAATATTCACAGTCACGCCGGTGCTTTTGTCGGTGGTAATCAGCTTCACCGACTTCAACATGATGCAGATACCGAACTTCGTCGGCGTTGACAACTACATCCGGCTGTTCCTTGACGACGATATATTCCTGCTTTGCTGCAAGAACACCTTCGTGTTCGCAGTCATCGTAGGACCTGCGTCCTACCTCATGTCATTCCTCGTCGCATGGTTCATCAATGAGCTGTCGCCGAAGATCAGAGCTATCGTTACACTTATATTCTACGCACCTTCCATCTCCGGCCAGGTGTACCTCATCTGGGGTACCCTGTTCTCCGGTGACTCCTACGGCTGGGTCAACGCCTGGCTGCTCCAGCTCGGACTTATCGACAAGGAAATTCAGTTCTTTGAGGATAAGAAATACGTCATGCCGCTTTGTATAGTGGTTGCGTTGTGGACGTCACTCGGTACCTCGTTCCTGTCGTTTATCGCAGGTCTTCAGGGCGTCCGTCAGGAGCTTTACGAGGCCGGCGCGGTCGACGGTGTCAAGAACCGTTGGCAGGAGCTGTGGTACATAACCCTGCCTCAGATGCAGCAGCATCTGATGTTCGGTGCGGTCATGGCTATAACACAGTCCTTCGGCTTCGGCGGAATCGTTACCGCGCTGTGCGGCTTCCCATCCGTCGACTACTGCGCGCATACCATTATGCACCACCTCGAGGACTACGGAAGTCAGCGACTTGAATACGGTTACTCATCCACTATCGCTGTTATATTGTTTATCATAATGATAGGCTCCAACAGTCTGGTGCGTAAAGTTCTTTCAAAGGTAGGGCAGTAACATGGCAAAACTGAGAACAAGAAAACATAAGGTTGTCCTCGCTCGTTCAGTCGGCGGAGACACCGGTATCACAATAATCCTTGCAATCCTTGGTGCGTTCATGTTCCTCCCGATGCTTTACGTCGTGATGCAGTCACTGAAGCCCCTCGATGAGCTGTGGAGATTCCCGCCCCGCTTCTTTGTTACAAGCCCGACATTCAAGAACTTTAAGGATCTGTTCAACCTCATGAACACGTCTTGGGTGCCCTTCACCCGGTACATATTCAACACCGTGTTTACTTCGGTTTCAGGTACCGCGGGACACCTTCTGTGCGCCTCAATGTGTGCATACGCAATGTCGAAGATTAATTTCCCCGGCCACAAGTGGATGTTCAAGCTGGTTCGTACCTCACTGATGTTCCACTCCACAGTTACCGGAGTTACCCGCTTCATCATCATGAGCGCGTTTCGTTGGGTCGACACATATTGGGCTATCATTATACCCGCGTTCTCTACAACCCTGGGGCTTTACCTCATGAAAAACTTCATGGACACCGCCGTCTCCGATTCAGTGCTTGAGAGTGCCCGTATCGACGGTGCAAGCGAGTTCCGGACCTTCTGGACCATCGCAATGCCCATGGTTAAGCCCGCATGGCTGACGCTGATTATTTACAGCTTCCAGGATCTGTGGAACGCAGGTGCTTCCATCTACATCCATTCCGAGCAGCTGAAATCCTTCAACTACGCCATTTCGCAGATCACCGCAGGCGGTATCAAGCGTGCCGGTGCATCCGCTGCGGCAACAGTCATTATGATGCTCGTTCCTATCACGGTGTTCGTTATCAACCAGTCGAACATCATCGAAACCTACGGCTCCAGTGGTATGAAGGACTAAAGAGAGGAGGAGAAACAAATGAAAAAAGTTACATCTATAATATGTCTCGTGTTTGTGGCTGTCATGCTGTTCTCACTCCCTGTCAGTGCCGCTAAGCCCTATCAGACCTACACCTACAGTATCAACGGCTTCGCCTTAAGCTCGCCGGACGCCTACACTCCTCTCATGACGGTCGACTCTGACTACATGGGACTCAAGGACGCTATCTCCGATCCTAAGGACCTCGAGGTCGACGCCGACAATAACGTCTATATAGCAGACGCCAAGAACAACCGCATAGTCGTTCTTGACCGCTACTATAAGCTCAAGTTCACCATCGAGACCTTTGTCAACGAGTACGGTATCGACGATGAGCTGACCAACCCCGCAGGCGTCTTCGTTACCGATGACATGATTTACGTCTGCGATACCGACGCAAACCGCATAGTTACCTTCGACAAAGAGGGCAACTACGATCACATCATCCCCCAGCCCGAGAGCACGCTGTTCGATGATGACGCGGTTTACAAGCCCGTCGCTGTGGCGGTCGACCAGTACGGAAGAATTTTCGTGGTCTCCTCCACAACCTACGAGGGTATCATCGTTATGACCTCCGACGGCCAGCTCACCGGCTTCATCGGTGCGCAGGCAGTTTCGCTCTCCGCATGGCAGATACTCTGGAGACGCTTCCAGACCGCCGAGCAGAGAGAGCTGAGCGTCACAAACGTCTCGACTGAGTTCAATAACATCACCATCACCAAGGACGGCTTCATTTACGTTACCACATCGTCTATCGCCGATAAGAACGTAAGCAAATTCCTTAGGACCAAGGCTGGTGACTCGAGAAAGAAGCAGAGCAAATACTCGCCTGTCAAGATGCTGAACGCGGCAGGTGAGGAAATCATGCGCCGCAACGGCTTCTGGGCTCCTGCCGGTGAAATCAACACCTCACGTTACAGCCAGGCGCAGGATCAGGCCGGTCCTTCCCGTGTTACCGACGTAGCTGTCGGACCCGAGCAGACCTGGTCGATAATCGACTCCAAGCGCTGCAAGATATTCACCTACGACTTCGACGGCAACCTGCTCTTCGCCTTCGGCGACAAGGGTCAGCAGCTCGGAAGCCTTCAGAGCATCACCGCAGTCACCTACCAGGGCGACAGCATGCTGGTGCTCGACAGCCAGGCCAAAAGCTTCACCGTCTACCAGAGAACAGAGTACGGCGACATTCTTATCGAGGCTCTGGCAAACCAGAACAACCGTAAGTACGACATGGCTGTCGAGAACTGGACCGAGATTCTGAAGCGTAACTCCAACTTCGACACCGCCTACATCGGCATCGGTCAGGCGATGTACAGAAACGGTGAGTACGATGAAGCTATGGAATATTACAAGGCCGCCTACGATACCTCCAACTACTCCGACGCCTACAAGGAAGTCCGTAAGGAGTGGATATCCAAGTTTGTTTACCTCATTCCGATCATAATCTTCGTTATCGTGTTTGCATGGTCGAGGTTCATGAAGTACGCGAACAAGATCAACAAGCGCGCGGCGACCGCCGGCGGCTCCCGTTCCTTCAAGGAAGAGCTGCTCTACGCCTTCCACATCATCAAGCATCCCTTTGACGGTTTCTGGGACGTCAAGCACGAAAAACGCGGCTCGCTCCGCGCGGCTGTCGTCTACCTCGTGATTACGGTGCTGGCCTTCTACTATCAGTCGATAGGTCAGGGCTACGTCATGAACCCCATGGGAAGATACTCCTCAATTTTCGGTCAGGCAATAAGCGTGCTGCTGCCCTTCCTGCTGTTCGCCATTGCGAACTGGTGTCTCACCACTCTGTTTGACGGTGAAGGCAGCTTCAAGGATATCATAATCGCTATTTCCTACTCCATGGTGCCGCTGATACTCACAGTCATCCCCGCCACCATCATCTCCAACTTCGTGACATCGAGCGAGGCTGACCTGTGCAACCTGCTTGTAAACTTCGGCTTTATCTGGACCGGAATGCTGATATTCCTCGGCATGATGGTAACTCACGATTATTCGCTGTTCAAGGGCGTACTTACCACGCTCGGAACGGTCGTCGGCATGGCCTTCATAATGTTCATTGGTATTCTGTTCACGACGCTGCTTGGTAAGATCGTGAGCTTCATCTCCAACATCATTATCGAGATCAATTACCGACTGTAATTGCAGATAGGAGGAAAACAGAATGAAAAAGTTAATAAGATTGTTGTCTGCTCTCTTGACTGCAATAATGCTTGTCGGCGCACTCGCCGGACTGTCGGTGATCGAGGTTTCCGCGACATCGACAAAGAAGGATGATCCCAAAGAGTCCACCGAGGACAAACTCAAGAAGTACCTCACAACAGAGTATACAACCCCCGAAGAGAAGCTGCGCACCATGACGCTGAAGCTCGAAAAAGACGGCTATCAGCTGTGGAGCGACGAGCTCTCCGGCGAGGTGGCCTGCGTTGATACCGCCTCCGGTCAGATACTCTTCACCAACCCCTGGGACGTCGCGACCTCTAAGGGAACCTCCGCTTCCATCAAGGAGCAGGTGCTCTCTCAGATCTGCGTTCGCTACACCGACACCCGGAGCGGCAACACAAAGGATTTTTACAGCTTCAACGAAGCCGGCTACCGCGGTCAGATAAAGGTCAAGAATATCAAGGGCGGTATCCGCGTTGAGTACACCATCGGTCGTGAGGAGACCAGAATGCTGGTCCCCCGCTACATCCGCAAGGAGAGATTCGAGTCTGAGATTCTGAATGTCGCAGCCGAGGCTCTCGGATCAGACGACTTCATGTTCAGAAAGCTGGCTGCTTACTACCTGCTCAAGGATCCGAGTGCTCTTGCTTCCGAGCGCGCTAAGGCCGAGCTTTATGCGGCCTTCCCCATCACTAAAAAGATGGCTATCTACATCTTCGACCCGACCGCATCCGAAACAGAATTGCGTCGTATTGAGGCGCTCATCAAAACCTACTGCCCGCTTTACACCTACGAGCAGCTCGACAAGGACCACGCCGAGACAGAGTACGAGGGAAGCGACCGCGCACCCGCTCTGTTCAAGATGGCTCTTGAGTACACGCTGGATGCCGGCGGCATGACCGTTCGTCTTCCCGCAAACGGTATCCGATTCGATGAGTCCGAGTACCGTATGGAAAACGTAAGCATCCTGCCCTACATGGGTGCGGGCGCTAACTATTCCGGAAGCGACAAGAAAAACGTTCAGACCGGCTATACCTTCATGCCTGACGGTTCCGGCTCGCTGTTCCGCTTTGAGGAGCTTTCCGGAAGCAGCATCACAAACCTCAGCGGCAAGGTCTATGGCTTCGACTTCGCCTACATCGACATCACCGGCCGTCAGCAGGAGACCATCCGCTACCCTGTGTTCGGACTTGTTGCAAACGAGAACACGACCGATGAAATTACGGTCGACGGTTCCATCATCAAGCAGGATAGGCAGGTAAGCCGCGGCTACACGGCGATCATCGAAGAGGGTGACGCTATGGCCGAGCTCTACACCTACCACGCCGGCTCGCTGAACAAGTACAACACCATGCAGATGAAGTTCTATCCGAGACCCAAGGATACCTACAACATGAAGGACGCCATCTCCGTCGGTACCAACTCGACGCAGACCGTCGTCTCTCCCCGTAAGTACGTGGGCAACTACAAGATTCGCTACATCATGCTGACCGACAGCGACATCGCTGCCGAAAAGGAAATCGAAAAATACTACGAGCCGACCTACATGGGCATGGCAAACGCTTACCGCGATTACCTCACCGCAAACGGAACGCTCACACGTCTCTCCGAAAAGGAGCTGACCGACAACATCCCGCTCTACATCGAGACCTTCGGCTCGCTGGAGACGATCGAGAAGGTGCTCTCCATACCGGTCAACACCAAGGTGGCGCTCACCTCCTTCGCAGACATCAAGACGATGTACGATCAGCTGTCCGCAGACGGCATCTCCAACATCAACTTCAAGCTCACCGGTTACCTCAACGGCGGTATGTACTCCACCGTGCCCTACAAGGCAAAGTGGGAGAAGGCCGTTGGCGGCAAGAGCGGCTTTGAGGAGCTGGTTGCCTACGCAAAGGAGAAGGGCTTCGGCCTCTTCCCTGACGTCGACTTCGTCTACGCTCAGAGATTCGGCTACTTCGATGGTTTGAGCACCAAGAAGCACCTGGTTAAGACGATAGATAACCGCTACACCTCACGTCGTGAGTACAGCGCAACCTATCAGACTTTCGTCAGCTACTTCCAGATGGCGATTTCCCCCGCATATTTCTCGCATTTCTACGAGAAATTCACTCAGAATTACCTCAAATACGGCTACGGAAACATTTCCGTCGGCACGCTGGGCTCTGATCTGAACTCCGACTTTGATGAGGACGATCCTTACAACCGCGAGGACTCCAAGGAGTACACAATCGAGGCTCTGGCTTACCTCACCGAGAATTATGACAGCGTCATGACCACCGGCGGTAACGCCTACACCTGGAAGTACGTCGATCACATCCTCGATGTCTCGCTCGACTCCAGCCGCCTCAATAAGTCCTCCAACTCCGTTCCTTTCCTCGGCATTGTTCTGCACGGCAACATCCGCTTCGCAGGTAAGGCGCTGAACATGGAAGGTAACATCGGCTACGCAAAACTGAGAACCATTGAGAACGGTGCGTCGCCCTCCTTCGTGCTGTCGTATGACAATACCACGTTGCTCAAGGACGACTCCTACCTCAGCAAATACTACTCCGTCCGTTACGACATCTGGTACAGCGAGCTGGTTTCGCTCTACAAGGAGCTCAACACCCTGCTCTCTGACGTTCAGGATAAGCTGATCATCGGCCATGAGTTCCTTATCGGCGAACGTGTTCCCGATAACGACGAAATCGCCGCTGACATCGCCGCTGCCGAGAAGGAGCTGGCCGAAGCACTCGCCAAGGCTGAGCAGAACGCCGCAAACCAGGCAGTCAAGGACATTCTGACCGCACGTCAGGTCACAAAGAACAACGCCGCCAAGGTCGAGGCTCTGCTTGAGACCGCCAGGGCCGCGGCTGAGTCCACCGAGGGCTCTATCGCGGCAATCGAGGCCGCTCTTGCAAATGTTCCCGCAACCAAGGCCGCTCATGAGGCCGCCGTCGCCGCAGAGGAAGCCGCCCTTAACGCCTACAACGCCGCTAAGGACGCCGCTACCGCCGCTAAGGCCGCCTACAACGAGGCCTTCAAGGGCACAGACGAAGCAGCAACCGCCGCCGCCAAGGCCGCATCCGATGCTGCCGCTGCCGCCGAGACCGCCGCAAGAACCGAGTACACCGCCGCTCAGAAGGCAACCCGTGACGCCAAGACCGCCATGGACAACGCCACCAAGGAGCTGAACACCGCACTCACCTCTGCGACCACCGCGTATAACAACGCTGTCAACGCCTCCAAGCAGGCAAACACGCTCGCGGCTGAGTCCCGTACCGCTTCCGACTTCCTCGCAACCGTCGCCAGCGCGACCGACGCCATCAAGGCGGCCGCCGTCGAGTACGCCGACAGTGCAGAGAAGAACGCAGCCGCTACGGCAGAGTTCGCAGCTAAGGCTACCGAGTATGCGTCCGCAGCCATCGCCATCAGCGTTGACTCCAAGGTCGCAGACCTCGTCGTAGCCGCCGAGAAGGCTGTTGCAAGCTCCGTGACCCGCGCCGAGGACGTCAAGATCAAACTCGAGAACGTCAGGAAGGCCGAGGCCACAGCCGAAGAGGCAGACGCCGCTAAGGAAGCCGCCTTCAAGGCTTACGAGAACGCTCAGGCCGCATACGCCGAGGCAACCGCAAAGGCCGCTCTCGACACCGCAACCGCAGCCGATAAGGCCGCCGCTACCGAGGCCGGTACGCTGATGAACACTGCCAAGGCAGAGTACAACACCGCGTCCACCGCGGCAACCAGAGCCAACAACTCGCTGACCTCCGCAAAGACCGCTCTTAAGAACTCGCTGCAGAAGGTTCTCGATGAGAAGAACAAGGTCGTCGATGCGTCTACGACAGCAAATGAGGCAGTCGATGCCGCAAAGACCGCTATGGAGACGCTCAACAAACTCGCAGGCATCAGCGACGCGCTCAAGACCGCCGCTACCGAGTCCCTTGCCGCTGCTGTGGCAAACGAGGCTAACGTCGATGCCGCTCTTGAAACCGTAAGCGCAACCTACGCCGAGAGCGCAGAGCTCGCGAAGGAGTACGTCGTTATCGAGGAAGTCACCGAGCCTGAGCCCGAGCCCGAACCCGTGCCCACGACTCCCACAACCGGCGACGAGACCGGTGATGAGACAACCGGCGACGGTACCACTACCGGCGACGACACCACCGATGAGCCCACGGTTACAAATCCCGATTACGAGTACACCAAGTACACCAACGACGACGGCAACATCGTCAAGGTGACCTTCGGTGACGTCGATGCAAACGGCAGATACCTGGCCTACAAGACCTTCATTCTCAACTACAACTTCTTCGATGTTACAGTCGTTATTGACGGAATCAAGTACACAATACCCCAGTCGGGCTATGTTGTGTTCTACAACTGATGAAAGCGAGGTGACCGCAAAATGACAAATGAAGCAAAGCTTCAGAAAACAGCTGCGCCGAAACCCAAGAAACGCAAGCGCGGAGTTTCCCTGGACGCAAAAAAGGCACGAGCCGGATGGCTGTTCATACTTCCTTTCGCTGTTGGATTTCTTCTCATTTATCTGCCCATCATTTTCGACTCGATAAGATACAGCTTTTATCGCATCGAGATTCTCGCGGGGGGAGGCTACAACCTCATCCCCGTGGGGTTCGAAAACTATCGCCAGGCGCTGTTCGTGGATCCCGACTTCGTGACCACGCTGCTCTCCGGTCTTAAGGAGCTGGCGTTCGACATCCCTGCAATTATCATTTTCTCACTCTTCATGGCCGTTCTTCTTAACCAGAAGATGGCCGGACGTGCGGTGTTCCGTGCGATATTCTTCATCCCCGTTATACTTTCGACAGGTATCATGGAGTCCATCGAGTCGCAGAACATTCTGTCCGACTACATGGAGGATGAGGACGGTATCAACACCGGTACAAGCACCAACACGGCCGCCGAAATCGTGTCGGCGATAGACATTGAACGACTATTTGCCAACATGAAAATCGGAACCGGAATCGTTGAATACGTCACAAGCGCAATCAACAACATTTACGACATAGTCAACCGCTCCGGCGTTCAGATGCTTATCTTCCTCGCCGGCCTGCAGTCGATTTCACCTGCTATTTACGAGTCCTGCCAGATAGACGGTGCAACAGGTTGGGAGACCTTCTGGAAGATAACGCTTCCTATGATAAGTCCTATGATACTTGTTAACGCGATCTATACGATAATAGACTCGTTCACCACGGATTCCAACGTGGTTATGAAGTTTATTTCATCGGCCTACGAAAAGACCGACGGTAACGTCATAAGCTCGGCAATGTCGTGGATGTACTTCCTGATAGTCATGCTGATAATCGCTCTTGTGGCGGGTATCCTGTCAGCGTTCGTGTTCTATCAGAGACGTGATTGAGAAAGGAGGTCATACTGATGAATTCGCAGAATATTGATAACGCTCCGAAGATAATGAAGGAGTCGAAAAACAAAATCAAAATCGATTTTGAAAGAACCCCTCTGCTTGAGAGACTCAAGGTCAAGTTCCTGTCGCTCAGCTTCCTCGGAAATTTTATTTGGTATGTCTTCCGTCTCGTGCTGCTGATCGGTGTTTCCTACATCGTGCTGTACCCCTTCTACACAAAGATAGCGGGTTCGTTCATGATCCCAGACGACTTTGTTAACGTTACGGTTCGTCTGATCCCGACACAGTTCACGCTTAAGACCTACACCGCAATCTTCACAGAGCTTAACTACATGCAGGCCTTCTGGAACACTCTGTTCCTCTCGGGCACCACCGCGCTGCTTCAGACGCTCGTCTGCTGCTTCATTGCGTACGGTCTTGCAAAGTTTAAGTTCAAGGGCAACAAGGTAGTGTTCCTGCTGGTTGTGCTGACCATGATCGTGCCTCACCCCACGCTTCAGCTCTCGCTGTTCATGAAGTTCAGATACTTTGACATACTCGGTATCTTCAAGTTCCTGCACGGCGGCGCTACTGTCGGCGAAATTGAATGGATAAACAACATCCTGTCCAAGATCAACATCATTCCCGACACATGGACGCGCTGGACGGCAAACGGTCTCAACCTGACAAACACATATTGGCCGCTTATCATACTTTCCATCACGGGTCTCGGCTTCAAGAACGGCTTGTATATTTTCATGCTTCGCCAGTTCTTCAGCGGCGTGCCGAACGAGCTTGAGGAGTCCGCCTACATCGACGGCTCGGGTACCGTCCGTACCTTCATTCAGATCATTCTGCCGCTTTCCGTGCCGATGATGATTACGGTCTTCCTGTTTGCCTTCTCATGGCAGTGGACCGACGACTTCTACACCAACCTGTTCTTCACCACAACGCAGACAGTGTTGATGCCCAATATCGTCGACATCCCGGCCTCCCTGACGACCAACTACGCCGGACAGAACCTCTACTACTCAGCCATCCGTAACACCTGCGGTCTGATGATAATTCTCCCGCTCGTGATTATGTATGTCTTCTGCCAGAGATTCCTTGTCCAGGGTATCGAGCGTTCCGGTCTGACTGCGGATTAATTTCCGGGTCGGAATCGAAAAAAGCCCCTCGCCGTTATGGCGAGGGGCTTTTGTGGTGGCTGGACTATTGCATACAGGCATATGCCAATACGCCTCCCTCCCAAGCCCGCCAAAGCCAAAGAACTATTTATAAGAAAAGCGGTTCCCGCAGGCATTCACCTGTGGGAACCGCAAAATCAATTTAAGGCTTCACCGCGTAATTCCGATGGTGCAATTGCGCAGTCAGATTTTTCGTCAGATGAAACAAAAATTCGCAAAGGATTTTTGTGAAATATGACGGAAAAATGCCCGGCAAGTGTGCCACTCGGGCATTGCGCGGTGATGCTTTAACTGCGCATGGGCATATGCAATACGCCTGCAACGCGCCTTAGCCTGCCGGAACGTCAATATACTGCGCCGCCTGGCTGCCGGGCTTGTAGGGCAGCGTCAGGCAGATGTTGTGCTCGTCGGCAACGAATATGTCGGTGACACCGAGGTCGGTAGCAATGAATTTGTCGACAACACGGTACGCCGCGGAGCTGGTTCCGTCGGTCTGCTTGACGTAGTTCGACATGCTGGTCGGCCAGAGCAGGACGGACGGCTTGAGCAGCGTGTACAGCTCGCGTGTCGCGCCGTTGTAGCCGTGGTGCGCAACCTGAACTATGTCGCTCTTTATGTAGCTTCCGTACATCTTGGAGATTATGTTCGAGCCCTCGGTCTGAACGTCGCCGAGCCAGGTGATGACCTGATCGCCGATGGTCATGCGAGTGACCATGGTCGAGTCGTTGAAGGTGTGCAGCAGCTTCGGATAGAGATCCTCCTGCGTGTACAGCACCTCAATCAGCGCGTTGCGAACCCAGAACTTCATACCGGTGTGCGGTTTGACCCAGGTGATTCCGCCCTTGACGGCGGCGGAGGCCTTGGGGAAGTCGTTGTCCATGAAGTTGTCGGGGTTGTAGGAGTTGTGGTTGACGATGGTGTCGGGAACGTTGGTGATGAACTGCTCGATGGTCAGCTTTTTGCCGTAGGTCTTGCAGAGCTGGTAGAAGCTCTCGTGGTGATCCCAGTGAGCGTGCGTCATTATCCACGCCGCAACGACAATGTTGCCGTCCTTGCGCTCGTTGAGCTTGTTGAGCAGGTTGAACAGACGCACATAGTCGGTGGTTTTGGCGCTGTGTCCGCCGCTGTCGAAGACGATAAAGCTGCCGTCCTCGAGCGTGATGATGTAGCACATACCAAAGTTGTCAACCTCGGCGTACTGAAGTATCATCTGCGTTACCTTGGACTCGGTAATCTTCTCGTAGGCGGGCGCCTTGTCGACGTTGGTCGGCAGTATGGCGTTGCCCTTGGCCGCGCCGGTGATGAGGCGGACGGTGTTGTTGTATTTGACGTAGTAGACGTGCACCATGTTCTTGTCGTTTGTGTAGGTGGCGAACAGGTTGCCGACTATCTCGTTCTCGGTGTAGAGCTTGTAGCCCGCCTTCTCTAACTTCTGGCGGTAGGCGCGGTACTCAGCCTCGCTCGTTTCGGTGTAGTAATACTCGAGCTGGTCGTTGTTGCAGGTGACGTTGCCCTCGAGCTTGCCGCCCTCGTACTCGGGCACGTCGACGGTCCAGCGCGAATACGTCTTGGTCAGGCTTGCATTCGAGATGAAAGAAATGTTCTTGGTGCCGTCCGCATTCTTTACGGTCGACTCCTCGAGAAACTTCATAAATGCGTCAGCGGCAAAGCCGATGGACTGCTCGTTCCAGCCGGTGACAACAATCTTGTTACCTATAATGCTGTAGCCGTACTCGTTGGCCGCGTACGCCTCGCGCGCCTCGGCGCTCTCGGGGCGTGTGGTCGTGCCGATGAGTATCTCGCAGAGCTCGTCGGTGTCGGTTCCCTTCTTGACCCAGTCGGTCTTGATTCTGACGTTGGCGTCGGTGAGGTCTATTATCTTCTGACGGACCTTCTTTGCAAGCTCGACCTGGTAGTCAACCTTGCCCTTATCGTCGGCGACGGCGTCAAGACCCTCGAGATAAACAACGTCGTACTGGCACTTGTTGTTCTTTATCATGTCAATCACCGAATAGTCGGTGTTGATGACGTTGAGCACCTCGGGAATGCTGAAGAAGCCCTCCTCGCTCGCCGTGGGAACAACGTAATTCTCGTAGAAGTAGACGACCGCGTCCGCCGTGATAGCGTCCGTCGAGCCGACGATGACTATCTTGTTTCCGACCTGTCGGATAACGTAGCCCGTGCCCTCGAGCGAGGCGAGCACGCTGGCGCTCTGCGGACGGTTGGTGTTGCCGATGAGTATCTCGTAGGCCTCATCGTCGGGCTGCTCGCCTTTTTTCAGCCAGTCGTCGAGAATGCCTATCTGGTTCTTGGTCAGGGTGTCGATGTCCTTTTTGAGTTGGATGGCCGCGGCCATCACAGGGGTTCCCGGATACTCCGGGCGTATCACTGTATACTTCGATACGTCGATGCGCTGGGACGTAGCCGCGCTGGTGCCCGGCGTGTCTGAGCCTGACGTGCCGCCCAACGACGAGGGGTCGTCGTTGCCGGGAGTGCCCTGGCATCCGGCAAGCATTGCAGCCACCATCAGCAGGCACAGGAGCAGTGCGAGTAATTTTTTCATGCTTGTCTTACCTTTCATAATAATTGTGCCGCCGGACGTAGCCTGCGGCACGCTACAATCGTGTTTATTTTACCATCTTTGATGCACAAAGTCAACAAAAACACGTCCCCGCGCCGCATTTTTAGCCTTTTGCACAATATTCGCCCTCTCATTTTGGTCAAAAGGTCATTGCCCCTTGACATATGTTGATTGCAATGATATAATACTTTATTATGAATATTATTTACTGAAAGGTACGGTTATACTTATATGCAGTGGACTTCACTGAACGATCTGAGAGAGAAATATCTCTCATTTTTCGAGTCCAAGGGGCACCTTCGTCTGCCCTCCTTCCCCCTTATCCCGCACAACGACAAGTCGCTCCTGCTCATCAACTCGGGCATGGCGCCTATGAAAAAGTATTTCACAGGCGAAGAGGAGCCGCCGCGTCATCGCGTCACAACCTGCCAGAAGTGCATCCGCACGCCCGACCTTGAGCGCGTCGGTCACACCGCGCGGCACGGCACCTTCTTCGAGATGCTCGGTAACTTTTCCTTTGGCGACTACTTCAAGGAGGAGGCCATCGCCTGGTCGTGGGAATTTCTGACCGAGACGCTGGAAATCCCGGCCGACCGTCTCTGGCCGTCCATCTACGAGAACGACGAGGAGGCCTACCACATCTGGCATGACAAGGTCGGCGTTCCCGCCGAGCACATCGTGCGCCTCGGCAAGGCCGACAACTTCTGGGAGCACGGCTCCGGCCCCTGCGGCCCCTGTTCCGAGATTTACTTCGACCGCGGCGAGAAGTACGGCTGCGGCTCGCCTGACTGCAAGCCAGGCTGCGACTGTGACCGCTACATGGAAATCTGGAACAACGTCTTCTCGCAGTTCAACAACGACGGTCACGGCAACTACACCGAGCTGACCCACAAGAACATCGACACCGGCATGGGACTTGAGCGTCTCGCCTGCGTGATGCAGGGTGTCGACAACATGTTCGAGGTCGACTCGATTCGCAAGATACTCGACAAGGTCTGCGAGATCGCAGGCAAGCACTACGGCGACGACAAGAACAACGACATCTCCATCCGCGTCTGCACCGACCACATCAAGTCCGCCATGTTCATGATCTGCGACGGCGTTATCCCCTCAAACGAGGGCCGCGGATACGTCCTTCGCCGCATAATCCGCCGCGCCTGCCGCCACGGCAAGCTGCTCGGCATCAACCATCCCTTCCTGCTCGATTTGTGCGAGGTGGCAATCGGCGAGAACGTCGGCGCTTACCCCGAGCTCGGCGAGAAGAAGGATTATATCAAGAAGGTCATCGCAGTCGAGGAGGAGCGCTTTGACGCCACCATCGACTCAGGTCTGTCCATACTCGCCGACATGATAAAGGCAACCAAGGTGGCCGGCGCGTCGGTTCTGTCCGGCGACGACGCCTTCAAGCTGTACGACACCTACGGCTTCCCTGTCGACCTGACGCGCGAGATTGCAGAGGAGAAGGGGCTGTCCGTCGACGACGCCCGCTTCACCGAGCTTATGCAGGAGCAGCGCACCCGCGCCCGCGCCGCACGCGCCAACATCGGCGGCTGGGACGCCTCGGGCAAGGATCTGCTCTCCGAGCTCCCCAAGACCGAGTTCGTCGGCTACACCGACACCGAGTGCGCCGCGCACGTTGTGGCCATAATCGCCGACGACATGCTGTGCGAAGAGGTGACCGAGGGCGACTTCACGCTCGTGCTCGACAAGACGCCCTTCTACGGTGAGGGCGGCGGTCAGGTGGGCGACACGGGAACGCTCAGCGCCTCCGGTGCCGTCATCGCGAACGTGACTGACACCAAAAAGACCGACGGCATTTTCCTGCACTCCTGCACCATGACTGACGGCGTCATTCGCGTCGGCGACGAGCTCTACGCCGCGGTGGACAAGCCCCGCCGCGAGGCGATACGTCGCAATCACTCGGCGCTCCACCTGCTTCAGGGCGAGTTGCGCCGCGTGCTCGGCACGCACGTCGAGCAGGCCGGCTCCTATGTCGACGCCGAGCGCGGACGTTTCGACTTCACGCACTTCTCCGCGGTCGCTCCCGAGGAGCTGCGCCGCGTTGAGGACGCTGTCAACGAGAAGATACTCGCCGGAATCCCGGTCGAGACCATTGTCACCGACATCGACGAGGCCAAGAAGTTGGGCGCTATGATGCTGTTCGGCGAGAAGTACGGCAAGGTCGTGCGCGTGGTCAGGATGGGCGACGCCTCCACCGAGCTCTGCGGCGGTACGCACGTCGACAACACCTCAAAGATCGGACTGTTCCACATTGTCAGCGAGTCGTCCGTAGCCGCAGGCGTGCGCCGCATTGAGTGCGTCAGCGGACTTGAGTCGCTGAGCATGCTGCGCGCCAAGGACGCCGTAATTGCCGACACCGCGCGCGAACTCAAGGCGCAGAACGCTGCGGACGTTGTCAAGAAGGCCGCCGCGCTTCAGGCCGAGGCACACGCGCTCAAGAAGGAAGTCGAAGCTCTCAACGCAAAGCTTGCCGCGACCAAGCTGGACTCCATACTGTCCGGCGCTGTGCAGGTCAAGTCGGTGAAGCTGGCCACCGCGCGTCTTGACGGCATGCAGCTCGACGTTGCACGCTCGCTGATGGAGACCATCAAGTCGAACTACGCGGACGTTGTGGCCGTGCTCGCCATCTATACTGACGGCAAGCTGAACTTCCTCACCGCCTGCGGCAAGAACGCAGTTGCGGCGGGCGCTCACGCGGGCAAGCTGGTCGGCGCGGTTGCGGCGGTCTGTGACGGCCGCGGTGGCGGACGTCCCGACAACGCCATGGCCGGTGGACAGAACGCCTCCAAGATTCCCGACGCTCTGGCTGCTGCGCAGTCGGTGCTCGAGGGGATGCTGAAGTAAGGGCTTATAAAGGCATCACCGCGCAATGCCCGAGTGGCACACTTGCCGGGCGTTTTTCCGTCATATTTTACAAAAATTCGCAGGCTGTAGCTCCACTACAGCCTGCGAATTTTTGTTTCAACTGACAAAAAATCTGACTGCGCAATCGCACCATCGGAATTACGCGGTGAAGTCTTAAATCACGTCCCGCCGACGTTCCGGCATGCCCTCGGGGGCCAAAGAACTTATTCATAAAAAAGCAGTTCCCGCAGGTCGTCACCTGCGGGAACCGCAAAATCGATTTAGCCAATCAGCGTACAGACATATGCAACAGCCCGCACCTCACACCGCTACCGCAAGAGCTCCGGCATGGCCTCGATCATGTTCTGCGCAAATATGCCGTAGCCGCGCGTCGGGTCGTTTATCAGCACGTGCGTCACGGCGCCGGCCAGCTTGCCGTTCTGTATGATGGGGCTGCCGCTCATGCCCTGGATGATGCCGCCTGTCCGCTCGAGCAGTGCCGGGTCGGTGACAGTCACTGTGAAGCACTTGTTTGTCCGACTGCCCGCGTCGACGGCGGACAGCTCCACGCTGTACCGGCAGGGCTTGTTGGTGTCGAGCGTGCACCAGATATAGGCCGCGCCCGGCTTGACCTCGTCGCGCGTCGCAACCGGCAGCGCGCCCTCGGGCGGCTCGTCCGGAAGCTGCGAGAAGATACCGTAAACCCCGTTTTCCGTGTTGCCGACAAGCGTGCCGCACTTGCCCGAGCTGAAATATCCCTTGATCTCGCCCGGATCGCCCGCAATACCCCGCGTCAGTCCGCTGACCGTCACGCCCGTGACGTAGCCGCGCTGCATGGGAATGAGCTCGCCCGTCTCACCGTCGCATATTCCGTGCCCGAGGCCAGCAAATGCGCCCGTTTCGGGCATAATAAATGTGACTGTCCCGATTCCGGCCCCGCTGTCGCGCACCCATACGCCTGTCTTGTACCGGTTCTCCGACCGGCAGAACACCGGCGAGAGCGTGAATTTGAGCTCGCGCCCGTCGCGCCGACAGGTCAGCACGACCGGACTGTCGCCCGACTCCTCGATTATCTGCGTCAGCTGCGCGCTGCCGCTCAGCGTGACACCGTTGACCGCCGTTATGACGTCCTTCAGCCGCACCCCGGCCGCGTAGGCAGGGTTGACCTTGCCGCCGTCCGTTTCTATGTCGCAAAAGCCGACGACAAGCACGCCGTCAGTGTGAAATTTCACCCCGAAGGCCATGCCGCCGGGGCTCAGCTTCAGCTCTCTTATGTCGACCGACGTGCCGCCCGCAAGGCACTCCGCGGCGTACTCACTGCCCTTGTCGGCGGGACTCAGCGTAAATATTATAATGATAACCGCAAGCAGTGCGGTAATACGTTTTATCTTGTTTTTCATGGGAATTGCTTCCTTCTTATCGGTGATTGACGCCGCAGAGGCGCTCAATACTAATTTGCACCGTCGGCGCGCGTTTGATGTGTAACAATTTATTTTCGCAAAACCAATTTTTTTGCCCGACACACAAAACGGGTTGCAAAAAACTATTGACATAACGTCGGGCTTGTATTATAATTAGTTAGTAAACTAATTATAATCCGAGGAGTAAAAGAAAATGGATAAAAAACTGTTTTCACGTCCGAAGCTGCCCTGCGGCATCAAGGAGTCTCCGCCCATGGTGATACACGACATATCGCGTCTGTACGCCGCGAAAATGCGCGAAAACGAAAGCGAGATGCAGCAGTTCAGCGTCCGGCACATCGTGATGAATCTCGCCTTCGAGGACGGACTCACCCAGCTCGAGCTGGCGCGCCGCACCCACCTGTCAACGCCGACGGTCAGTATCACGGTCAAGCGGCTGGAGTCGCTCGGCTACGTCCGGCGCGTGCCCGACGAGGCCGACATGCGCGCCCTGCGCGTCCACCTGACAGAGCGTGGCCATGAGCTGGTCGAGACCTCGCGTCGTGCCTCCGTCGCGGCGGACAACATACTCATGGAGGGCTTCACCGCCGAGGAGAGCGAGACGCTGCTCGCCCTGCTTAACCGTATGCGCAAAAACATTTCAAGAGACCTCGGTCTGGAAGGAGAATAAACCCGCACATGAAAAAACTCGCAAAGTACCTTCGTCCATATTGGTATCTCGCGCTGCTCTCGCCGCTCATGATGATAGGCGAGGTGGTCGCGGACCTGTTCCAGCCTAAGCTGATGTCGGTCATTGTCGACTGCGGCATCGTCGGCTCGGCTGACATTGCCGACTCGCCGCTCGCGCTGTTCTTTATGCGCCTTTTCTGCGGGGAAGGGCCGTATACGTCCATGCAGATTATCATCTGCATCGGCGCGGCCATGATGCTTCTGGTCGTGATCGGCGGATTTTTCGGCACATTCTGCGCCTTCACTGCCGCCAAGGCCGCTCAGAGCTTCGGCCACGACCTGCGCTGTGACGCCTATGGCCGCGTCATGTCGCTGTCCATCGAGCAGACGGATAAATTCACCACCGGCTCGCTCGTTACCCGTATGACAAACGATGTCTCCACCGTCACCGACTTTGTCGAGATGCTTATACGCATGTTCGTCCGCGCGCCCATTTTCTTTGTCGGCGGCACTATTATGCTGCTGACGCTCGACCTCGGCTTCGGCACCGTACTGCTGTGCGCGCTGCCTGTACTCATAGTCATGCTCGTGCTGGTGCTCTCGCGCGCCACTCCGCTGTTCTCGCAGGTGCAGACCCGGCTTGACAAGGTCAACTCGGTCGTACAGGAGAACGTCGGCGGCGCGCGCGTCGTCAAGGCGTACGTCCGCGAGGACTACGAAAACGAGCGCTTCGACAAGGCCAACAGCGCACTGCGCGACACAAACTACCGCGTTCTGCGCATATTCGCCGTCATGTCGCCCATACTTAACATTATAATGAACGGCGCGGTCATCGCCGTCATTCTCATCGCCGGGCTGCGCGGCAGAGCCGCGGACGCAACGGTGTCCGTCGGCTCCATCATGGCCGCGATTACCTACATAACTCAGGTGTTAAGCTCCGTCATGATGGTGACGATGATGTTCCAGTCCGTCTCGCGTGCGGGCGCTTCGGCGCGCCGCGTGGTCGAGGTGCTGGACTCCGACCCCGTCATACGCTCGGGCGAGCGCGAGGGAGACCCGGCGGACGTCTGCGTTTCCTTCCGGAACGTCGGCTTCCGCTACCCCGGCACGACCGGCCGCCCCGTGCTGCACGACATCAACCTTGACGTCCATCGCGGCGAGGTGCTCGCCGTCATCGGCGCGACCGGTGCCGGAAAGACCTCGCTCGTCAACCTCATCCCGCGCTTTTACGACGTCACCGAGGGCAGCGTGACCGTCGACGGGCTCGACGTCCGCGAATGGGACGTGCACCGCCTGCGTGAACGCATGGGCTTTGTCATGCAGAAGAGCGAGCTGTTCTCGGACACCGTCGCGGGCAACATACGCTGGGGCAAGCCCGACGCCACCGACGCTGAGGTCGAGGACGCCGCCGACGTCGCGCAGGCGTCCGGCTTCATAAACGGCTTCAACGAGGGCTATGGCACCTTCATCGCCGAGAAGGGCGCGTCGCTCTCGGGCGGACAGAAGCAGCGCATGTCCATCGCGCGTGCGCTGGTGCGCAAGCCCGAGATACTCATACTTGACGACTCCACCTCCGCCCTCGACCTCTCGACCGAGGCGCGGCTACAGGCGGCGCTGCGCTCGCGCCTTGCCGGTACGACAGTCATAATGATAGCCCAGCGTATCGCCAGCGTGCGCAACGCCGACCGCATCGCCGTCATCGAAAACGGCACCATCAAGGACTGCGCCCCGCATGACGAGCTCATGAAAATCAGCGTGGCCTACCGCGATATTTACGATTCACAGATGCAAAACAACAGCGAAAAAGCGAAGGAGGTAAGCGAAAATGAATAATCAGCCTCCCAAAAGAGAGCAGGACGCGCCCCGCATGACTATGGGTCCGGGCGGACGTCCCGGACGCGGCCCCGGCGGCCCCATGGGCGGCCGCATGGCGGCCGAGAAGCCCAAGAACGCCGGCAAGACCGTCGCAAGACTTATCCGCTACATAGGCAAAAGCCGCGTCGCACTCATATCCATGCTTGTGATAATGCTGGCCGTCACAGCGCTCGAGCTGCTCGGCCCCATGCTTCAGAGCAACGCCATCGACACCTTCGAATATTCAAGCGAAACCGGACTTATCGTCCACTTTGCCGACTACACCGTCACCGTCACGGACGAGAACGGCGCCGTCACCACCGAGGAGCGGCACGGCCTTGCCTTCTTTCTCATAACGATGGCCGTGGTGTTCGTTGTGACGGCCGTCCTGACCTTCTTCCAGGGACTCATCTCGGCCAAGCTGTCGCAGCTGACCGTCTACACCATGCGCCGCGACCTGTTCCGCAAGATCAGCAAGCTGCCCATAAGCTACACCGACACGCATCGTCATGGCGACATAATGTCGCGCATGACAAACGACGTCGAGAACGTTTCAAACGCCATCTCGCAGTCCATCACCTCGCTGTTCTCAAGTGCGCTGACGCTTGTGGGCGCGCTGGTCATGATGCTATATTACAGCTGGCTGCTGACCATCGTCGCCTGCGTGACCATACCGCTGACGATAATAATATCGTCCACTCTCGCGAAATTCATGCGTCGGCACTACGTCCGCCGCCAGCAGCTGCTTGGTCGTCTCAACGGCCAGGTCGAGGAGATGGTGACGGGCTACAAGACCGTCGTCGCATACGGCAAGGAGCCCGAGGCCGTCCGCGATTTCGGCGTGACGAGCGAGGAATTCAGTCAGGTCAGCATCAAGGCACGCGTCTGGGGCGGCATTATGGGACCGCTGATGAACATTCTCGGCAACCTTCAGTACCTGCTCATCGCCGCGTTCGGCGGCTACTTACTGCTGAATCCCCTGCGCGGAATGCGTCCCATCAGCGTCGGTAATATTCAGGCTATGCTGCAATATTCCAAAAAATTCTCCCGTCCTATAAATGAAATTGCCAACCAGTACGCCAACATTCTCACCGCCCTCGCGGGAGCCGAGCGTATTTTTGAGATAATGGACAGCGCCGACGAGATCGACGAGGGGCGTCGCTCCCTTGATGTTTCCTCCGTGCGCGGCGACATAGACTTCTCCGACATTCACTTCTCCTACGTTCCCGGCGAGCCCGTTCTCAAGGGACTCAACCTCGACGTGAAGGCGGGGCAGAAGGTGGCCATCGTCGGTGCGACCGGCTCTGGAAAGACCACCATCGTCAATCTCCTGACGCGCTTCTATGAGGTCGACAGCGGCCGCATTACCATCGACGGCGTCGACATCCGCGACGTGCCCAAGAACGACCTGCGCCACGCCATCGCCATAGTGCTTCAGGACACCGTGCTCTTCTGCGACAGCATACGTCAGAACATAAAGTACGGCCGCACCGACGCGGCGGATGAGCAGATGCGCGAGGCCGCCGCGACCGCACGCGCCGACACCTTCATCGACCGTCTGCCCGACGGCTACGACACGCAGCTTGCCGAGTCGGGCAGCAATCTCTCACAGGGACAGCGTCAGCTGCTCTCAATCGCCCGCGCCGTGCTCGCCGACCCCAAGATACTGATACTTGACGAGGCCACGTCGTCCGTCGACACGCGCACCGAGATGCACATTCAGCAGGCCATGGTCGCGCTCATGAAGAACCGAACCTCGCTTATAATCGCGCACCGCCTGTCCACCATACGTGACGCGGACAAGATAGTCGTCATAAAGGACGGCGTAGTCGCCGAGTCGGGCGACCACGAGACGCTGCTCGCCCTCGGCGGCGAGTACAGCAAGCTGTACAGCAACCAGTTCGCGGGGATCGCGACATGATTACAGTCGCTGACGAGCTGCACTTTGACCGCGTCTGCCGCGACGTCCTGCTCGCCGACCGCGACCGCGACGGCATCGGCACGCTCAAAGAAAAAAAGCTGCACACAATGCTCAAATTTTTTGTGTGCGAGGACAAAAGCTGTCACGAAATTAGACTCGGACTGCCCCGGCAGTCCGAGTCACCCGGGCTGCCGGGGGCACCCGAGTCGCCCGCGCTGCCGGGGGCACCCGAGTCACCCGGGTCGCCGGGGGCACCCGAGTCGCCAGCTTCGCCCGAGTCATCCTTACCGGAGGGCGGCGCGCGGGCGCGCGGCTTTGTCGCCGACGTGCTCTGTGGGAACGACATATTCGAAATACAGACCGGCACGCTCTACCCGCTGCGCGACAAAATAGAGTTTTACCTCGGTCAGACGGGGTACAACGTCACCGTCATTCACCCGCTCGTAGCGAAAAAGCGCGTGACCTACCTCTCGCCCGTCGATGCGCACGTCGTCCGCCGGGTAAGCTCGCCCAAGCACGAGCACGCGGTCGACATGGTCGCCGAGCTCTACTCGCTGCTGCCCTTTCTCGGGAACCCGCGCCTGCGCATCCGGGCTATGATGCTCGAGATGGAGGAGTTCCGCATTCAGAACAAGCGCGGACGCCACGGAGCCATACGCTACGAGAAAATCCCGACGCGTCTGCTCGACATTCTCGACTTCAACGCGCCCGCCGACTACCTCCCTCATTTCCCCGCCATGCTGCCGTCCGAGTTCACAGCGTCCGAGTTCGGCCGCGCGGCAGGACTTCGCGGCATGGACGTATATTCGGCGCTCAAGGTGTTCGTTGCGATGGGGCTCGCCGCGCCGTACGGCAAGCGCGGACGCGCCGCGACCTATACCGTCACAAATCCGGCGAAATGATTTGCCGCAACCACCTTGCATATTTCCGTCGGACGTGGTATAATTAAGCCAATATCAATCGGGAGGTTCAAGACGATGATTTTAATGTCAAATAACCAGTGGAAATGCGATACCAACAAGTGGCGCGACATAGGCGACGACTGCTCGGCCGAGGCTCGCGTCGGCGGACTTGTCCGCGCCTACAAGGAGGTCATGCCCGACGTTCTGGGACTTCAGGAGGTCTCCGAGCACATGGCCGACCTCATGATGGCTGAGCTGCAATGCATCGACCTCGGCGACGGCAAAACCGCGAGATATTCCTACATCTCGGGCGGCGACACGCCTATTGTTTACCGTTCAGACAAGCTGAAGCTGCTTGAGTCGGGATTTTTCCTCTATTCCGAGCAGATCGACGGCTTCGAGGGCAGCTTTAACAATCACGAGTCCAAGTCCTACTGCTTCGGCGTTTTCGAGGATCGCGAGACCGGCAAGCGCTTCGCTCTCATGACGACGCACCTGTGGTGGAAGTCCTCCAATCCGTCCGCCAAGAACTATCAGGCGCACTCTAACGAAGCGCGCGCCTACCAGATAGGCCAGGCGTCCGCCCGCATGGATGAGGTGTTCGCGAAATACCACTGCCCCTGCGTGCTGATGGGCGACTTCAACGCGTCGATTGAGAGCCTGTGCCTTGACCGCGCACGCGCCGAGGGCTGGACAGAGGTATACGACCTGAGCGTCGGCGACCGCGACGAGACGCGCGGACACCATCCCTGCGGTTCGAACGGCTACGCCCGCGGCGACGCCGGACTTTTCCGTCAGGCAATCGACCACATCATGATTAAGAACGGCGAGGGCACGACGGTAAACTATTTCCGCCGCCTGACGCCCGAGTGGTTTGACAAAATTTCGGATCACTATCCGCTGTACATTGATTTTTCGATTTAAGGCTTCACCGCGTAATTCCGAGGGTGCAATTGCGCAGTGATGCCTTAACGAGAATATGTAAAAACGGTCTCCGCAGGTAGATGCCTGCGGGACCGCTTTTTTTGTGGGGGTGAGGAGTATTGGCATATGCCTGTATGCAGAAGGAGTTCTGAGCCCTTGGATGGCTGTCGCCGGAACGGCGGCGGGAAGAGTTTTTTTAAAAAAGTTCTTTTGCCTTGGCGGGTTCTCACCGTGGCGGACACCGACGGTGGAGAAGTGTAGCTTTGTGGGTTCGGCGATCGTTCAATTTTAGCTGATTTTCTGCCTAAAACTAACTCCTTCAAGCCTGCCTTGCCCAAACCTCATCGCTGTCGGCTGACATCCGCACGCACTGGTCGACCTCAAAAAACGTCACGCTAAGTTTAGAAAAAACGCTTTCAGAACCCTTCCGGCGAGACCGAGCGGGGACAGGACGTGCGTCACCAAAAGGCGTGATGCCGGATGCGTGCGTGTAATGAGGCCCGCGCCCGCCACCACCAATCCTTCAAGCCTAAGTTAAGAGGAAATTCGAAAAAAGCAAAAAATTTTATGCATTGGCTTTGAGAGCAAAAAAGAGCAAGACAAATGTCCCGAAAAGGAAATTGTATGGACAACGGCATAATGGAAAACTTCTTCGGCAGGCTGAAGGTCGAGATGTTCTACGGCGAAAATTTGAATCCCCCGGGGATTCATTGAAAAGTTAGAAGAGTATATGCATTACTGCAACAACGAGAGAATTTCTCTCAAATTAAAAGGAATGAGCCCGGTTCAATTCCGAGCTCATTCGAAAACAGGTTAATATTTATTTTTTTGTCTAAACTTTTGGGTGCACTTCAATACGCCCCACCTATCCCCCTACATACACTTTCCTCTCCCTGACAAACCACTCCGCCCGTGGGGTGTCACGGCGCGGGAGGGGCGTGTTGACGCGCAGCTCGGTGGCGGAAACCTCGCGGCAAAAACGCCGGATGACACCCAGACGCCCGCTGATAATCGCCTGAGCCGACGCCGTGCCGTAGGCGTTTATGTGCTCGATGGCCTCGTCGGCTGTGGCAACGGCGTGTATCGCGATGATGTTGCCCTCCCACAGACCGTCCGACGACCAGTCGTCGCGCACTGCGGGAACTGCGTCCGTCAGGTGCTCTCGCGCGACCGGACACGCCCGGTACTCGGGACGATAGGGCAGTGCACTCTGCTCGAGCGCCGCGAGATAGGCCGCCGACACACGGTTGTGCACCAAAAGCACTACCGAAGCTCCTGCTTCCGGGTCGCGCGGGTATATCGACCTGACCGACATCGCCACCGCCGCGTCGATGTCGCAGTCGCCGTCAACGTAAATGTGACTTATCCCCTGCCCCGGCGAAATAATCGGCAGACGAGCACCGTCCCGCAGACGCCGGAATTCGTCGCGCCGCCCGCGGTGGACAAGCAGGTCTATACCGAGTTCCCCACGAGCCGCGTCCCCGATTATCCCGGACTGCGCGCCTCCGACAAAAACAAACGCCTCCGGCGGGTAAGCGCTCCCGCTCAGTGCCGAACGGATGCAGTCGCACAGCGCCGCGTCCGTCTCGCCGCCCGAGATGTCCGACAGAATGACCGCAGCATTTCCCGTCTTGATGCATAGCGCGACCGCCGTCACGAGCAGCTCCGGGCAGGCGCGGCAGACAAACCCCACCGCACCGACCGGCGCGGCAAGGCTCACTACGTCATCGCCGCCCACGCGCTGACACTGCCCCCGCCAAAGCGGATCAGGGCTCGCCGCGAGCGACATCAGCCGCTCCCGCAGCCCCGATATACGTCCCTCGTCAAGCCACAGACGCTCAAGAAGCCCCTGCGGCAGCTGTCCCTGCGCCCGTTCGACGTCGCGGCTATTGGCCTCGAGCAGCGCGGCGCAGTCCGACGCCAGCCGCTCACCGACGCGGCGTATGACGTCGTCACGCACGCGCGACGGCATACAGCCCGCCGCCATCGCCCGCCGTTTTGCCGTCAGGCACTGTTGTCTTATTGTTTCGTTGTTATCCATTTGCCGAGTCTCCTTTCATTTGAAGCATCACCGAGCCGTGCTTCGCGGCGATGCCTTGAGCCAGAGTCAGACACCTCCACAGGTTTTGGCGTGTCTTTCCTCTTCCCCCATCAGTCTGCGGCAGACGACCGTTACCTGTCGCCAGACATTTGCCGTCGGCGCCGACGGCGGCAGTATGCGGACGTATTCCAGCCCGTAACGACGGCGCAGTGTCATGTCGGTGCCGTCCCACGGCGCGTCCAGCAGCCGGACGGCCTCGCTTTTGCGGCAGACCAGCCCCTGCGCGAAGCTGATAATTCCGGGCACGTCCTGACATTCGTCGCGCTCCGCGCCCGGCGTAAGTACACAAACTATCGGCAATCCGCGGCAGGTTGCGCTGAGCAGCAGCCTCCGGCAGGCGTCCGCCGCGCCGAAGCTGCCCCCGACCGCGCTGTCGGTCACGACGACAAGTCCGACGCCTGACGGCAGCGTCGTGCCCCACATAGGGGACAGAACTCTCACCTCCCAGTCCGTCTCCAGCTCCCGGCGCAGCGCTCTCACCTGCCCGCCGGACAAAATACAAATCATGCTCATCCCCCTTTCGATGCTTGCAATAATGCTATTTTATTCCAGATATATGATAATTATATCATTTCGTCGTGTCGAAAACAACAAAAAGTTGTCGAGGGGTCGGAGGATTTTTTGAGGGGTGTGTGCTAGTGCATATGCACGTATGCTTTTAAGGCTTCACCGCGTAATTCCGATGGTGCAATTGCGCAGTCAGATTTTTCGTCAGATAAAACAAAAATTCTTGTCTGTAGCGGAGCTACAGACAAGAATTTTTGTGAAATATGACGGAAAAGATGCCCGGCAAGTGTGCCACTCGGGCATTGCGCGGTGAAGCCTTAAATGCCCCCCAATTTTACCAACCTCACCGTGTGCGGCGGGAGAGTCAGCGAGTCGGGCCACTCCGCTATGGCCTCGCGAGCCCAGAGGTCGCGCGCACGGCGGCCGCCGAGAGGCGGGAGCGGTATGGCGGCGTCAGTCTCGCCGAGATTGAATAGCGCGAGGACGACCGAGCCGTCGGAAAGCTGTTTTTCGTATAGCTTTGTGTGCGTGAGGTCGACGCCCTCGCCGCGCCTGTGCTCGTCGATGCACCGGGCGGGCGCTGAGAGCACGTCCTGATTGACTGCGAGCACTTCGTCGTTGGTCAGCAGGGCAAGGTCGAAGTCGGTCAGCTTCGCGAGGTCACACGAGATCTGAATCGGCGACGGGAAAATTGCGCGGATGGTGAAGGCCACCACCTGCTCGTCCGGCGTCAGACGGCAGGCTCCCGACCACTGCTCGCCGAGCTCCAGCATGTCGAGGTCAAAATAATGCCCCGGACGCGCCACCGACTGCCAGCGCGCGTGGTTGTTGTCGAAGCGAGAGAGAACGTTCTGCCAGTTGTCGGCGGAGTCGCGGCAGGCGCGCCAGGAGGTGCAGTTTTCCGCCCAGTATTCGCGGTCGCCCCAGGCGGCCCCGATGGTCACGCAAAAGGCGAAATCGCGCGGACTCGCCTCAAGCGCGTCCTTCATGAATTCGGCGTTGTAGCGGTCGGTCGGAGACCAGTCGTATTTGAGGTAGTCAAAGCCCCAATCGCACCACTGCGCGACGTTTTCTTTCTCCGCACGCCGTGAGCCGATGCCGAAATAGGTGTTGTTGAAGCGCGGATCGAGCGCGCCGCGGGTGCAGCCGGGCGCTTCGGTGTCGCCCCACGCCTTCTGCATGGGCGTCGAGTAGATGCCGGCCTTAAGACCGTAGGAATGTATGACATCGACGGTCGCCTTCATGTCGGGGAAGGCGGGCGAGGCGGTTATAGCGTCGTGCTCCCCGCCGTAGACGCCCTGCCAGCTCGAGTCGATGTTGACGTACTGAAAACCGTGGTCGGCGAGCCCCGTCCCGACAAGCAGTCGCGCCGTTTCGGTGATGTTTTTGTGCGAGACGTGCTGGCGGAAGGCGTTCCACGACGTCCAGCCGAGCAGCGGCGTGCGGCAGACCTTGTTCCGGCCGATTTCAAGCCGCACATTTTTTTCGTCCGCGCCGAGGCTGTTCTCCGCGCGGACGGTGATGCTGTATTCGCCCTCGCGTTCAATCTGACCTGAAATAATGCCGCTCGTGCCGTCGATCCAGAGCCCGGCGGGCAGGTCGGCGTCGAAGCGCATGGGGCGCTCGCCCGTGACGGGAACGCGCCAGAGAAACGGCTTTTGAGCCGCCGCACCATAGCAGGACGGCGCGTTTATTGAGGGTCTGCCGCTCCATGACGGCGGAGCTTTTGCGATTTTAGTGTACATTTGATTTTTTCTTTCCTATTGCTTTTGTTGATGGGAGATTTGATTCTCCCCGGTGCCAGTCGTGATTCCGTTCAGCCCCTGCCGGATTTCGGCGTAGTCGCGGTTGAGGCGGCGGTAGCCCGTGATGAGTGCGAAGATTTCGCGCGGGGAGTGGCTTGTGACAAAGCTGAAAAACTCGCCCGGCGTGTAAGGCTTGTTCGCAGGCTCGTACAGCTGCCCGATGAGTTCCGCCGTCTCGCGGCTGATTTCAAACAGCTGCACGTCGAGCTCGTCGAGGTAGGCCTCGGGCGTGTCGTAGCCCGCGGTGGCGATAAGCAGGCGCTCGTAGGCTCGGTATTTCTCCGAATACAGCCCGCCAAGGCCGGTTATGTGGAAGCCGTAGGTGTTGTGGTCGTCGCGGAACCATTCAAGGCAGGTGCGCAGCTTGTCGGGCGAGCAGTCGAGCGCGTTGTCTGCGCCCTCGTCGGTGACTCGGCGCGTGGTAACAACCATCGAGCCGCCGCCGAGCCCGGCGTAATAGACGGACTCCTGCACGTTCGAGGTGTCGTTCTGCAGCGTCACCGAGCCGCAGAAGTACATGCCGCTCCACCACTTGCCGGTGTAGCGCTCCGACTGCTTCTCGGCAGCGTATCCCTGTATAACGACCCGCACGCCCTGCTCACCGAGCACGCGCAGGCAGTCCTCGCTCGCGTCGTGCTGCTCGAGGTAGTAGACCTGCGGCGGGTCGAAGCCGCGCTGTGTCAGGCTTTTGGTGACGTCGGAAATGTAGGCGCGGAAGGCGTCGGCAGAGTCGGGACGCGAGATGTCGACGCCGCCCGTGCCGCCGAGCACGGCGCGCCAGCCGGACGAGGTCAGCGAGCTGTATTCCGCCACGCTGAGGTTGCCCGGCGTTCCGGGCAGCGTGTCGCCGGTGAGCAGAAACGCGCCTGTGTAGCCGAACTGGTTTATCAGCGGGTAGGCGTTGCGCATGAGCGCGCCGTCCGGACGGCGGATGAGCAGGCAGACCGATGCCGAGCCGCTCTGACTGTATTTGCCGTGGCACAGGTTGGAGACGAGATTGTGGCGGCTGAGCAGCCTCAGCGACTCGAGATAATACTGACGCACCGTTTCGTCCTCGGCGCTCAGACACTCGAATATCTGCGCGAGCCTGCATTCGCCTGCGAAAAACAGCAGCACCGTTGCAAACGCCAAAAGCACGCATACTATCCGGCATGCGCGCCTTACTGCTATTGGTGTTTCTGTCTTTCGTCTCATGATGGCTCCGGTTGATTAAGGCATCACTGCGCAATGTCCGAGTGGCACACTTGCCGGGCATTTTTTCGTCATATTTCACAAAAATTCTTGACTGTAGCGCTGCTACAACCTGCGGATTTTTGTTTCATCTGACGAAAAATCTGACTGTGCAATTGCGCCCTCGGAATTATGCGCGGAAGCCTTAAGATACTGATTGATATTATACGCGTTTTTCCGCCAAAAGTAAATAGCTTTTGGCTTATTTTATGCCTGTAAGGTCAAAAACCGGGGTATATTTGGCGCTCGCAGAGCAGGCTTGCTGGCAGTAGCCTTCGAAGCCCAGGTCGTCGGCCATGCCAAGGACGGATTGGTACTCGAACGTCGTCAGCCGCCTCCCGAGCTCGGGGTAGCGCGCGCGGTCGACAAAATCCGGCGTGAACTGCCGCATGAGGCTGAGCCGAATGCCGTCGACGGGCACGGTGTCGGCGAGCGCTCGGAGCAGCTTTTCCGAGTCGTACCGGCAGCCCGGCAGGACGAGATGGCGCACGATGACACCGCGGCGCAGCATTCCGTCCTCATCGAAGACGACGGGGCCGCACTGCCGGTACATCTCGGCGATGGCCTCGAGCGCGCGCTCGGGATAGTCGGCGGCGTCCGAGTAGCGTGCGGCGAGCTCGGACGAGGCGTATTTGAGGTCGGGCAGGTAGATGTCGACAAGTCCTGACAGCGTCCGCAGCGTCTCGACGCGCTCGTAGCCGCCGCAGTTATAGACGACGGGTATGCCGAGCCCGGGGCGCACGCGCCCGAGGACGCGGACGAGCGCGTCTGAATAGTGCGTCGGTGTCACGAGGTCGATGTTGTGCACGCCGGTGTCGCGCAGACGTAGGATTATTTCACACAGTCTGTCCTCGCTGACGGCCTCGCCGTAGCCGTCGCGGCTGAGCACGCTGTTCTGGCAGTAAACGCACCCAAGCGGGCAGCCCGAGAAAAACACGGCTCCCGCGCCCCGCGTTCCGCTGATGCAGGGTTCTTCCCACATGTGCGGAGCCGCCCGCGCGACCAAAATTTCGGCACTCATGCCGCACTTGCCGCGCTTGCCGCCCTGTCTGTCCGCCCCGCAGTTGCGGGGACAGAGGTGGCAGCCGTCAATCATTTTCAACACCTCGCTTATGGTATAAGACCGCGCAGCTCTCGAATTGCGCGGTACTCTCTTAATTATACAACAACTTGGGCGGATATGCAAGTAATTTCGGCGCCCCGCTTTACAAACGCGCGGCGTTTTGCTATAATATCACTGAAAAAACATGAGAGGTGATAAAATGGGCAGCATTTCAAGCGCAGAAATTCTGTGCGTGGGCACCGAGCTTCTTCTCGGCGACATAATCAACACCGACGCGGCGTATCTTTCGCGTCAGCTGGCGGAGCTGGGCATTCCGGTATACTATCAGGGCGTGGTCGGAGACAATCCCGAGCGACTGACCGCGGCGCTCGGCGCGGCGCTCGGGCGGGCGGAACTTGTCGTCATGAGCGGCGGGCTGGGGCCGACCTGCGACGATCTGACAAAGGAGACGGTTGCGCGGCTTTTCGGCCGCGGGATGGAGCTGCACGAGCCCTCGCTCGAGCGCATACGCACCTATTTTGCCGAGTGCGCCCGTCACATGACGGACAACAACATAAAGCAGGCCATGATGCCGCGCGGGGCGATAATTTTCCCGAACGACTACGGAACGGCTCCCGCGCTGGCGCTTGAGGGGTGCGTCCCCGGCGTTGCAGGCGAGCGGACTGTCATCATGCTGCCGGGGCCGCCGCGCGAGCTTGAGCCGCTGTTTTTCGAGCAGGTGCGACCCTACCTTGCACTTAGGACGGGCGGGGTGCTTGTCAGCCGCAACATAAACATTCTCGGCATGGGCGAGTCGGCGGTTGAGGACGAGCTGTGCGGGCTCATGAACAGCTCCGAGAACCCGACGCTCGCGCCCTACTGCGGCTCGGGCGAGGTGCGTCTGCGTGTGACGGCGCGCGCCGCCGACGAGGCGACCGCCCGCTCGATGTGCGACGGCATGATAGAGACCGTTCGCCGCACTGCTGTCGCGCCCTACATTTACGATATCGACTCGCCCTCGATTGAGGACACCGTCATCCGCCGTCTGCGGGCGCGCGGAATGACGATAGCCTGCGCCGAGTCCTGCACGGGCGGGCTTGTTGCCAAGCGTCTGACCGACGTCGCGGGCTGCTCTGACGTATTCATGGGCGGCTGTGTGACCTACTCGAACGACGCCAAGGCGCGCCTGCTGGGTGTCATGGGCGAGTCGCTTGAGCGCTACGGCGCGGTGTCCGAGCAGGTGGCGCTTGAGATGGCGCGCGGCGTGCGCGAGCGACTCGGCACCGACATCGGCATTTCGACGACGGGAATTGCGGGCCCCGGCGGCGGCACGCCGGAAAAGCCCGTCGGCACTATCTGGATAGCGATAAGCACGCGCGAGCGCGAATTTGCGCGCCTGCTGCGTCTCTCGCCCCACCGCGAGAGGGCGTATCTGCGCACGCTGGCCTCAAATCAGGCACTGGCGCTGACGTTTGAGGTCTGATTACGAACAAAATGGAGCCGGTAGCCCGTCATGACGGGCTACCGGCTGTTTTTGCGCGATTTATTCAAGAAAATCCGACTTTTTGACCTCGGCGGGGTCGGTCAGGTGCAGGTGGTATTCGGGCGGGACGCGCGACATTTCGCGGTCGTAGACGTAGGGGTCATCCTTATACTTGGTATTGAAGGGGTGGTCGACCGGTTTTTTCTTGCCTGCCTCGGGGATGTTTTTGTCGGCGGCGATGTAGGCGTCGAGCTTTGATTTGAGGTCGGTGAGGTGCGGCGCGTTCTCGGCGTAGGTGTCGTGATCCTCGTCGAAGTCGCGGTAGTAGTAGTATCTGTCACGCGCCGCGGAGCAGATCAGCTTATCGCGGTCGGTCACGAGCATGAAGACGCCGGATTTTCCGCAGCCGTACTGTGAGAACACCTCGCTATGCCGCCCGGAGAACAGGTCGACGCCGTCGTATTCGCTCTTATCGTACTCAATTCCGGCGTAGGACAGCAGTGTCGGGGCGAGGTCGACGAGCGAGCAGACGTCGCTTCTGCGGCCGGGTTTGACGCCCGGCATTTTTATCATGAGCGGGATATGCGCCGCGCCGTCCTTCATGGAGCGTTTGCCGACGGTTGAGAAGTCGCCGAGCATCTCGCCGTGGTCGGACGAGACGACGATGAGCGTGTCGTCGTACATGTTTTTGCGTTTGAGCTCGGCGATTATGCGCCCGACCTGCCAGTCGCCGAACGAGACGCAGGCGTAGTAGAAGTTGCGCAGGCGCTTGAGGTCGAGCTCGCTGATGCCGAAGCGCTCGAGCGACATTCTCGGGCAGAGCAGGGGAGCGATGTCCTTCATGTCGAAGTTATCGGGGACGTGGGGCTCTATGCCGTCGTAGCTTCGGTAGATTTTATTCCAGGGCGATGGCGGGCTGAAGGGCGGGTGCGGGTGGAAAATAGACGAGAAGAGGAAGATATTATCCTTTTCGGGGTCGGCCGAGCCGAGGAAGTCAAGGCTGCGGTCGCCTATCCACTGTGTCGGGTGGTACTCGGCGGGCAGCTGCGAGACCTGCGGGACGTAGTACATATCGCTGCGCTGGCCGTTATAGTCGAAGATGTTTTCGGTGACGGGCGAGCTGCGCAGGAAGGCGGAGTAGTCGTCATTGGCGAGGGGCTCCTGTGTGTAGCGCTTCTTGAAGCCGACGTTGCCGAGCAAATCCCACGCGTAGTGCATTTTACCGACGCAGCAGGAGTCGTAGCTGTGCTCGGTGAACTCGGCGTAGAAGCCCTTGCCGTGGTAGGCGGGGGCGTTTTTTACGTTGCCGCAGTTGCCCGTGCGGTTAGGGTACTGTCCGGCGTGCAGCGACAGTCTCGCGGGTACGCAGACGGGCGAGGGTGTATAGCACCTGTCGAAAATGACCGAATCCGCCGCGAGCGCGTCCAGCGCGGGGGTATAAATGTACGGATTCCCCAGCGCGCCGATGGCGTCATATCTCAGCTGATCGAAGAAAATAAATAAAACGTGTTTCAAAGCAACCCCCAAACATGAATTCTGCACCATTGTACCACACGCGCGGGGAAATGTCAAGGACGGGGGTGTTGCCTGCGGGCGGCGGCCAGCGCGAGGGGATTCCGCGCTCTGCGGAGCGCGGCCAGCGCTGCGCGTGCGCAACGGCAAGAGCTTCGCCCTTGCCCCGTGCCGCCTCCCCAAAGGCGGGCGAAAACTTTAAAAAATGGGCGGGTCAGAGTCTGCCGCCGTCCCGGCGTCCCACAGACTCTGACCCGTCCTTTTTTGAAAGTTTTTGCGGGATCCAAGGGGGGCTTTTTTCAAAAAGCTCCCTTGGCGGGGTCTGGGGCTGGCCCCGAGAGCAATCGGTTCCCGCTCACTATATCCCGACCGCCATCCCTTTCCCGAAAGTTTTTGCGGGTTCCAAGGGGGCTTTTTTCAAAAAGCCTCCTTGGCGGGGTTCGGGGCAGCGCCCCGAGAGCAATCGGTTCCCGCTCACTATATCCCGACCGCCATCCCTTTTCCG